>NC_009767.1:2263333-2586666 GCF_000017805.1 Roseiflexus castenholzii DSM 13941 | reverse complement strand
CGCAATCCGGGCATCGTCCCATCCAGCGCGACTGCTGCGAGCCACACTGCTGGCAAACGAACACGGTACGCACTTTAGTCACTGCTATGCTCCCTTCAGGCAGGAATACCTGTGCATTGCAAAAAGAGACGTTGCGTGTAACGTCTCTTCTGCAAGGGATAAAACGTCTCTGCTGCTGTAGATCATCGGACGCCACGCCCTGCTTCATTGCACGAGCGGCGCTCTGGCGCTCATCTGTTCCATTATATCACGAGATTGTTGCGACCCGCCAAAAAACCGAGCCGAAGCAGATCTGAACGACTGCTTCGGCTCCGGGATCAGAAGGGATGCCAAACGATCCGAAATCAACCAGAGACCTCGACCGTCTCCGTTTCGACAGCATGCACCTCCTCAACTTCACGCGCCGGGCGCAGGCGGAGGTACTGTTCACCGTTGTCCAGCGTCGCCACATCGACGAGCACCTTATCGCCGGAACGGAAACGACCTTCCAGCACGCCCTCCGAAAGCGGATCCTCGATCAGGTTGGTAATGATACGACGCAACGGGCGCGCGCCATATGCCGGATCATAGCCGCGCTTCGCCAGCAGATCGCAGGCTTCATCGGTAATCTCGAGCGTCAGGTTATGCTCCTTGAGTTGCTCCTGCACCCGCTTGAGCATCAACCGCGTGATCTGCCGGATCTCTTCGTTCGTCAGCGCATGGAAGATGATCGTCGCATCGATGCGGTTGAGGAATTCGGGGCGGAACAACTGCTTAAGCGCATCGTCCACCTTCTTGCGAATATCCTCGTTGTCGAGTTCGCTGCCCGCGCTATACCCGGAGAAGCCAATGCGCGATGCGCGTCGGATGTGCTCGGTGCCGACATTCGAGGTCATGATGATAATCGTATTGCGGAAATCGACCCGTCGCCCTTTGCCATCCGTCAGGTGACCGTCCTCTAACACCTGAAGCAGCAGGTTGAAGGCATCGGGATGCGCCTTCTCGATCTCATCGAAGAGCACCACCGAATACGGCTTACGCCGCACCGCGTCGGTCAACTGACCGCCCTCACCATACCCCACATAGCCCGGCGGCGAACCGACCAGGCGCGAAGTTGTGTGGCGCTCCTGGAACTCAGACATGTCAATCTTGATCAGGTGCTCCTCCGAGCCGAACATGAATTCGGCGAGCGCCTTTGCCAGTTCAGTCTTGCCGACGCCGGTGGGACCGCAGAAGATAAACGAGCCAATTGGTCGCTTGGGGTCCTTAAGCCCGGCGCGCGCGCGACGCACCGCTTTGGCGATGGTCACAATCGCCTCGTGCTGCCCGACGATGCGGCTGTGCAGATATTCTTCCATCTGGAGCAGACGGGTCGTTTCGTCCCCCTTCAGGCGTTTGACCGGAATACCGGTCCACATCCCGACGACTTCGGCAATATCCTCTTCGGTGACATACGGACGCTCCATAAGATGAGCATCGCTGCCAATGCCGAGTTCGGCTTCAATCTTCTGGATACGCGCCATCATGCGCTCTTCACGCTCGCGAAGGTCGGCGGCAAGTTCAAACTGTTCATCCTCGATTGCCGCCTCACGCTCCTTTCGAATCGCCTCCAGACCGCGCAATGCATCGCGCAGCGAGGGCGGGGTCGCCGAGCGTGTCATACGAACACGCGCTGCCGCCTCATCGATCAGGTCAATCGCTTTATCCGGCAGGAAACGATCAGGCACATAACGCGCCGAGAGGTGCGCCGCCGCCTTGATCGCCTCATCGGAGATCTGCAACTGATGAAAATCCTCGTAGCGGCTCTTGATACCGCGCAGAATCTCGATCGTCTCTTCCTCAGTCGGCTGCTCGACCATCACCGGTTGGAAGCGCCGTTCGAGCGCCGCGTCGCGTTCGATATACTTGCGGTACTCATCGAGCGTCGTGGCGCCAATCGTCTGCAACTCGCCGCGCGACAGCGCTGGCTTCAGAATATTGGCAGCGTCGAGCGTGCCTTCGGCGCCGCCCGCGCCGATAATGGTATGGAACTCATCGATAAACAGAATGCAGCGGGTTTCCTTGATCTCATCGACGACGCGCTTCAGGCGCTCCTCGAACTGTCCACGATACTTGGTGCCCGCCACGAGCGCGCCCATATCGAGCGTCACCACCCGCTTGCCCTTGATGCTGTCCGGCACCTCACCGGCGACGATCCGCTGCGCCAATCCTTCGACAATCGCCGTTTTGCCGACGCCTGGCTCGCCGATCAGCGCCGGATTATTCTTCGTGCGACGACTGAGAATCTGAATCACCCGCTCGATTTCGTGCTGGCGACCGATCACCGGATCGAGACGCCCGGCTTCTGCCATCTCGGTCAAGTCGGTGCCGAGCGCATCGAGATAGGGCGTCTTACTCTGGCGCTGCGACGACTGCGATGAACTCGACGACACAGCCCCGGGACGCTCGACACCCGCGCCGGCCCCCTGACGCAGCACGCGCATCACATTCGTGCGCACCTGCTCGAGTGACACTCCCAGGATATCGAGAACGCCGGTCGCCACGCCTTCACCATTGCGCACCAGACCGAGCAGCAGGTGTTCAGTGCCGATATAGTGATGATTCAGGCGTTTGGCTTCTTCGACCGCATAGGCAATCACCTTCTTGGCGCGCGCGGTGAGATCCTGATCCTGCCGTGGCGGGCCCTCCCCGTGACCAACAATGAACTCAACGGCATGGCGCGCCTGCGCGAGCTTCACGCCAAGCTCATCCAGCACACGCGCCGCAACGCCCTCACCCTCACGGATCAGACCGAGGAGAATGTGCTCGGTGCCAATGTAGGGGTGATTGAATGCACGCGCCTCTTCGGTGGCGATTTGCAACACCTGTTTGGCGCGTTTTGTAAACTTATCGTATACCCGCTCGGACATAGCAGTTCTCCCTAGCGCTTTACAACCAGGAATTCAAAACTGGAAGCCTGGAGTCGCCGCATACGCACCATCCGGGCGCTAACCGCGCTCACTCGTCAGCATCAGACTCCTCTTCTTTGTCGGATGACTGATGCGCGATCTGATCGTCGGATGACTGGCGCATGCTCAAACCGATGCGCTTCCGCGCCGGATCGATACGGATGATGCGTGCCTGGACCGCATCGCCTTCCTGCAACACATCGCGCGGATGCTGGACCCGTCCATCACCCATTTCAGACACATGGATCAGCCCTTCAACCCCGTCCTCAATCCGCACGAATGCGCCGAACGGCGCCAGTTGCGTCACGACACCCTCAACCATCTGGCCAATGTGATACCGCTCGCCAACCGTGGCCCACGGCTCGTGCTGGGTACGCTTCAGCGAGAGCGCAATCCGTTTACGCTCATTATCGATACTGAGCACATACACCTGCACTTTGTCACCCGGCTTCAGAATCTCGCTCGGATGCTTGACCCGGCTCCAGGAAAGTTCCGAAAGATGCACCAACCCATCGGCGCCGCCTATATCGACAAACGCGCCGAAGTCACAAACGGATGTGACGACGCCCTCCCGAACATCGCCTTCTTTCAGCGCCGACAGCAACTCACCTTTGCGCCCTTCGCGCACATCCATTGCAGCCTGGCGTTCCGAGAGGATCAACCGATTGCGATTACGATTGATCTCGATCACCTTCAACGCCAGCGTCTGCCCCACCATGCGCGCCATCTCCGACTGCTTCTGCGCCTCGGAGCCGCGACCGATGCCGCTGACCTGCGAGGAAGGCACAAATCCGCGCACACCATCGAGATTGACAAGCAGCCCACCTTTGTTGTAGTTAATCACTTTTGCTTCGATAATCTCGCCGGTCTCATAACACTGCTGTAAGCGACGCCAACTCTTCTCCTGACGCGCCCGATCGATCGAGAGCGTCGCTCGACCTTCTTTGTCCTCGGATTGAACAACAAAGACCAGCAGCGGATCGCCCGGTTTCAACGCCGCTCGATCATCGTCAGAGAGCGACTGCATCTCTCTGGCCGGCACCACACCCTCGGCTTTGGCGCCGATGTCGACCAGAATCTCATCGCGACCGACGCGCATGATGATGCCATCGACCGTATCACCATATTGAAGATTGCGGTAGTCGTGAGCAGGGTTGGCGAGGAACTGCTCCATCAATTCCCGGTCGTCACGCTGATCGGCTGACTGGCCATTCGCAGCGTCGCCGAACGATTGGGCAGCGTTCGTCTGTTGATGGTTTGTGGCAGCCTGTTCTTGCTGTTCCATGCCCTTTCCTTATCCCGGCGGCAAGTGGCAGTGTGCGCCAGAGGGCGAATAGATGCGCGGGACTTTGTGGTATTATACGGCGTTCACATGCAAAACGCAAGCGCAACGGTACGCAACCGTCCGCCAGAAACGAGTCGGTTTTTGCGCCGAATCAACGTTGCCGGATCGCCGGTTTTCTGCTATACTTTCCAGTTGGATTGATACGCCTCCTGCATGCCAGCGCAGGACACACCCGGCAGGTCTGGAAAGCGAGATTCGTCGCTGTGGAGCAGCTGACCACCATTGTGGGGCATCTCGCTCCGGATCTCGATTGCCTGACAGCAATCTGGATTCTGGTGCGATTCGGCGGCGCACGCAATGCCGCGCTTCAGTTTGTCCCTGCCGGTCAAACGCTTCACAATCGTCCAGCCGATGAAGACCCCCACATCATTCATGTCGATACCGGCGGTGGACAGTTCGACCACCATACACCCGGTGCGCAGGGGGTGTGCGCCGCCGAACTGGTGCGCCGCAGCATTGCTCCCGACGATGAGGCGCTTGCCCGCCTTGTCGCCCAGGTCAACCAGATCGACAACGCATCCGCTCCGCGTGGGTCGCAGGGGTTTTTCAACGTCAACGCGCTGGTCAACGGTTACAATCTGCTGTTCCCCAACCGCCCTCATCATGTCGCTTACGCGATGCTGCCCAACCTGGATGCATGGTATGAGCACGAGCAGCGGCAGATTCGCCTCGAACGAGCGTTTGCGCGGCGTATCGAATTCGATACGCCCTGGGGGCTGGGGATCGCACTCGACGGCGACGATGGCGGTTCGGGTAAACTGGCGTATCGCCACGGCGCGGTGCTCTATGCGTACCGCAACGAACAGGGGTGGATGGGTATTGCCGCCCGGTCACGGTCGAACGTCGATCTGTCACCGGTGTATCATGATTTGCAGATCATCGACCACGACGCCGACTGGTATTTGCATCCAGGGAAACGCATGCTGCTCTGCGGCACGCCCAAAGCGCCGCCGCGCTCACTCTCGCGCCTGACTCTCGATGAATTGGTGCGGGTGATCCAGGGTGAGGCGCTGTTTCTGGAACATTCATCGTCGGTCGCCGACCGACGCAGATGAAGGACGTGCAACGCTTCTCCGCATCCGAACGTGCATGCGGGGATCGTCGGCTCTGGGCGACGATGCGTCTCCGCCGCGCCGTCGCGCGATACCGTAGGTGATACGCCAGTTTCTCAGCACGAACCGTGTACGGGACGATACGCCCTGGAAGCATGCCGGTTTCGGCGACGGTGCGCCGCTCGCGCGCGGTCTTATGGTTCGCCGACTGAGCCAGGCGCCGGTAGGCGCTCTATCAATGGACGACTCCCGGACATCCTGACGGGCAATCACTGCTGTCGAAACTGAGCGGTCACCGATTTCATCTGCATTCCACACGACCAGACTTGAGACATTGCGCCCTGCGCCACTGTGCCTGGACGCATAGCGAAAAGGGGAATGAGATTCTTATGGCGCATAACGATGACCACACACACGCCTCTGCCGGCGCATTGCCGGCGCTCCTGCACGATTCCGGGCTTGATGCCGCGACCCTGATCAACTACTACCGGCAGATGGTGCTCATCCGGCGCTTCGAGGAGAAGTGCCAGGAGATGTATACCAAAGCCAGGATCGGAGGCTTTCTCCATCTGTACATCGGTGAAGAGGCGACGGCGGTCGGTGCGATTTCCGCGCTGCGCCCGGAAGACCATATCTTCACCCATTACCGTGACCATGGGCACGCGATTGCCCGTGGGCTTGACATCAACGCGCTCATGGCGGAATTGTTCGGGAAGGTGACCGGTTGCTCCAAAGGATTGGGCGGATCGATGCACTTTGCCGACGCCAGCAAGAACTTCTGGGGCGGGTATGCGATTGTCGGCAGCCACCTGCCGCTGGCAGTCGGTGTGGCGCTTGGCATGAAGATGCAGCGTAGGGACTCGGTCGTGATGGTGTTCTTTGGCGACGGCGCCACCAATGGCGGTGAGTTCTACGAGTCGCTCAACTTTGCACAACTCTGGAAGTTGCCGGTAATCTTTGTGTGCGAAAACAACCTCTATGCAATGGGTACGCCGCTGGAGGTCCACTCGTCGGTGACCGAGATCTACCGCAAGGCGTGCGCGTTCGATATGAAAGCCGAACGGGTGGACGGCAACGATGTGCTGGTGATGCGCGACGCGGCGCTGCGCGCCGTCGAGTACGCGCGTTCGGGCAGAGGTCCGGTGTTGCTCGAGGCGATGACATACCGATTCCGCGGCCACTCGGCGCAGGATACGCAAAAGTATCGCTCGAAAGAAGACATCGAACGTCACCGACGCAATGATCCGATTGCCCGCTTCCGCGCCATGCTGGTGCAGGAAGGTATTGCAACCGAACAACAACTGCGCGATATTGATCGCATGATCGATGATCAGGTCGAAGCCGCCGTGCGGTTTGCCGACGAAAGCCCGGAACCAGGGCACGAATGGATTACGCAGACGGGAGTCTACGCCGCGCCAATCGCGGTCAATCCCCCCATCCATGGAGAATAAACCATGCCGGTCATCACTGTTCGCGAGGCGCTGCGCCAGGCATTGCAGGACGCAATGCAGGACGAGCGCGTCTTTATCATTGGCGAGGATATCGGGCACTATGGCAGCACCTATGGCGTTACCGCCGGTTTCCTCGAAAAGTATGGACCAGAACGCATTCGCGACGCACCCATCGCCGAGTCGGGCATTGTCGGTATCGCCATCGGTGCGGCGATGGTCGGCATGCGCCCGATCGCCGAGATCATGTCGGTCAATTTTTCGCTGCTGGCATTCGACATGCTCTTCAACCACGCCGCCAAAATCTATGCCATGTTCGGCGGCCAGATGACAGTTCCAATGGTGCTGCGCACGACGAACGGCTGGACGCAACTCTCCGCCACCCACTCACAGTCGTTCGATGTGTACTTTGCGCACATGCCGGGGCTTAAGGTCGTCGCGCCGGCGACCCCTTACGATATGAAGGGGATGCTGAAGGCGGCCATCGAAGACCCCGATCCGGTGGTCTTTATCGAGCATACGCTCATGTATACCGTCAAGGGCGATGTCCCGGAGGAAAGTTATACCGTTCCATTGGGCAAGGCGCGCCTGGCGCGCGAAGGGCGCGACATCACGGTCGTCACCTATTCGCGCATGGTCCATCTGTCGCAGCAGGCAGCCGAGATTCTTGCCCGTGACGGCATCGAGGTCGAGATTGTCGATCTGCGCACGCTACGACCGCTCGATATGAGCGTGGCGCTCGACAGTTTCAAGAAGACGAACCGCGCCGTGGTGGTGACGGAGGACTGGCAATCGTTCGGCACGAGCGCCGAGATTGCGGCGCGCCTGTATGAGTATGGCTTCGATTATCTCGATGCGCCGATTGCACGGGTTAACTTCCGGGAAGTTCCGATGCCCTACTCGAAGAATCTGGAGTTGCAGACTGTGGTGACGGTCGATCGGATCGTTGAGGCGATCCGTAAGACGCTGTCGTAGTGGAGATACCTATGCCCGACATTACCATGCCCAAGATGGGCTTCGACATGCAGGAGGGCACGATCGTTCGCTGGCTGAAGAAGCCAGGTGACGAGGTTCGCCGCGGTGAGCCAATTGCCGAAATCGAGACGGATAAGGTGACTATTGAGATCGAGGCGTTTGAGTCCGGCACTCTCACCGAGATTGTCGTGCCGGAAGGACAGTCGGCGCCGGTCAATGCGGTCATTGCTCGACTTGACGGCGGCAACGGAGCGCAACCGCCCGCCCCCGCACCGATCGCCGAAGCGCCTGCACCCGCGTCCGTCGCTGAAGCGCCTGCACCTGCCACACCCGAGCCGGTTGTCGCGGCGCCCGCCGTGGAAGTGGGAGAGGTCCGCGCATCACCGCTGGCGCGTCGTCTGGCGCGCGAACATGGGGTCGATCTGCGCCAGGTGCGCGGTAGTGGCCCGGCAGGGCGCATCGTGAAGGAAGACATCGAAGCGTACCTGACTGCGCGCGGCGCGGCGCCGGCGCCTGCTCCGACACCCATGCCAAAGGCGCCGGCGCCGGTCCCCACACCTGTACCAACGGCGCCCGCCCCTGCACCTGCGCCGGCAATGGCTGCGCCGACGCCAGCAGTGCAGCCCGCGCCGACGCCAGCAGCGCCCGTTGCGCCGCCAACGCCTGCACTGGTCGGCGCGCCGCTGGCCGCCGTCGTACCGCTGAGCAATATGCGCAAGACCATTGCGCGCCGCATGCTGCAAAGCTGGCAGCAGTTTCCGCACATCTTTGTGTCTATCGAAGTCGATATGGGTGCAGCGCTTGCATTGCGCGCGCAGGCGAACGCCGGACGGGCAAAAGAGGAACAGTTCTCGGTCAACGATATGGTGGTCAAAGCGTGCGCTGGCGCGCTGCTCGCCTTTCCCAATCTCAACGCCTCCTATAGCGACGAAGGGATCATCCGGCATCCGATGGTCAATATCGCCATTGCGGTCGCATTGGAGAGCGGGCTGATGGCGCCGGTTGTGACCAATTGCCAGGACCGCTCACTCGGTTCGATTGCGCGCGAGACCAAACGGGTCGTTGTGCTGGCGCGCGAGGGGAAGATCACCCCCGATCTGCTTCAGGGAGGCACGTTTACGGTCAGTAATCTGGGGATGTACGGCATCACTGAATTCACATCGATCATCACGCCGCCGCAAGCCGCCAGCCTGGCGGTCGGCACAATCCGGCGCGTCCCGGCGTTCAAAGACGACAGCGACGAGGTGGTGGCAAAACATCTGATGATGCTGACCCTCTCGGCGGACCACCGCGTCACCGACGGCGCTGAGGCGGCTCAGTTTCTCAACGAGGTGAAACGCCTGTTGGAGCAACCACTGGCACTGCTGGTAGGGTGATCATTGGGGGGCGAACGACGTGCAGCCCCGGCGCGCCTCACGCATGAACTTAGAGCGCGCGGGGCTGAAGCCGCGCACTCATGTCCTGGAAGCGCTCCGCGCTGACCCGGCGAGTCAGCTTCAACCCGCCACGCTCTCAATCCGCTACGCCCTGGTCGAACCGATATTGTTCACGAAGAGAATCGATGCTGACAAGACGACCCGCCTGATCCTCATAGTGCCAGTACTCCCAGCCATTGAAGGCGGGCTTATGCTGAGCAAGCGCGGCTATTCTGTGGATGGAGCTGGTGATATTGCCCCATTGCAGTTGTGAGTCCGCGCGGACGATTGCCACAACGTTTCGATCGCTTGAGTAGAGATTCTGACCGACGCGAAGATACTGCGCCTCCACAAGTTGACCAAAACCGACACGCGGCATGTCCCGTTTCGATCGCGTTGCGAGCATCGCATCATCGCATACGGATACTGGTGTCTTCTCGATCCGTGTTCTGGCGATTTCGACATACGCCGGATCCAACTCGATGCCAATATAATGTCGCTTCAGTCTGCGCGCGACTACTCCAGTTGTGCCCGAACCGAAAAATGGATCAAGGACCAGATCGCCAGGATTGCTCGATGACAGTATCACCCGGTACAACAGCGCTTCCGGTTTTTGCGTCGAGTGCGCCTTCTTGCCATTGATCTTCACCCGTTCCGCGCCGGTGCAGAGCGGAAGATGCCAGACATTCTGCATCTGCTTCTCTTCATTCAGATGCTTCATTGCGTGGTAATTGAACGTATATTTCTTCTGATCGGCAGACTTCTTCGCCCATATCAATGTTTCGGTTGCGTTCTGGAAGCGAACGCCGCGGAAATTGGGCATCGGATTTGTTTTGTGCCAGATAACATCGTTCAATATCCAGTACCCCAGATCCATCATGATCGCGCCGACACGAAAGATATTATGGTACGTGCCGATCACCCAGATCGTGCCATCGTCCTTGAGCACCCTGCGACAAGCGCCAAGCCAGGCTCTGGTGAATGCATCATAC
Organism: Roseiflexus castenholzii DSM 13941; assembly: GCF_000017805.1. Taxonomy (GTDB): domain Bacteria; phylum Chloroflexota; class Chloroflexia; order Chloroflexales; family Roseiflexaceae; genus Roseiflexus; species Roseiflexus castenholzii. The sequence continues at coordinate 2,576,512 of NC_009767.1, read as the reverse complement.
TCCTGAACATCTTCAAACCGATCCCAGGCATCATCAACCCCGTCCACGACCGTTTGATCGGGACGGAGCAATGCGTGACGCAACTGAAGATTGTAGGGGGGATCGGCGAAAATCAGGTCTACCGACTGCTCGGGGAACATCTGCAAAACCTGAATGCAATCACCCTGGATAATTGCATTGATGGGGAGGCGGCATGAATCTGGCGTGACGACCTGCATACATCAACACGACATGGACGATACACCCCTACGATGAACGTCCCATACCAAGCCCTTCGCCCTCTAGTGCGCGCACAATGTCGGTCATCGACAGCACGCCTATGGGCCAGAAGCGCCCATCGTTGCGCTCTTCGACAACGACGAGGCGATGGATATGATTGCGATTGAGCAACTGAATAGCGCGGTCGAGTTCCATTTCGGGCATACAGGTGACAACACTGCGGGTCATAATGTCGCCGACCGGTCCGCGCATCACCGCTTCAAACGACGACCCTTCCTTCCAAGCCCGCAGCAGGTCGGTCTGCGACACAATCCCGGCAAGGTAGCCAGGTCCATCAACGATCACGAGTGCGTGGATGCGGTGCTCTTGCATAAGCGCCAGCGCCTCCTCGACCGGCGTTTCGACCCGGCACGAAATAACGCCATAGTGCATGACATCACTGACACGTTTGTGTTCCACGATGTTCCTCCTATCAGGATTCTCGCGCGGTTGCCACTCTACGAAGTGGTTTGTTGTTCCTGTACCGTGCGCGCGATAGCTTCCTCCTGTGTTGCGCAACGCGCGCCACCTGCGCTGATATACCCGATAACCCGCGCCGGATTGCCGACAACAATCGCGTGCGCCGGCACATCGCAGGTGACGACCGCTCCCGCGCCACACAATGCCCACTCACCGACGGTTACGCCTGTCACGATAATGACACCGGCGCCAATCGACGCGCCCCGCCGGATCAGAGTGCGCCCCACGACCCAATCGGAAGCGCCTTTGAGCGACCCGTCGGGGTTGATAGCGCGCGGAATGCGATCGTTGGTAAAAATGGCGTGCGGTCCAATAAAAACGCCGTCCTCGATGGTCAACCCATGGTAGAGCGACGCATTGTTCTGAATCTTGACGTGATCGCCAATGACGACATCGAAGTCGATATAGACATTCTTTCCGATGATACACCCACTGCCGATCCTGGCGCGCTCGCGGATCTGCGCGCCATGCCAGACGCGCGTCCCGTCGCCAATGTGCGCCTGTGGCGACACCTCTGCGGTTGGATGGATGAAGGTCATCGGTCAACCTCGCTGGAACGCAGTACGGCTCTCTCCATCACGCTTCCTCGACGGCATACGGAATGTGCTCAATTGACACCTCCTGCGCGCGCAATCCAACAGAAATCGCCACCACATCGATCCGCCATGGCGTGTTGGAAGGAAGATCGTGCGCCGCGAGGAACGCATCGGCGAGCGCCATCAGGCGCGCGCGTTTGGCATTAGTGATCGACTCGGCAGCCATACCGGGATCGCGGCCGCGCCGGGTGCGCACTTCGACGAAGACCAGGTCGCCGTCGTGACGCGCAACAATATCGATCTCGCCGGCGGCGCAGCGCCACTTTCGCGCCAGCACCTCATACCCGCGACGCGCCAGAAAGCGCGCCGCCATGGTCTCGCCCCAATCACCGAGGCGCGTGCGCCGCCCGGTCATACCGCCTCACGGATAGATACCACGAATGCGCGTTGCATCTGCCACCCGATTGACGGCAAGCAGATAGGCAGCAGTACGCATATGGACACGACGTTCGTGCGCAGTACGCAGCACCTGATTGAACGCCCCAACCATCACACGCTCGAGTTGCGCATTAACTTCGCGTTCGGTCCAAAAGAACTCCTGCAACCCCTGCACCCACTCGAAATAACTGACCGTCACACCGCCGGCGCCGGCCAGAATATCGGGAATAACAAAGATACCGCGATCGTACAGAATGGCATCGGCTTCCGGCGTAGTCGGCGCATTCGCCGCCTCGCCGACAATCCTGGCGCGGATGCGATCGGCATTGCGCGCGGTAATCTGCATTTGCACCGCAGCCGGCACCAGAATATCGCACGGCAGTTCGAGCAATTCAGCATTCGTCACCCGATCTGCTTCAGGAAAATCGGTGACCGTGCCGGTGCGCTGCTTGTGGGCGACGACTGCTGCAAGCGGCAGACCGTTACGCCGGTAGATGCCCCCTTTGCTATCCGACACCGCAATGATCGTTGCCCCCATTTCTTCAAGCAGGCGCGCGCAGGTAGCGCCGACGTTGCCGAATCCCTGAATCACGATCCGCGCGCCGGCAATCGGGAAGCTCAACGCTTCAGCCGCCTCGCGCAACACATACGACAACCCGCGCGCCGTCGCTTCACGCCGCCCATACGACCCGCCGATCTCGATCGGCTTACCGGTCACGACCGCCGGAACCGTATGTCCGCTATGCATCGAGTAGGTATCCATGATCCAGGCCATCACCTGCGGGTTCGTGCCGATGTCGGGCGCAGGAATATCGCGATCCGGACTGATCAGGATGCTGATTTCCGAAGTATAACGGCGGGTCAGCCGTTCGAGTTCACCCATCGATAATTGGCGCGGATCGACCACAACCGCGCCTTTCGCACCGCCGTAGGGAATATTGACCGTTGCGCACTTCCAGGTCATCAACATGCTAAAAGCGCGCACATCATCGATAGTGACATTGGGATGGTAGCGAATACCCCCCTTCGCCGGACCCCGCGTGATGTTGTGATGGACGCGATACCCAACAAACGTCTCGATCCGACCATCGTCCATTTTAACCGGGAACGTCACCGTCAGTTCACGTTGCGGAACGCGCAGGATGCGGCGGAGACCGGGTTCGAGTTGCAGGATGTCGGCTGCAATATCGAACTGGCGCTGCGCGCTGGCGAGCGCGCTTTCCTGCTCCATAGTCATACGTCCTGTCCTCCTCGTTGAGCATACAGAATCAGACCACATTGTCCGCCTGAGCCACACGTTGCGTAGTATAACACGATAGCAGCGAATGATGGAAGATAGGTTCGGTTGAAGGTTGAAAAGGCGGTAGACTTTCGGCAGTTGGTTGCCGGTGCGCTTAGCCCTTAACCGAATCCTCCACGCCATGCTATAATATCTCCTGGTGATTTGGACGTGAAAGGTTCTTCCATGGCATCACAATCACGCTCACAGCGTCGTCGCCAGCAGCAGCGCGCCAGAGCGCAGCAGCGCCCCGCTGCACCTGCGCTGGCGCGACCCGTTGATAAACACCCGCCAAAGACGAACATTGCTGCGCCTGTTGATACCACGACACTGGCGGAGGATGAAGCAGAGAATCTTGCGACGCCGGCTACGCGAGAAGAAGCGGCGCTGCCGGTTGCGTCGGCGATCGGTCAGCGTTCTCACAGCACCGGTCGCGTCGCGCCTGAGCGCGAGATGGCAACCGGCGCCTCATCGCGCCGTCAGCGGCGGCAGGTGCGCCCCACAGCCGAGGCAGTCGATTACACGCTCGATTACGCTGTTGCGCGTCACGATCTACGCCGGATTGCCATCCTTGCCACGCTCCTCCTCGCCGCCATGATTGCACTGCGCGTCTCCGGTGTGTTGTAATCAGGACGAAATGTTGTGACATCTGAGCGGGTTCAGAGTAAGGCAGCACGATTACGCCGAATCGAACACCTGCTCTACAACGCCCCCGGCGGTCTGCGTGTCGTCGATCTTGCGGAGCGCTGCGGCGTTGATCGCCGCACGATCTACCGTGACCTTGCGGCCCTCGAAGAGATGGGCGCGCCGGTCTGGCAGCAGGGCGGGCGCTATGGCATTGAACGCGACTCGTACCTTTCGACGGTGCGCCTGAACCTCAACGAGGCTGTGGCCCTCTTCTTCGCAGCGCGGCTGCTTGCCCACCACAGCGACGAACACAACCCGCATGTCGTTTCGGCGCTGCAAAAACTGGCGACAAGCCTGCCCGACGCGACTGTGTCATCACATATCGCTCGCGTTGCCGACCTTATTCGTGAGCGGGCGCATCGGACGGCGTACATCCGGGTGCTCGAAACGATCACCCGCGCCTGGGCTGACCGGCGGTGCGTTACGATTGACTATCGCGCGGCAAGCGGTGATGTGACCCAACGGGTGATCGAGCCATATGTGCTGGAAGTGGCGCGGAGCGAACCGGCATCCTACGTGGTTGCGCACGATCGGCTACGCGGCGCGTTGCGCACCTTTAAACTCGAACGCATCGCGCAGGCGACGATACTGGACGAGACCTACACCATTCCTGACGATTTCGACCCCTATGCGCATTTTGGCGCTGCCTGGGGGGTGATCAACGAGACTGAGGTCGAGGTGCGCTTGCGCTTCACCGGCGACGCTGCGCGACGGGTGCGTGAAAGCGTCTGGCACCACAGCCAGCAGATCATCGAGCGCGCCGATGGCGGGTGCGACATGGTCCTGCGGGTCGGCGGCGTGCGAGAGATTCGTTCATGGGTATTGAGTTGGGGAGCGGATGTGGAGGTACTGGCGCCGGAAGTGCTGCGGAACGATATTCGCGATCACGCGCAGCGTCTGGCGGCAATGTATCAGGACTGAGGAGTGAGAACCAGGAATTCAGCCTGAAGCAAACGGTTCCTGGTTCTCGATTCGCGGTTCTCCTCATGCATCCTCGCCGTAGATTTCCTTGAGCAGGCTGCGCTTTTTAGGTTCCGGCTTCTCACGTTCGGCACGGCGGCGCGCGATTTCCGCCTGCTGATCCTGGCTGGTGCGCAGGCGGCGCATGAAGCGATCAACCTGCCCGGCAGTGTCCACAATGCGCTGCTCACCGGTGTAGAACGGATGACAGTTTGAACAAACATCGACACGCATGTTTTCGCGTGTGCTGATCACGGGCCAGACCGATCCGCATGTTCCGCAGACCACCTGAGTATAGTAGTGTTTTGGATGAATACCCTTCTTCACGGAGACGCTCCTATTCCGCCGCGTAGACGCTGACGCGCTTCTGGTTGCGCGAATGCTGTTCAAAGGTCACCACACCGTCGATCAGCGAATAGATCGTATAATCGCGCCCCAAACCCACATTAGCGCCAGGCTTGAATTTCGTCCCGCGTTGGCGCACAATGATCATCCCCGGTTTGACGCGCTCACCGCCAAAACGCTTGACTCCCAGCATTTTTGGATTGCTGTCGCGACCGTTGCGCGAACTTCCAACACCTTTTTTATGCGCCATTGGTTTCTCCTTCCGGTGTGTTCGTCACGTGCTGCTCATTGGCGCCGACAACGATTTTATCGATCGACACGCGGGTATACTCCTGCCGATGACCGGTGCGCCGGCGGTAGCGTTTCTTATTCTTGTAGCGAAATACCACGATCTTGTCGCCTTTTTCCTCACCCAGCACCGTCGCCAGGACTTTTGCGCCATCGACCGTCGGTGCGCCAACGAGCGGCATCTCGCCGCCGATCAACAACACCTCGCCGAGTTCGATGGCACTCCCCGGTTCGGCGTCTAGCAGCGCGATGCGCAGCGTCTGCCCCTCTTCGACGCGGTACTGCATTCCGCGGTCACGCACAATAGCGTACACTGCTCTGCTCCTCAACCCTGTGGGCGCACACAGGCGCCCAAAGCAACACACAAGAAGAAGAGAGTGGTAGACCCACTCTCTCGCTTTCACTCGCGCTATTATACCAGACCGGAATAGCGGCGTCAAACCAAACATGGCGCCTCAGGTTCGGACATGAGTTGGGACAGGGGGAAGGACCAACGCAGCGAAGGCTTCCGGCGCATTGCCGATGATCCGCCGCCGCGCGTGAGGTGAAATACGCCATCGTTGCCTCAGCAACACACACCCCCCCGAAGAGCGTCTCCATTGCTGGACCTTGTTGCGCTGCCCTCCCCCTGGTATTCGCTCCTCATCGGGGATGGTCTCCGCTCCCCAAATACCGTCCCCGTCCAGGGAATTGCGCAACCCTGCTCCGATCAACCGCGCGCCTGGAGAGACGGACAACCACAGCGCCAACATCTGCTCCATCCGATGCTGCTGCTTGTACATCCGTCGAGTCATGCCCGGCAGTCGGGTCACATCCCGGCAGGAAGGCTCGATCGGCATCCGGCGTTGCGAGCAGCGCACCCCGCGCGCGGGCGCCAGAACTGGCGGCTCCCTGGTCATTTCGAGCGCAGCGAGAAATCTAACCATCCGGCGCGTGGCGCGTGCTATGACAAGGTCCGGCGATCATTGTTGAAGATGTCTCGCTCCGCTCGACATGACAAGGAGAGGACGGCGTGCTCCGCGCGCCGTGCCAGGGACCCGTGGCTCCCTGGTCATTTCGAGCGCAGCGAGAAATCTAACCATCCGGCGCGTGGCGCGTGCTATGCCAGGGAGCGGCGGCTCCCTGGTCATTTCGAGCGCAGCGAGAAATCTAACCATCCGGCGCGTGGCGCGTGCTATGACAAGGTCCGGCGGTCGTTGTTGAAGATGTCTCGCTCCGCTCGACATGACAAGGAGAGGATGGCGCGCTCCGCGCGCCGTGCCAGGGACCCGTGGCTCCCTGGTCATTTCGAGCGCAGCGAGAAATCTAACCATCCGGCGCGTGGCGCGTGCTATGACAAGGTCCGGCGATCATTGTTGAAGATGTCTCGCTCCGCTCGACATGACAAGTACGAGGACGGCGCGCTCCGCGCGCCGTGCCAGGGACCCGTGGCTCCCTGGTCATTTCGAGCGCAGCGAGAAATCTAACCATCCGGCGCGTGGCGCGTGCTATGACAAGGTCCGGCGGTCGTTGTTGAAGATGTCTCGCTCCGCTCGCCATGACAAAGGAGGATGGCGCGCTCCGCGCGCCGTGCCAGGGACCGGCGGCTCCCTGGTCATTTCGAGCGCAGCGAGAAATCTAACCATCCGGCGCGTGGCGCGTGCTATGACAAGGTCCGGCGGTCGTTGTTGAAGATGTCTCGCTCCGCTCGCCATGACAAAGGAGGATGGCGCGCTCCGCGCGCCGTGCCAGGGACCGGCGGCTCCCTGGTCATTTCGAGCGCAGCGAGAAATCTAACCATCCGGCGCGTGGCGCGTGCTATGACAAGGTCCGGCGGTCGTTGTTGAAGATGTCTCGCTCCGCTCGCCATGACAAGGAGAGGATGGCGCGCTCCGCGCGCCGTGCCAGGGACCCGTGGCTCCCTGGTCATTTCGAGCGCAGCGAGAAATCTAACCATCCGGCGCGTGGCGCGTGCTATGGCAAGGTCCGGCGGTCGTTGTTGAAGATGTCTCGCTCCGCTCGCCATGACAAAGGAGGATGGCGCGCTCCGCGCGCCGTGCCAGGGACCGGCGGCTCCCTGGTCATTTCGAGCGCAGCGAGAAATCTAACCATCCGGCGCGTGGCGCGTGCTATGGCAAGGTCCGGCGGTCGTTGTTGAAGATGTCTCGCTCCGCTCGCCATGACAAAGGAGGATGGCGCGCTCCGCGCGCCGTGCCAGGGACCGGCGGCTCCCTGGTCATTTCGAGCGCAGCGAGAAATCTAACCATCCGGCGCGTGGCGCGTGCCATGCCAAGGAGCGGCGATCGCGCACAGGCGCCGCGCGTGTGCTGCCGGGAGCGCCTGACCGATGTCGGCAGCGTGATCGGCGGTGATGGGTCATCGAAGCGACGTGGCATCAATGGGCGGATAGGGATACCCGTGTGCATGGAGATTCCCCGTGTTGCAAACCAGGGGTATCGGTTGTGAGGCTTCTCATTTGGGTGTCCTGACTCATGTCCGAACCTCAGTGGTTCATTCCACCGAACGATACGCTTCTAGCGCCTCGCGCGGGGTACGCACCGTCGGGATGCCATCGAACGAAACGCCGGACGCCACCAGGGTGCGCGCCAGGTCTGCCGAGATGCCGCTGATCGCCACGCGGCACCCGATCAAGCGCAGCGCCTGCACAGCGCGCCCAAGCAACGATGCGGCGCGTTCATCGACATTCGAGGCGCCGGCGATGTCGATGACCACCAACTGCGCACGTTGGGCGCTGGCGACTTCCAGCAAACGCCCCACGAATGCCTCAGCCCGTCGATCATCAATCGGACCGACGACCGGCGCCAGCAGCACCCCCTCTGCCAGCACGATTGCCGGCGTTTCCAGTTGCGTCACCAGGTCGAGCAACTGTTGCTGGCGCCGGTTCTGCTCCTGCAACACCTGCGTTTGCTCCTCCAGAGTCTTTGCCTGCGAGTCGGCGCGGGCGCGCGCTTCCTCGGCACGCTGCGCATTCGCATTTGCGCTACGAATCGCCGTATCGGCGATGATCCGGCTGAGCGCCATGCTCAGGACAATGAACGCAAAAATCGCGATCGTGCGCAGGTCGCCCGTGTACGCAGTCATGTACCCGGCTTCCGGTCCGGCGCGCACGGTCAGGATAGCGAGCACGCCAAACATGCTGATCAGAATCCAGCGCGGTCCGCCAAGGATTTGCGCGAGCGCCATCGGCGCCAGGACGATCAGCCCCTGGTATGGGCGCACCAGCATGTCGGGCGTTCCAATGCCGACAGCAATCGTCACGATAATGATATCCACGATGCCCGCCTGTTCCCAACCGCGCCAGTACGCCCACAGCACCCCGATGATGATCAACGTCGTCGCTATGCCAAGCGGAACGATAATGTCGTTAATGTTTCTGATCGCCTGACCAATGACCAGCAGAATCGTGCCGATCAGTTGGAGCGCCAGCAGGGCAAAAACAACCTGTCGTTGCGTCATACGATTTCTCTCCTGGTGGGGAAGCGTCCCGGCGCATAGCGATCTACCGAGACCAAGCATCTCGCAGTTCCCATCCGACATGGTCCTCCTGCGCGGGTGATCATATCACCGCAGAGCCGCCAGGGGATGCCGGATGTGCTTCTTCGCATCTCGCCTATGCGACCTTCTGATGAGAAACGTTCAACCGACAACGCTCTTGCTTCACGTCTCTCGAAGTCGGACGACTTCCCGGAAGCGCGCCGGAACTACGCCTCACCAACGTGTTGTGGCACGTCCACATCGATAGGATAGACCTTCCCCCAGAGACGTATTCGACCTTCCCGCATGCATCCCCTGGCGGGCGCCCATTGCAGACGCTCCGACCGACAACGATCCCGTGGGCAAGCGGCGACGTGGTGCGGAACTACGGCAGATGCAACGCGCGGGCGCACGGGTAAACGGCGACATGGTGCAGCGGCGCAAGGCGCCATTGCCGCCTTCTTCCAAACCGTCAACCCTCCACGAGCGGCAACCGCATCAGATCATACGCATCGTATATCTGCGCATGGCGCTCTTGCAAACGCCCTTCGAACGCCTCCATCCCTGCGATACGAATGAACTGCGCTTCCGAACGGTAGATCGGGAGAACCCACAAGACCTGGATCAACAGTTCAGGACGTTCGATCTCGCCCCATGGATTGCTCTCGTACATACGACTGTCGTCCAGGTACGGGTAGGTAAAGTACAGGTATTCCATTGGCGAGCCAGGGGCGACCGGTTCACCAACCGGCATCACATATCCTGGCCCGATTTCGACGTTGTGAACAAACGGATATTCTGCGACAAGCGCCAGCAGTTCAGCCGCCTGCTGCTCATTCGCCCGCGCAGCGTGCATGATGTACTCATAGCGCACGCCGCGTTCGTCGCCGAAACTGACGCGACTGAAGGGAATGACGCGATAACTGGCGCCAAGGGTGCAGAGGGTGGTGTAGAGCGGGTTTGCCTGGTACGCGAGGACGGTGAAATGCCGCGAGACAAGCGTCTCCATCGGACCCATGCCTTCCTGGAAGACCGGACGCGCAATGAACGATGGACTCCCTTTCCAGCGCAGATAATGGTCGAACATCAGCGCCGTCGGGTCGTCATCGCGCACATAGGCAGCATCGAGCGCCGCGCGGAACTGTGTAAGGTTGAACGTCATGTCAGGATCAGCCCGTCGCGAGCCGGCACAGATACATGAAGTGTACCATGAACAATCCGGTTGTGATAGTTCCCATAGCGGGCGATCATCTCACGACCGTCGGACAAAAGGTCGGCGACCGGAATGGCGACCTGCCGTGGCTGTTCGTCGTTGTTGACCGCCACGATCACGATCTGGTCGTTCAGTTTGCGTGCAAAGGCGAAGACCTCATCGTCGGCGTACAGGACGTGGAATGCACCGGTGCGCAGCGCCGGGAGCGCATGGCGCAGAGCGATCAACTGTTTGTGGTACGCCAGCGTCTCCATATCCCACGTCTCCGGTCGATCCCATGGCATCGCGCGGCGCGCGTCGGGATCGACGCCGCCGGGCAGTCCGATTTCGTCGCCGTAGAATACCGACGGCGCGCCAGGGAACGTCATGAGCAGGATCGTCGCCAGGCGCACGCTGCTGCGGTCGCCGCGCGCAATCGTCAGCAGGCGCGCCGTGTCGTGGCTATCGAACAGGTTCAACTGGGTCAACTGGACCTCCCAATCGTACCGGCTCAGCACATCGCCGATCACACGCGCATACTCCGCTGCCGTCAACGGCGGCATGGTGACATAATCCCGCCCCACGACCTGCGCCGGATCGACGCGCGGACCGGCGACATACGCAATCGTCGGTCCGGTGAACAGGTAGTTCATCACGCCATCGAACTGGTCGCCCTGCAACCACCGGCGCGCATCGCGCCATACCTCACCGACAATGTACGCTTCGGGGTTGATCGCCTTCACACGCTGGCGAAACTCCTGCCAGAATCCCTCGGTCGTAATCTCGAACGGCACATCGAGGCGCCAACCGTCGATGCCCTGGCGGATCCAGTGTTCGGCGACGCGCATCAGAAATTCGCGCACCTGTGGGTTGTCGGTATTAAACTTCGGCAACGCCCGGTTGTTGAACCAACCGCGATAGTTTGCCGGGCGTGATCCATCGTAGGGGCTGAGGGGCCATCCCTCAATGAAGAACCAATCCAGGTAAGCGGAAAACGGTCCATTCTCAAGAATGTCGTGGAACTGGAAAAAGCCGCGACTGGCGTGGTTGAACACACCATCGAGCACGACACGCATCCCACGCCGGTGGCAGGCTTCCAGCAGCGCACGAAACGCTTCGTTGCCGCCGAGCATCGGATCGACCTGGTAGTAGTCGTGGGTGTGGTAGCGATGGTTCGATGCCGATTGGAAAATCGGCGTAAAGTAGATCGCGGTGATCCCCAGGTCTTGCAAGTAGTCCAATCGTTCGATCACTCCCAGAAGATCGCCTCCTTTGTACCCTTCTGGCGTTGGCAGGCTATCCCACGGCTGGAGGTGGTTAGGTTTGGCAACCCGCTCGCTTTTGGCGAAACGGTCAGGAAAAATCTGATAGAAAACTGCGTGCTTGACCCAGTCGGGCGTGTGGATGGTCATAGTTCTGCATTCATTCAACAGATCGCAGACGGTTCACAAAAGCGGCGTGTTCTGCGGCGGCGATCCCCTGCTGCAACGCCGCGAGCGCGCGGGCCATGTCGTCGCGCACCAGCGCAGGCAGGTCGAGCCAGAGTCCCGGAAAGACACGGCTGCGCGTGATAGCGTCCGGATCGGCGGGGATAAGACGATAGTCGCCGGCGTCGAGCGCAAACCAGACGATCCGCTGCTCGAAGACCAGCCACACCAGGTATTCCTGCACACCACTGCGACGATAAACCCGCAGTTTGTCGTGCATATCCTGGGCAGCGCTGCTACCGGCGATTTTAGCCACGAACTCCGGCGGTCCTTGAACATACCCGTCCGCGTCGATCATCGAGGCGCCGCACTCGATGCGGAGCAATCCATCGGGTTGCAGTTCATTCGCCCAATCGAGCCGCACCGTCGCGTTGTCGCCGGCCCGAACTCCCGGCGTGGCTGCCGCATAGATGCCGAGCAACGTGATGATGCGGCTGTGCGGTTCGCCGTGGGTTGCAAAACGAACGGGTGATGCCACGTAGACCACCCCTTCGATCAGTTCGGCTTTTGTACCGTGTGGCATGGCTTCGTAGCGCCGCTCGAACTCGGCGCGCGTCAACCGGTCGCCGCTTTCGAGGTAGGGGATTGCTGGCATGGTCATCGTCACTGCTTCACCTCCCGCCGTCGTTCAGCCATTCCTGCCGATAATCGCGCCCGACAATGACGACAATATCGACATTATACCCCGGCGGCGGCGCATCAGGCGGGGCGGGCGCCAGGACATAGCGAGCATTGACACCGAGCGCCTCTGCCAGAAGACGACGTGTTTCGGGGCGTCCGGTATAGTCGATAATCAGGGTATGCTCGTAGACGCGGGTGACTGTTTCCGGGTCGGCGACGACGAATCCGCGCTTTTCCAGAAATGCGCTGACGCGCCCGGCAATCCCCTCGACGCGCGCGCCATTGAGCACCTGAACAACGGCGCCCGGCTCGACGACTGATGGGAGAAGCGTTGGCACCGAGCCGTGCAACGGATCATCCGGCGATGCGTCGGGTACAGCAACCTGGGTCGGCAGACCCGCAATCGGCGGCGTGGCGGTCAGGTCGGGACCGGCTTCCCAGCGCGCCACCAGCGCCGCAATATCGTTCGGATTCCAGTAAATGTCTGAGCCGTCTTCACGGTCGATGGCCACATCATTTGGGTTGATCGACAGTTGCAGAATGCGACTGCTGTCCAGGTCGCGCGCCAGCGCTGCAAGTTCTGCCATTGCCCGAAGGTCGGACACCGGTAATGTCGTGCGCACGTGTTGGGTGAGCACCTCAATCCAGCGTGGCAGGAGGGTCGTATTCGCCAGCAGCCCGCGGTTGCGCACCTGATCGAAAAGCGCGCGCAACACCTGCTGCTGACGTTTACTGCGCTCGAAATCACTGCTGCCGTGGCGCGTGCGAGCGTAGATTAACGCTGTGCGTCCATCGAACACTTGCAGTCCTGCCGGGATGTAGATCCGCTCGACGCCGTAGTTTTCGGTCGGATACTCTGCATCGAGAACAGGGGCGGGCACATCGATCAAGACGCCGCCGACCGAATCGACCAGGCGCTCGAAACCACGAAAATCGACCTGCGCAATATAATCGATGGTAACACCGAGAAACTGTTCGACCGCTTCGGCTGCGAGTGCGCCGCCAGCAGCCGATGGTTCGACGCTGTTGCCATAGAGCGTTGCAGCGTTGGCGTACCCATACCCATATGCCGCGTTGATCTTCGCCCAACCAAGGCGTGGGACAGGCACGACCGAGTCACGTGGGATTGAGAGCATACTGATGGTGCGCGCCTGTGGATCGACACGCACGAGCATCAGGGTATCACTGCGCACCCCTTCGTCGGGGTCGGTGCGGCGGTCGACGCCGAGGAGCAGCACCGTAAATGGTCGGGCAAGCAAGTCGTTCGCTGACCCGTATTCCGCAGGCGCCGGCGATGCTACCGTGCTGGAAGCCGGAGTTTGTGGCGCCGTGGTCGGGGATGGTGAGGTGGCAGTCGCGCGCTGACGTGGATCATTCTGTTCGAGTTCTGCCAGAGTTCGTTCGGCGCGTCGCAGCGCCGTCACTCCGATGGTCAACAACGCGAGCACGGCAAGCGCCACGAGTGCCAGCGCGAACCCAGACCATTGGCTGGCGCGACGCGCCCGCCGTCGTGCTGCAATGCGCTCACGCGTCGTTGTGCCACGGATAGAACGTCGTTGATGATCGTCCGCCAATACCGTCCCTCGAAGAGTAAAGATGACCTGACACAGGCGAATTTATTATAGCATAGCGCTTCTGTGGGTTCGTTTGGGATCAAGAGGTCCGAGGTTGAATGCTTCGCTTTCCTTCGACTCTCGCGGTCGCCGCGTGTCTCGCACCCCAAGACCCTTGCGGTCTGGGGTTCACGGGCGGACAGTACGCATGCGCATAGTTTTCCCCTCACCCTCTACCCCTCTCTCGCGCGGGAGAGGGGAGACCGGCGCCGCGCGCGGGTCCGTCCCCCGGCGGGAGCGCCGGTGTTCGCGCGGGGGTTCGGTCCGCCCGTAAAAAGTTGGAGAGGTCGGTCGCTGCTACGCGCGGGCGCGTGCTGCGCGCTCAGACGTATTTGACAGATGATACAAATGTCGTGTATCCTATAAGTGCGGTAACTGTGCAGTCCGAACGCACGAAATAGCGTTCGATATTAAGGGATCATCAAACGTGACGCTCAGCGGCAACATACGGAATACGAACAACTATTATCGCAGCCGGTGCACACAATGGACGACAGTGCGCACCCGTCTGGCGCATATTCCGGTGTTCAGGCGATGCGTCGCGTCCTCGTCACGAATGGCGCTCGCCGCGAGCGCCGCTGATGTCATAGGCGCTCGCGCGTAGGGTCATCCCCCTCGCCAGAGCGCAACAGGTCGGAGTCGGCTTTGCAGCTTCTGGAAAGGGGGAATGGCTTGGGGCAACGAGTTCTCGTTCTCAACGCAAGCTACGAGCCGCTGCAATTCATCTCCGTGCGTCGCGCGATTGTGCTCCTGCTGCAAGATAAGGCTGAACTCGTCGAAGCAGCCGAGCAGCGCCTGCGCGCACGCGGCATTTCCCTCGAAGTACCGCTCGTCATCCGGCTGGTGCGGTATATTCGCATCCCGCGCCGCATGCGTCTCCCCTGTTCGCGCCGCAGCATCCTGATGCGCGACCGCGAGACGTGCCAGTACTGCGGCGCGCAGCCTGGTCGCGCCCATCTCACCGTTGATCACGTCGTACCGCGGTCACGTGGCGGTGAGACGACGTGGGAGAATGTGGTGACAGCCTGCCGCGACTGCAACCACCGCAAAGGCGGGCGAACCCCGGAAGAAGCCGGCATGACGCTGCTGACCATCCCCCGTCAGCCACAGTACGTGGCGTTCGCGCTGCTGGGCGAACTCGAACGCCACGACGTATGGCGCAAATATGCATACGTGTAAAGGGCAATGATTCGGAAGGGTAAGACGGCGCAGAGACGGTGCGATGCACCATCCCTGCGCCGCAATGATTTACCCGGTCAGTTCCTAGCGACCGATACGCCGGTTATCGAACGCCTGAATGGTAATGACACTCGGACGCGCCAGACCCTGGCGGTCGGGCCAGGTGCTGATCGGCTTATCGAATGTGCCGCCCTCACCCGGATGCTGGATCGCCAGGAAGAGCGTCCGGTTATCGGGGGTAAACTCCGGACCGCACACCTCGCTGCCCGCCACCGACGAGAAGAACTGCTGCACATGCCCGCGCTCCGAACCGGCAACCGGGATGGCAAACAGGCCGTCGTTCAGTTTAATGGCGCTGGCGGCGCCATCGGTAGCGACCCAGGCGTTGCCCGCCAGGTCGAACACAATGTTGTCCGGCGCGCCAATCGGACTGACCTTGCTCTTGTCGTAGCCGGCAAAGTAGGTTGACTCGTCGGTCGGCAGACCCGCCAGAATGAAGATATTCCAGGTGAAGCGGGTCGCCGCGTGGTTATTGCCCTCTTCGGTCAGTTCGATAATGTGACCGGCGCGGTTGTTGGCGCGCGGATTGGCGGCATCAACCGGCGGACCGTTGCCGACGCCACGCTGACTGTTATTCGTCAGGATAATGTAGACCTTCTTGTTGACCGGATTGGTCTCGATGTCCTCCGGGCGATCCATCTTGGTTGCGCCAAGCGCATCGGCGGCGTTGCGCGTCTTAATCAGCACATCGCCCTGCGACATGAAACCATTGCCCTCATTCAGCGGACCAAAGCCGTGCTTCAGCGGCAACCACTCACCGGTGCCGTCCGCATTGAAGCGCGCAACATAGAGCGTACCATCGTCGAGCAGGTTGAAGTTCGCCGCACGGTTGCGCGGGTTGTAGCGCCCGTTCGAGACGAACTTATAGACATACTCACCGCGCGCATCGTCGCCGGAGTACGCCACGACCTGACCGGATGGCGCAATCACGATCGTTGCCGCTTCGTGGCGGAAGCGACCGAGTGCGGTGCGCTTCACCGGCACAGAATTGGGATTATACGGATCAAACTCGACGATCCAGCCGAAACGGAAGCCTTCGTTTGGCTCCTTTGCAATATCGAAGCGATCATGGAAATTCTCCCACCTGCGCTCAGAGGCGCCGCTCGGCATGCCGTAGCGGTTATGGATCGCCTTGCGATAATCGCTGTTCGGCATCGCTCGCAGGTTCGCAAAATACTGGTGGAAGTTCTCTTCGGCGGTCAGCACCGTGCCCCACGGCGTCTTGCCACCAGCACAGTTGTTAAGGGTGCCAAGCACATTGCGCCCGGTCGGATCGGCATTCGTCTTCATCCACTCGTGATCGGCCGCCGGACCGCTGACCGTCATCGGCGTGTAACCGGTCAGACGGCGGTTATAGGGCGAATTGCGCACCACATTCCAGCGCCCATCGCGCCCGCGGGCAACCTCGATCACCGACACACCGTGCGCAGCAAGTTCGACATCGACCTGCGTTCTGGTGGGGTTGGGATTCTCGACATCGTAGCCGGGGAACATCAACTCTGGGTTGGTATACTCGTGGTTCACCACCAGCAACCCGCGCGTCGAGTTATTCGAGGTGTACGACGGCAGCGGGAAGTAGCCAACGTAGTCGCAATTGTAGCCGAACTGCTTCTCCTGCTTCTCCTTTGTCTGCGTCCAGACATCGAACTCTGGCGCGTCGGCAAAGATCGGCTCCCCCCAGCGAATGAGCGTTGCGGCGTAGTAGCCATCCGGCACAGCGATCTCGTCCACTTCCGGCGTAGTCGGCGCAACCTTGCCAAACTTTGGCGGCAACGGCGCCGGGCGCGTCTGCGCTGCGGCAACATCGGCGTTCATCGCGGTTGCAGCAACGACGAGTCCCGATGTGACTGCTGCGGCTTTGAGGAAATCACGGCGACTCAGACGCTCTTCAAGAATGCGCTCGAATTCCTTGCCTTTCCCCTCGACCGATCGGACGATCAGTTTGTCTTGCTCGTCGCGTCCACCCATAGATGATCTCTCCTTCTCGAGTCTGCATCCAGCATGGACTCCGGTGAGCACGGCGCCTTATGCACAGTGCTTGTTCCCGCACTGTTTGGGTATTGCACAATTTCCGGAGCCATTCTAATTCTAGTGTCTGCGTCGAGGGAATGCAGCCGATCAGAGGTAAAGTTTTGGTAAGATCATTGTTATACCTTGTTAACAAAAGAGGACGTTGCTTAACCTCTCATACCAATTCCCTATGCATATCCGGCATGGTCACCCCGAGCCGCGCGAGGGGTCGTGCGCGACCCGCGCCGATTCCGCGCTGCGCTCGGTCAGATTCCTCGCTGCGCTCGGAATGACCCGTCGCTGCGCTCGGAATGACAAGAATCCTGTGACCATCCGGCATGGTCACCCCAAGCCGCGCGAGGGGTCGTGCGCGACCCGCGCCGATTCCGCGCTGCGCTCGGTCAGATTCCTCGCTGCGTTTACCCTGAGCGAAGCGAAGGGCTCGGAATGACAAGAATCCTATGACCATCCGGCACGGTCACCCCGAGCCGCGCGAGGGGTCGTGCGCGACCCGCGCCGATTCCGCGCTGCGCTCGGTCAGATTCCTCGCTGCGCTCGGAATGACCCGTCGCTGCGCTCGGAATGACAAGAATCCTATGACCATCCGGCATGGTCACCCCGAGCCGCGCGAGGGGTCGTGCGCGACCCGCGCCGATTCCGCGCTGCGCTCGGTCAGATTCCTCGCTGCGTTTACCCTGAGCGAAGCGAAGGGCTCGGAATGACAAGAATCCTATGACCATCCGGCATGGTCACCCCGAGCCGCGCGAGGGGTCGTGCGCGACCCGCGCCGATTCCGCGCTGCGCGCGGTCAGATTCCTCGCTGCGCTCGGAATGACAAGTCGCTGCGCTCGGAATGACAAGTCGCTGCGCTCGGAATGACACGCATGCGGTATCTTCAATCGTCATTGGTATCATTCATCTATTGGAGGGGTTCCGCGCTCGTATGCGCCTGATACTCTTCAATCCGCCGCCGTGCTGCACGTTCACGGTCTGCCAGGACAATCAGGCTATCGATCAGGCGAGTGAGGGTGGCATGCACCGCATTGATCTGGCGTATCTCAGGTTCGAGCAGCCACCAGGCAATGCGCCGTCGCAGACGGTCGAGCAACCCGCGCGACGGCTGCGGACGCACTTCCCATTGTGCGTGGAGCGCCGCGAGTTGCTCAGCCAGGTATGGGTCACCCTGCGCCACATCGGTGAGCAGCGGCAGATCGACAACGGCGAGCCGGCGTTCATGGATCGCGCGCTCAATCTGCGCCGCCAGCGGTTCATTGTCAGCGGCTGAGATCGCCAGGAAGAGCGGCGGTTTCTTCGCCCCGCACTCCAGGTTTGGTTGTTGGTTCATGACCGCAATTTCCCCTGGTTGTAAACTGTATTGCAGCAATTATTCACTGTCTGTCAGTTCTGCGCTACTCCACAAGGAGATAGTCATCGATTTTGGTATGCAGAGAGACAATCCACACTCTGCCAGCCGGCGCCAAAGCAGGAAGCCGGCAGAGACGAGTCGGTGCGTTTCATCAGCGTGATAGTGCCAACTCGCATGACAGGAACAAACAGTTTGCGCCGCTCTAAATCGCTCAGCAATTCCCGCTCGCGGTTGGCAGTCGCCCGCCCCATACCATAATAATCATGGACAATCCAATCGATAGATGGTGGTTGCGGCGCTCCGGCGGGATTGACGTAGTGAATACGAACGAAGGGATTGGGAAACACAAACGCCTGTGTGCGATGCATCAGGTGCGGATGGAGCGCAGGACTAACTGAGACTGCCGCATCACGCGGAATGTAGGTAAGGATATAACGGCGAACATAGGACCATTCTACGTCGCGCACCGCCGGAAACAATGCATCCTGAATTCTCAATGGGACCGCCGCAACGGTCCAGCATGCTCCGCATATAATGCAAAGCGCACATACGACAAACGCCACACGCGGCTTCCACCAACCCCGGAGCATGATAGCAGCGTCGAGACATGCATATGACACCAGTGCGACCGGGAGAGCATCATAATGGAAGAGCAGTGAGCGCTGAGCATCGTAGTTGCTGAGCATATTCAACGTAAGGGCTGGCAACGCCAGAGCGGCATGCAATGGACTGAGCAACGGCAGCATGCCGAGAGGTGCCAGCACCAGAGCCAGATAGTGGAGATTTTCAGAATGAAACAGGTCAAGAACAACGCGATCCGGTCGCAGAAAGATGGACCGAAGAATATCACCTGGAGTTGCGCCATAGCGGTCGAAGCGAGATGCAAAAACGCTTTGGGATTGACCATTGAACATGGGCTAGATGAGGAATGTGGCAATGCTGAACCACGCGAGTGAACCGAAGAACAGAGCGCTTCCCAGGCGTCGTTCGCCACGAATGACGAGCCAGGCGCCCAGCAATGCCGTCGTGAGCGCAAAGTTCTCCTTTGCCGCGCACACAACAACCGCAACCGCCATCATTGTGGCATTTCGTCGCTCAATGCCCAAGAGCACAATCAGCAGCGCCGCTGCGGCCAATGCATCTGGATGAAAATGAAACAGCGCCATATTGTGTGTGGATGGATGCAACAGATATGCTCCGGCAACGAGCGCGCCCATCCACGACGATCCACGGGTCGAACCGATGCGATAAAGCGCCAATCCTCCCATACCGACCGCCAGCACTTGAACAAGCAGCAATGCGCGCACATCTGGAACAAACAGATACAACGTTGCCAGAGGATACAACAGCACAGCGGCGTGATCGCCCAATAAGTGAACACCGATGCCTGTGCTATATGGAGTCAAACCACGACTGATAAGCCAGAGCCATTGATCAAAAAGCCCAAGATCATAGGCGCCGGTCGCATAGCGCTCATGGATTGCCAGGCTGCTCCAACCAACGGTACTGATCCATATGAGTATCAGCGTGCTAATCACCATATCGGGAAGAGACAGACAGGAGAGCAATTGGTCAATACTCTGGCGTAGCCAGAACATGCCTCGTCCGCAGTTCAGCATTCTGTCAAACACAAGTATAACGCCTAACCCGAATGTCGCCCCCCACGCAATCGTCCATCCCCATAGAACCATTCCTGCAACAAGAGCAGCACTGCATGCGCTTGCCAGAACCCCACAGCGCATCACCAGCAGGAGCAGCGACGCTGTCACAGGAGCCAGTACAACGAGGGCGAAACGCTGATAGATGTGTGGATTCAGCGGTTGGAGTTCGATGTTAGCGGTGAAGACGCCAAGCCGACGCAAGTCGCCAGGCGCCTCGGCAGGCGCGGTTTCCAGCGTCAACAACTGACCTGCTCCGACGCCCGCAGGTGAGAGCACAAGCAGAAGGCGCCGCACTGAATGACCGGATGCCAGCGACACGAATGTTCGCTCATCCAATCGCAAGGTCAGTGTCCGTTCCGGCAGCGGACCTGGTGAGTATGTCCGAAATGACAGCGCGACCGCATCGCTTACGAAAGGAGGAATGAAAATATGGGATCGTGGTTGTGTGAACCGGTACTCGCCACTATTGTTCCGTTCGACCGGATAGAAATCTATCAGAATCGCCGAATGATAAGCGGCATCACTCTCTTTGAGCAACGCCGCGATGGTCAAGAAAAAAGTAGCGACGATCAATATCCCACTGATGACATACCGGCGCACCTGAATCGGGTCATATATGGGTTTCATTCAGATACTTGCCAATGCGAATGCGGAGAAATCGAGCATCGTTTTTGACTGAGCAATAAGGTCATAGGACTGAGACGCGGCGGTATGAGGTTGGACCCGCCGCGTTCCCGATCCCCGCAAACGTCTGCGCCTCTCCTACGCCTCGTCATACGCCTTGACGTAGAGATCGATGATTTCCTGACGCGTGGGCTTGCGCGGGTTATTTGCCGGGCTTCCGCTATCAATCGCCGCATCCGCCATCGACGGCGCCAGTTCGATCAGGCGCTCACGCTCGACTCCCAGTTGCCTTAGCGAGGGAATCTTGATGTCGCTGACCAGACGACGGATGGCATGGACCACGCGGTCGGCGGCTTCCATCATGGACAACCCCTGAACCGGCTCCCCCATGGCTTCGGCAATCTGCGCATATCGCAGCGGATCGCCGATCAGACTGAACTCGGTGACGACTGCGAGCAATGCCGCGTTCGATACGCCGTGCGCGATATGGAAGTGCGCGCCGATGGGGCGCGACATCCCATGCACCAACGCCACCGATGAGTTGCTGAACGCCACGCCTGCCTGAAAGGCGCCGAGCATCATCTGTTCACGCGCCTCCATATTGTTGCCGTTCGCCCACGCCTGGCGAATGCTTTGCGCAATCAACCGGATCGCCGACAGGCAAAAGATATCGGTCATCGGCTGGCGCTTCACCGACACATACGCCTCGATGGCATGCACCAGCGCATCAACGCCGGTTGCCGCTGTGACACTCTGCGGCGAAGAGACGGTCAGCATCGGATCAACGATGGCGATCGTCGGCATCAGGTAAGGACTTCCGATCAACATTTTTACATCGGTCTTCTGGTCGGTGATGACAGTATAGACCGTCGCCTCGCTGCCGGTGCCGGCAGTGGTGGGAATGGCGACGACCGGCACGCCGGGAGCGCCGATTTTGCCGATCCCTTTGTACTGCTCAATTGAACCGGGGTTCGTGACCAACACCGCGATGGCTTTTGCGGTATCGATGGGACTGCCGCCGCCAACCGCTACGACAAAATCGCAGTTGCCTTCTTTGTATACCTGCAACCCTTCCTGAACATATTCCACCACCGGTTCGGTGTTGACACCAGCATATACGGCGCTGGCAATGCCGCTGTCGGCAAGATACTGCTCCACCTTGCCGACTAACCCCAGACTGAGCATGATCTTGTCGGACACGATCAGGGCTTTCTTCCAACCGCGCTTCTGACACTGCGCCCCTACCTGCTCGGCAGCGCCTGAGCCGATCAGAACCTGCGCAGGCATGAGAAACTCTCGCGGCGGCATCATAAGCAGCCTCCTTCTGTCAGGCTTCGCTTGCGTGTTGACCCTTCGACACAGCACAGTGTAATATACATGGAACAGTGCGTCAACCACATGTTAACAAACGCGCCATGCCACACTCGTTGCAAACCCCGTCCCCGTTCGTGCGATCATTCTGCGGAGCAGCGTTGCTCAACCTGTTGCCGTGCCTGATCGTCTGCCTCCGGCATCGTGCCCTTCGTCCTGGTCTCGGCGGCGTCGTTCGCGACATGCCGCGCCACCCTGCGCCGGTCGGCTTTTACGCGCAGGAACAGCGCAGTATCGAACGTCTCTCGTGAGCGCGCGCCAGACGCCGCACTGCGGGCATCCGTGGATGCCTTGCCGGGCATTGTGTCGTTCGACGGCGTACCCACCCCGGACGGAACGCGCAGCGCGTCGCTTTTCCATGGACGACACATACGGTCGAGTCGTCAAATCACAGTGGTATACCGCTGTGCCTCGCTGCGATCCTCCAGGATGACAGCGCATATATGGCTGGAACCACACCCTTCTTGATAAAAGCGGAAGTCCCCGATGCGCGCCGGTCTATGCCCCTTTGTCGCTCTTGATCACGCACCTGGAAGTGTATCCAGTGAGCGGCATTGGATATGCGCCTGATATGATCCCGGATGAAGTGCTTGTGATGCAGTCGGATACGGCGTGGTACAGGCTGCCCTTGAAGCCATCGAGCGTCGCTTCAGGAGTGCGCTAGCATTCCTGACTCTCCCCTGATTTACCCATCAGTCGCATCCATTAACCGCCTGTGAATCCGCTCCGCTGCGTGCGCCCACGTCCAGCGCGTTGCCGCTTCTTGCGCCGCGCGCGCGCCAACCACCCGCGCTTCGTTGGGATGCTCGTACACATGGCGCATCAGCGCGATCAGGTGCTCGATGTCCGGCTCCGCCCAGCGCCAGCCCAGGTAGTAGGGGCATTTGGCGTCGGCGGCAACCAGCCGCCGCACCCGCACCGGGTACCCGACTCCGCCGTGGAAGAATTCGGTTTGCCCGCTCCAGTCGGTGGCAATCACCGGCAACCCACACGCCATCGCTTCGAGGATCGGCAGCCCCCATCCTTCACCGCGCGTCGGCAGCACAAAACAATCGGCGCTGCGGTAGAGCGCTCCCAGGCTCTCGTCGCTGATGTAACGGTTGTAGAGCAGGGCAATCGGCGGAGCATCGGCGGGAAGGCGCAGCGCGGCGATCTGTCGCGCAACATCGACCTCTGCGTCAAAATTGTTCACCCGCAACAGCAGCGCCACGTCATCGCGTCGCGTGAACGACGCTGCATAGGCGCGCAGCAGGATGTCCGGCGCTTTGCGTTCGCCCCACTCAAAGACCGAGAGAAACGTGAAGCGTTCCGCAATCCGGCGCGCCGGTCCATCCGGTCGAAAACACACCGGATCATACCCCAGCGGCATGACATAGATCGGGCGCGTCACTCCGGCATTGGCAAAGACCGTCGCACCCCAGCGGCTTGGCGTCCAGACCTCGTCCATGGCATTGCACGCCGCGACCCACTCACGCGGCAGTCCATCGACTTCCAGCATGGTGTAACCGATTTTGTACCCCGCGTGACGGGTGTAGAACAGGTCTGCCTGGTCGTAGCTGACCTGCGGCACGTCGTCGCGCGGCGCGCGCGCTGCGGCAGCCAGCAGCGCCGGGTAGCGGATTGTTCCCGGCATATGCCACGGCGTCGGGCGGTACGACAACTCGACGCCGCGCGCAGCCAGTGCGAGCGCCAGCGCCTCGGAAGAGACAGCGTATCCGATGGGGATGCCCCAGCGCGACTGCCAGACGACGGAAAGATGAGGGGTGGAGCAGTGATCCGACAGCGTCGGCACGATAGATGTGCGGCTCATAGCGAGTTCATTTCACGCGCGTCTCTGGCAGTGCTACGCTTCTGGCGGCATCCACGCGCGCGGATTGGCAGCCCATGACTCGACCAGCGCGCGCGCCTCTGGCGTCAGGCGCCCGGTGCGCTGCGCCACATCGAGCACGGCGGGAAGCGTTGCCAGCGGCACGAGATGAAGGTGCGCTGCGGCAAACCGCGCCTCTGTGTCAGCCCATCCCCAGGTAAAAATGCAGACGCAATGCGTCACCAGCGCGCCCTCGGCGCGTAGAGCGTCTGCCGCCTGAAGCGCACTCTCGCCGGTGCTGACCGTATCTTCAAGCAGCGCCACGCGCCGATCTCTGACTGTCGCTCCCTCCACCTGCCGTCCACGTCCATGCCCTTTAGCGCCGCTGCGCACATATGCCATCGGGATACTGAGCGCCTCAGCGACCCACGCAGCCCATGCAATGCCACCGGTGGCCGGTCCGGCGACAACCTGCGCATCGGCGCACTGTGCAGCGAAGCCGCGCGTCACAATCCGCCGCGCCGCGACATCACCCAGCAACATACGGTTATCGCAGTAGATCGGTGAGCGCAACCCGGAAGCGAAGATGAACGGTTCGCGCGGGCGAATCAGCAGAGCGCCCGCCTCCAGAAGCGTGGCGGCTATCTCATATGCGATATCAGTGGTCATGAACAACCCTCGCAACGACGTGGCGCACTTAATGCCGGGGTATCATACCACAGACGCGCCCACCTGTGACGGGTACGCGCCCCCGCTGACGCCCTCCTGCCCCCCGCGTGCCCCCCTGCCCGGCATCAAGGGCGGGCAGGTCTCAGATCCGCCCGTACGCCTATCCCCTGGCGTGGGCAGGTCTCAGACCTGCCCATACGCCGATCCCCTGGCGCGGGCAGGTCTCAGACCCGCCCGCACGCCGATCCCCTGGCGGGCATTGGAGGGGTCCCCCTGCCCGGCTCAAGAGCGGGCAGGTCTGAGCTCTGCGCATGCGTTGTGAAACGTTCAACACCTTACCCCGTCCCCCTGCCCGGCTACGGAGCGGATAAATTACAGGGCGCAGGCGCTCACGACCCATATCGTCCGTTCTCTCGCCGCCATCTGCGATCTCGCCTGCAATACGACGCAGTCTCCGGCGTGGCAGCGACCGTGCATCGGTCATTGCGTGCCTGGGACGAATCGTTATGCGCAGCGCATGCAGGGACGGATGTACATGCCCGCATCGCTGCAACGCGCGGGGTGCGGCGCATGCGGAGACGGATGCGCATGCCTGGATCACTGCGACGAGCAGGATGCAGCGCAAAACCGGACACGCGTGAGACGCTCGGTGACACGATGGCGACCAGTGGAGCGGAACACGGCGCATCGTCGTTTCCTTTACCCGCGCCGGTCACCCTTCGTCCGCTTGTCTTCAGTCGATGGCGGAAGGATGCTCGTGGGAACGAGACGGCGGGCTCGCGCTCTCAAGGCGCGCCGAATGACGTCGGCGCCGTCGCGACGAGCGATGGTCATCAACGTATCGCGCGTGTCCCGGCGCTGCAAAACATCATTCGACATAGCCATCAGCGCCTCGTACAGCGTCTCATCGGGCAGAACGGGAAGCACGGCGGTCCAGCGCTCTGGAGCGGCATCGTTCAGCCACAGAAAGATTTCCGGCTTCCAGGAGAGCAATGGGGTCGCGCTCATGGTTTGGAGTACGTCGACGAAGGCGCCAGGATCGCGCAAAGCGGCGTGGATGAGGCTGTCTTTTGTCTGTCCATCCAGCGACGCCCAGACGGCGTTGCGGACGCCGAGCAACGTGTGCGCAGCCGTGATGCTGTGCTGAGCGGACGACATCACCAAAGCGCGAAGGTCGTCGGCGAACAGCGTGGTTAAGAAATCATCCGGCGCGGTGATCAGCATTTCTGTCGCCAGGAACATATCACGCGCCGTCGCCTGGACAAAGGGGTGCGCCTCTTCGGCGGTCAGTTTGGTCCATAGCGCCGGAACGCTGGAGCCCATCAGAGACACCCCCAGCATGGCGTCATCGCACAACGGGAGGATGCCGCGAGCGAGGGAACGAATGGCGTCGTCATCCAGAACCTTCCAGATCGCGGACGATGTCGACATGGCCACCATGATGGCGCAGTCGTAGCGGCTCGCAACCGCATGCGCCATCATGCGGATGGATTCAGCGTCAAGCGCCTTCCACACGGACATCGGCGCATCACACAGCACGCGCGCGGCGCTGAAGGGGTCGCTCGTCACGCGGTGCGCCAGCGCGCGCAGCACGTCGGGCGTCAGCGCCGCCTGTACGGATGACGACGCGTGACACAACGCCGCAATCGCCCCGACGTCGTGACCGACGACGCTTTGGATTACGGCGCGGATATCGTCAACGGACAGCATCCGCCAGACCGGTTCCGGCGCGTCCTTAAGCGCCGCCGTCGCCGTTTCCGGCGTCCGCGCTGCGCTGCGCGCAAGATCGGCGATGACGGCATGCGGAAGCGTGCGCCATACGCGATCATGGGCGCGCGCCAACACCAACGCGGCGCTGTCGGGGTCGTGCGCCGCCGCTTGCGCAAGGCGCGCCCATCGCTTCGGGGCATGCACGAGGTGCGGACGACGGGTGAGCATCCGCGCGGCAATGAGCGGGAACGCGCGTCGAGCGCAGAGCGCGCGATCTGGTTTAGTACGGATGACGGCTTGTCTTCTCATAGTCATTAACCTGGACGCATGGGGCATGAATGTGACGGGTGCGAGAGCGATCACGCGTGAGGTCGCTCGTTGATAGTATAGCATTGAAGAACGACAATGTTTCGAGTTCATTTGGAAAGAACCCTGCCGGACGATGCAAAAGTTTCAATCCCCTGGCGGGGATTTGGGGTTTTTCCACCGGCACGGCGGAACCTGTGAACAATGAGCAAATTCCACGGTAGGGGGCGGGGCTGAGACCCGCCCCCACCCCGATCCCCGCCCGACCCGCCTGCTCCACATACGCACATGTGTGTGGTAGGGGGCGGGTCTGAGACCCGCCCCCACCCCGATCCCCTGGCGCGGGCAGGTCTCAGACCTGCCCGTACGCCGATCCCCTGGCGGGGATTTGGGGTTTTTCCACCGGCACGGCGGAACCTGTGAACAATGAGCGAATTCCACGGTAGGGGGCGGGTCTGAGACCCGCCCCCACCCCGATCCCCGCCCGACCCGCCTGCTCCACATACGCACATGTGTGTGGTAGGGGGCGGGTCTGAGACCCGCCCCCACCCCGATCCCCTGGCGCGGGCAGGTCTCAGACCTGCCCGTACGCCGATCCCCTGGCGGGGATTTGGGGTTTTTCCACCGGCACGGCGGAACCTGTGAACAATGAGCGAATTCCACGGTAGGGGGCGGGTCTGAGACCCGCCCCCACCCCGATCCCCTGGCGCGGGCAGGTCTCAGACCTGCCCGTACGCCAATCCCCTGGCGGGGATTTGGGGTTTTTCCACTCGAACGAGCGCGGGCGATGTATTTCGCAGCCCGCACGGGGGTTTCAATCCCCTGGCGGGGATTTGGGGTTTTTCCACTTTACGTGGACCGAGGCGTCGCATATCGCGCGGCGGTTGCGGTTTCAATCCCCTGGCGGGGATTTGGGGTTTTTCCACTGAGTTCACGGGATAAGCGTACACGCGTTCCTGTACGTTTCAATCCCCTGGCGGGGATTTGGGGTTTTTCCACGCGATTATTGACGCGGAGCGCGCAGTGGAGGCGGCGCGAGACGAGTTTCAATCCCCTGGCGGGGATTTGGGGTTTTTCCACCAGCGAGACACCACCCGAAAGCATCGAAGGCATCGAGAACGCGTTTCAATCCCCTGGCGGGGATTTGGGGTTTTTCCACGTACGGTGTGCAGGTTCGGTTGGTCATTCGGGGGTTTTCTGTTTCAATCCCCTGGCGGGGATTTGGGGTTTTTCCACTTTTTGTAAACAATGCTTTTGTTGCGTCAGTAATAATTTACGTTTCAATCCCCTGGCGGGGATTTGGGGTTTTTCCACCCTGAGGTAGCGTTTCACACCGAAAAACTCGCTCAAGTTTCAATCCCCTGGCGGGGATTTGGGGTTTTTCCACTTCATCGCCTCTTCAATTTCGGCGGATATGTCCGCCGTTGTTTCAATCCCCTGGCGGGGATTTGGGGTTTTTCCACTTGTTTGGCTTACCTACGAAATCGCCGCGTACACCCTTAGTTTCAATCCCCTGGCGGGGATTTGGGGTTTTTCCACTTTAGCACCGTGACGATGCCAGCCGGCGCATTTTCAATGTTTCAATCCCCTGGCGGGGATTTGGGGTTTTTCCACTGTTTCTAAGATTAAGCAATTGTGAGTTTCCTTGGGTTTCAATCCCCTGGCGGGGATTTGGGGTTTTTCCACCTTATGAGATCGTCGCGTACAGCCTGATTAGGCTGTAGTTTCAATCCCCTGGCGGGGATTTGGGGTTTTTCCACAACAATGGGCGGTCGATACGAGACCGGCGGCTAACTTGGCGTTTCAATCCCCTGGCGGGGATTTGGGGTTTTTCCACGAAGATGCGGCGATTGCTTCGTGACCCGAACAGCGAGGAGGTTTCAATCCCCTGGCGGGGATTTGGGGTTTTTCCACCATACGCCGCCGCGCGCGCCTGCGCGAGAGTGGCTTCGGTTTCAATCCCCTGGCGGGGATTTGGGGTTTTTCCACTGCCGTAGTCGCTTGGTCGACAATGCGCGTTTATTAACGTTTCAATCCCCTGGCGGGGATTTGGGGTTTTTCCACCGAGATGGCGCGGGTGGCGTTTCCTGCGGGCGTGGATGTCGGTTTCAATCCCCTGGCGGGGATTTGGGGTTTTTCCACTTCATCGCTCTTATGAAGGTGGTGATCAATGATACTTGAGTTTCAATCCCCTGGCGGGGATTTGGGGTTTTTCCACAATCATGAAGGCTCGCGTAACGGTCAGTCTTATCAAGTTTCAATCCCCTGGCGGGGATTTGGGGTTTTTCCACAGCGCCAGAAACTATGTCTGGTTGGACATCAACATTGCCGTTTCAATCCCCTGGCGGGGATTTGGGGTTTTTCCACCTCGTTTTAATTTTTCTAATATGTTTTTGTGTTCTTCGTTTCAATCCCCTGGCGGGGATTTGGGGTTTTTCCACCTGCTTATATAGCAGTTTCTGTGGTCGAAGGCGCAAATACGGTTTCAATCCCCTGGCGGGGATTTGGGGTTTTTCCACGCGATTACATGCTCTTGGAGCATGAAGGTGCGTTGTGTTTCAATCCCCTGGCGGGGATTTGGGGTTTTTCCACGCACTGAACTTGCTTTTAGGCGTCGGGGTGGGGGGGTTTGTACGTTTCAATCCCCTGGCGGGGATTTGGGGTTTTTCCACTTTAACTTATCAGCGTATCTATCCGCCGTATCTCGAACAAAGTTTCAATCCCCTGGCGGGGATTTGGGGTTTTTCCACGTTTTCGTGGGGATTCGAGGAGGAGCTTGCGGGAGGCGAGTTTCAATCCCCTGGCGGGGATTTGGGGTTTTTCCACCGGGCGCTGCTGACAGAGGAGGAAATGGAGGTCTTGACGAAAGTTTCAATCCCCTGGCGGGGATTTGGGGTTTTTCCACCCTCCGGCGCAGTGCGGTACAGCGCCGCCACGCCGACATGTTTCAATCCCCTGGCGGGGATTTGGGGTTTTTCCACCCAAAATGCTCGACGTACACCGCTGGGAATGTAAGGTTTCAATCCCCTGGCGGGGATTTGGGGTTTTTCCACAAAAGTTCCCCATTCCAGTAATACGCAATCGCGTATTTAGTTTCAATCCCCTGGCGGGGATTTGGGGTTTTTCCACCAGAGATGTCACATCATTTCCAGACTCGTCGATGATTTGCGTTTCAATCCCCTGGCGGGGATTTGGGGTTTTTCCACGTCGTCGCCCGCCTGTGCGTGAGCGAAATCGACGGCGAACGTTTCAATCCCCTGGCGGGGATTTGGGGTTTTTCCACAGTATCGTTATCAGTTGCACAGCGGCGAGTTTGCGCCCGGTTTCAATCCCCTGGCGGGGATTTGGGGTTTTTCCACCACTAGAAATTCGGTACCAGAACCGGTTTTACCCGATCTGGTAGTTTCAATCCCCTGGCGGGGATTTGGGGTTTTTCCACAGACACAGAGGGGAATGATTATATGGGTCTTTGAGTTTCAATCCCCTGGCGGGGATTTGGGGTTTTTCCACCTGGTTGCGTTTTGGCAATTTGCCATGCGCGTCCGTGTTTCAATCCCCTGGCGGGGATTTGGGGTTTTTCCACTTGAGGGAGTTCCTACTCGACCAGGCTTAGGTCAATCCGGGTTTCAATCCCCTGGCGGGGATTTGGGGTTTTTCCACCCATGCCTCCGCCAAGACGATCATGCTCCCGAACGCCAAGTTTCAATCCCCTGGCGGGGATTTGGGGTTTTTCCACCCGCTCCCGCGCCGCGCCCGCTGAAGGCGCGGCAGACGGCGGGCGGTTTCAATCCCCTGGCGGGGATTTGGGGTTTTTCCACCTCGCCCACCAGATTAGAGAAAACCCGCAGGTGGTTTTCTCCAGTTTCAATCCCCTGGCGGGGATTTGGGGTTTTTCCACATGCCGCCCGCGCCATCTCAACCGCAGAAACCGAGGTTTCAATCCCCTGGCGGGGATTTGGGGTTTTTCCACTTTCCTCGGAAAGGAGGAATATTTTACCTACCTTATCGTTTCAATCCCCTGGCGGGGATTTGGGGTTTTTCCACGTTGTTCCACCCCCTCGATCCCCTGCGTCGAGAACACGAGTTTCAATCCCCTGGCGGGGATTTGGGGTTTTTCCACCGCCACCAAAGGCTGGAGCTTGACCGACGAGGTCAAGCCCGTTTCAATCCCCTGGCGGGGATTTGGGGTTTTTCCACACAGTCGCCAGCCTGGGTTAACAGCAACAGCCACGCTGCTGTTGAGTTTCAATCCCCTGGCGGGGATTTGGGGTTTTTCCACATTGAACTTCTCGAAACAATCGACTAGCGCAACAAATGGTTTCAATCCCCTGGCGGGGATTTGGGGTTTTTCCACTCCGAATTAAAAACAGACTATTCCACGGTTTACTCGATTGTTTCAATCCCCTGGCGGGGATTTGGGGTTTTTCCACCCCTCGTTTCAGGAGGTGGATCTCGCGCTTATAGCGGGTTTCAATCCCCTGGCGGGGATTTGGGGTTTTTCCACTTAGATCGGTGGCGCTCACCTTTAATTACCGTAGCGATATGGTAGTTTCAATCCCCTGGCGGGGATTTGGGGTTTTTCCACCTCTCTGGGCGAGAGATCGGGGAAGATATCCGCGTACAGCCCGTTTCAATCCCCTGGCGGGGATTTGGGGGTTTTCCACCGGCATTTCTTATCGCGTTCACGCTCAACTTTCGAGTTGAGTTTCAATCCCCTGGCGGGGATTTGGGGTTTTTCCACGTTTTGAGCACGATAGCGGATCATTTACTTGGTCCCCTTGTTTCAATCCCCTGGCGGGGATTTGGGGTTTTTCCACTTTTTCCACCACATTTGTCCGAGAGGACAGAATAGTGTTTCAATCCCCTGGCGGGGATTTGGGGTTTTTCCACCGGTCGGTCTTGTCAATCGAGACGATGGGGTTCATGTGTTTCAATCCCCTGGCGGGGATTTGGGGTTTTTCCACCACTGGGCGGACAATCCGGCATTGAGGCCCGCAGCGTTTCGTTTCAATCCCCTGGCGGGGATTTGGGGTTTTTCCACTCGCGCTGTTGTGATCGCCGCAAGCGGAAGCGGCACGAAAGTTTCAATCCCCTGGCGGGGATTTGGGGTTTTTCCACCCCTAGCCTCCAAAGAGGCTGAAATATAGGGGGGGGGAAAGTTTCAATCCCCTGGCGGGGATTTGGGGTTTTTCCACCGAGGGAGATTGGTAAGATCGAGCCGATTGTGAACCGTTTCAATCCCCTGGCGGGGATTTGGGGTTTTTCCACTCCGCCACCTCGCTGTACATTCCTCTTATCGGAGGAGGTTTCAATCCCCTGGCGGGGATTTGGGGTTTTTCCACGTCGTTCTATAGACAACTCGGTGGCTACGGCGACTATTACTACGTTTCAATCCCCTGGCGGGGATTTGGGGTTTTTCCACGCCGGGTACATTAACAAAGGAGCGAATATGGAGAGGTTTCAATCCCCTGGCGGGGATTTGGGGTTTTTCCACTGCGCGCGCTGCTGACAGAGGAGGAGATGGAAATTCTCACGTTTCAATCCCCTGGCGGGGATTTGGGGTTTTTCCACCACCTCCCTCTCCATTTCGGCGGCTCTTCGTTTGTTTCTTTGTTTCAATCCCCTGGCGGGGATTTGGGGTTTTTCCACTTAGAGCGATGATAACGATAACGCAGCAGTTGATTGACGTTTCAATCCCCTGGCGGGGATTTGGGGTTTTTCCACGGCAACATTGCTCGTCGTAGCATTGATGGTCTGGATAAGTTTCAATCCCCTGGCGGGGATTTGGGGTTTTTCCACCCGCAAGCGGCGCGCTCTCGATGACCGACAGCGCAAGCAAGTTTCAATCCCCTGGCGGGGATTTGGGGTTTTTCCACGAAATCGGCACCGCAGCGGATATTCGCGATCAGTTGGCGCGGTTTCAATCCCCTGGCGGGGATTTGGGGTTTTTCCACCCTCGATGATTATACCGCATCAGAACGAGACACACAAGGCGGTGTGCGCGGTCGCCCGATTTCGGGAGAAATGTGTCAGGCATTTTGGGCGCAACCGGTGTCATTCGACAGTCTTTCATGGCATCCTGATGAGGTGGCGCGGCAATCGGGCCTCCGTTGCGCCGCGCCGGTGCGTCAGACGATATAGATGTCAACGCTCTTTTCCACCGGCGGTCCTTCTCCTCTGACGTCGACGTTCGCTACGCATGCGCCGCACAATCGGTAGATGCGCACGCTGTCCCCTTCGTTTAGGTTAACGACGCGCTCGACTTTTTTTATCAGTGCGCGGTATTCGCGCTCGGTCAGGTCGCACTCGAAGACGCTGCGCTGCACGCGCTGCCCGAATCCTTCGAGTACGTTCGCCAGTTTCAGGCGTCGCGCGTCGTCCGGAATGTCGTAAGCGATTACGTACAGCATGGGCGCTCCTTTATCGCACAGCAAACGGTTCGTAGTCCGCTCCTCCCTGCACCGCTCGCGCCAGACGCCGCGCCTGAAGCGCCAGACAGCGCAGGTAACTGACTTTCCCCGGTCGTCCGTCGGCGCCGTCGGGATGGGTGGCTTCAGTGCGCATGCGTTCCTCGAATGCGGCGACAAAGCGCCGTTTGCCGTCATCACTCAGCAAGACCGGATAGTCGCCATCCGGCGTTTCGGTGAAGTCGTCGAACGCGATGCGCCCGTCGTTGCAACAACGGATTACTAGCGAGTCGACCAGGATAGGGCGGAACTCTTCGATCAGGTCGAGCGCCAGTGATGGTCGTCCGTAGTCGATGTGGTGGAGGTAGCCGAGATACGGGTCGAAGCCGGCTGCTTCAACGGCGCCGAGCATTTTGTGAACCAGCAGGGTGTAGCCAAACGAGAGCAGGGCGTTCACACGATCCGGCGGTGGACGCCGGATGCGCGCCTCGAAGCGCCATTCCGCTCCGATCAGGGCGCGGACGCCGGCGAAGTAGCGCGCAGTGGCGCTGCCTTCCACTCCCATAAGTGCGTTGAGGGTGGTGGTGCGCGGCACGCGATCAATGAAGCGGTCGAGGTCGTCGGCGGCTTGCCCGGCTTCCGCTGGCGCGTCGGCGCGGTTGCGCGCAAAACGGCGCAGCAGGGCGCGGCAGTTGCGCAGTTTGCCTTCGACGAACCGCTGCGCCAGGCGCAGCGACCAGGCGCGGTCGTCGGCGCGCCGATATTGTGCGGCGCGCAGCGCGGCATGGGCGCTGACGCTGCCGACCAATCGCCCCTGATAGCGCCCGTGTACCGTCAGAAACGTGACGTTGATGCCGTTGTCGAGCATGCGCTTGATGGCGGGGGTGCTCAGTCCGACGTTGCCGATAATGACGATGTCCTCGATCTTGATCAGCGGTATGCTGGCGATGATGGCGTTGTCGCGCCGCACTGCCAACCGTTCACCGTCGCAGCCGATCTCGCTGCCCTGTTCGGTCACGTAGAGGGTGTCCATGACGCTTCTCCTGCGCGGGTGTGGTATGTGTGTGGGAGGTCTGCCAGGTCAACCCGCCATGCACGCGATGTTGCCATGACGCTTCTCCTGCGCGGGTGTGGTATGCCAACACGCGACGAGGGGCGCGCCTTGCTTCCGCAACGGACGCACTCCCACCCGGCGAGATTGTATGCCGAAAGTTGGGTCAATTCGTGGCGCCAGAGTACTACGGTTGCACAACAATCGAGACCCTGCACCCGGCAGCAAAGATGTCGTTTATGCGGACAACCCATCCGGCTGCCCGGTGGTGTGTGGACGCGCGCCGGTGTGATCGTCGTCCAGCAGGCGCGCCTGCCCATAGCCGCGAGCGACGCCGGCGCCGATACCGCTGAACAGTGTGAAGTGCGCCAGCGCGTCGATACACGCCAGCCAGTACCGGTCGCGGTTGACGGCGGCATAGGTCACACGACCGATGGCGCCGATCTGCGGCGCCCCACCCTTCGTCGGATCGGAGCGTGATCGCAGTTCGAAGCGGCTTACGGCGATGCACTCTTCGGCAAATCGGCGCGTCTCATCGGGCAGGGCAATGGGCGCAAAGGCGTTCCAGCGTTCGAGAAGGCTGCCGAAGGTCAGCGCCGGCAATGGCAGCGGCTGGTTGAGACCGCGCTGCCGGAAGGTGACCGGCGTTGCAAACTCGAAGGTCCAGCGCGCGGATGTGGCGTGGCGAGCGAGGAGCGCCGTCGCCAATTCCTCATATGCGGCGCGCCCTGCCCAGGGATCGTCGCCAGGGTTGTCGGTAATCTGCTCGATGCGCCAGAGCAGCCCGTCGAGGTCGAGCGGCGCCAGCGCAGCGGGCCGCCAGGCGGCGGCAATCGCTTCGAGCGCCGGGGTCAATAACGTTACCCGCAGCCGATACCGACGATCGGGATAGACGCGCGCCATATGCTGGCGCGCTTCCAGACCGATGACATTCGAGACGGTCAACGGTTTGGGTCCATCGTCGTCGTGGAGCCGGGTCGCAAGCGCCGGATCACTGTCCCCGATCAGGCGCAGAATGGCGGCGTGCGCTGCGCGTCCGAGTGATGCCGGTTTTTCCGCAGCCGCCAGCGGGCGAATGGTGAAGATGAGCGATACAGGCATTGACGTATCCTTTCAAGCCCCCGAAGGGGATTTTCCGAAGAGACGTTGCGCCATAATACCAATGATGATTGAAGATGCCGCATGCGTGTCATTCCGAGCGCAGCGGCGTGTCATTCCGAGCGCAGCGGCGTGTCATTCCGAGCGCAGCGGCGTGTCATTCCGAGCGCAGCGGCGTGTCATTCCGAGCGCAGCGGCGTGTCATTCCGAGCGCAGCGGCGTGTCATTCCGAGCGCAGCGGCGTGTCATTCCGAGCGCAGCGGCGTGTCATTCCGAGCGCAGCGGCGTGTCATTCCGAGCGCAGCGAGGAATCTAAGCGGGTTGCGCACGACCCCTCGCGCTGCTCGGGTTGACCATGCCGGATGGTCACAGGTAATCCGAGCGATGCCGGTTTTTCCGCAGCCGCCAGCGGGCGAATGGTAAAGATGAGCGATACAGGCATTGACGTATCCTTATCAAGCCCCCAAAGGGGATTTTGCGAAGAGACGTTGTACCACAGCATTTCGACACCGGTATAGGGGGGCGCCTTGAGGGTGGAAGAGTGGCGCTGTTGAGCGTCGAACCGGGTGCGGGACGAGAGGATTGCTTCGACCGGCTGCGCCGGTCGCGCAATGACAGCGGGACGCGCGGATTGCTTCGACCGGCTGCGCCGGTCGCGCAATGACAGGGGCAGCACCCTCCCTCGTTTAAGGGCGGACTGCTCCCCTCGCTCCCGCGTATGGCGCCACTCCCCCGCTCCCGCGTGTGGCGCCACTCCCCCCGCTCCCGCGTGCGGGAGCGGGGCAGGGGGTGAGGGCAACACTACGTGCGTGCGTATTGTCCGCCCTGGAACTCGTTGGGATGCGGGACGAGGGGATTGCTTCGCCGCCTGCGGCGGCTCGCAATGACAGCGGGACGCGCGGATTGCTTCGCCGCCTGCGGCGGCTCGCAATGACAGCGGGACGCGCGGATTGCTTCGCCGCCTGCGGCGGCTCGCAATGACAGCGGGACGCGCGGATTGCTTCGCCGCCTGCGGCGGCTCGCAATGACAGCGGGACGCGCGGTCCGCCCCCTCGTAGTCCACACGGCAACGGACGCGGCTGGCTCCCACGACGATGCTCCGACGATAGCGACGGTAGGTGCGATGCAGTTGTTAAGGTGCGGCAATTGGGCGTCGTTTCGCCCGCGCTGCGGCTGTTTCACCGCGCGCAGCAAGATGTCGATCAACCGATTGATCGTCGCGTCCGGCGACTCGCCAGGCGGTCGCCCAACGACGAGGGTGCAGGCGTCTGCGACGTGTGGCGCAGATCGGCAACGGCTTCATCGCTGCGGTTCCTGCCGAACGCGACGGTGTGCCCATGCGTCACGTCAGATGGCGCAACTGCTCGATAGCAATGCCGGCAATCTGCTCGAATGGCGACTCCTGCGCCGACAACCCCAGCAGCTTCACAATCTCGCGCAGGTCGGCGATCAGGGCATCCGGGTCGCCGCCGTACACCTCCGCCAACCGCTCACGCGAAACGCCCGCAAATCCGTGCGCAATCACGCTTTGGTTGCGCAATTGCGACAAAGACGTAATTTTGTCCAGCCGTTGCTTGACGCCGGTGAGACGTCCGCGCTCGTCCTTGGGCAGATACGGCGCACCATCGGGCTTAACGCTCGCGGGATCGATGAGATAGTCGAGCATCGCCTGAAGCGTTGGGATGTTGGGGGTGTCGTAGCGCAGCGGCGTTCCGTCAATTGTGCGCGCGTCGAGCCAGGCTTTCAGGCCGGGGTCGGCATCGATGCGTTGCCTGTACTCCGGCAGGTTGGTTGCTTTGCGCTCTTTGCTCATATCGGTCGGCAAGCCGAGTTTCGTTTCGATGATAAAGCGCAGCGCGGCTTCCTGGAAGCGGAAGAGGCGCCCCAGAAAATCGGCGTAGCGCCCGTTGCGAAAGGTGATGGTCGCATTGGCGACAAGTTCGCGCAGCAATGCGTCTATGTCGGAACGGAGCATGAGCGGGTCAAGATCGTGTTCGAGGTTGGCGAGAAAGGAGCGCAGTTCGCCGCTCGCCTGACGAATGCCGTGGCTGAGCGTCGTCTGCGCGCGCTCAAAGTCGAAGCATTCGCGATAGTGGGCATATGCCACCAGCGCAGCCACAGCGCCATCGGCAACCTGACGCACCAGGGGGAGCGCCGTGGCGAAGTCGAGGCGTTCGAGCGCATCAATGGCGGTTGCGCGACGGAAGACGTTCAGCACCTGATCACCGACGCGCAAGTCGTAAGGTTGCCCGCCTTCCGGCTGGTACACCACGCGGCAGCGGTCACCGAAGGCGCTGATGGCATTCAGTTGCAACGCCGTATTACACGCCGGGATGCCGCCCGCCATCAAGACGTAGCATGTCGTCTGCGCGTCCACCAGCGGTGCGACCAGACCGGCATAGGCGTCGAAGGCTTCGTCGTATATGCTGGGATTGATGTTGCGGCCATCAATGCGTCGAATCGCCTGACACTCAAGATGTCCAATCCGGTCGCCGAATCGCTCGCGCAACAGGCGCTCGATAATGCGCGCATACCAGAGCGTATCTTTGTCGCGCAGCGACATGCCGGACCGATCCGGTTTCAGCGTCTCCGGCGTTGCCGGTTGATCGGTATAGAACAGGATCAGGCGGTCAATCCGCCCATTCCTGCCGATGATCCAGCGAACGCACGGTTCGATGATCGGCGTCTCAAATGTATGCCGCTCGAATGTCTGCCATGCCGCCTCGCCGTCCGCACGCGGACGCTGAAGCCGCCTGCTGTCTGCGATCAGGTCGCTGTTGCCGATGTTTGCCAGAACCAGGAGATGCATAACGACCTCCAGCGTTCGATATTCTACCAATGACGATTGAAGATGCCGCCTTCGTGTCATTTGTTTCGCCGAAAGACTTTTGTGCGTGGGCTTTCGGCAACTACCAATGACGATTGAAGATGCCGCCTTCGTGTCATTCCGAGCGCAGCGACTTGTCATTCCGAGCGCAGCGACTTGTCATTCCGAGCGCAGCGAGGAATCTGACCGCGCGCAGCGCGGAATCGGCGCGGGTCGCGCACGCCCCCTCGCGCTGCTCGGGGTGACCATGCCGGATGGTCACCGGTCATTGGTATTCAACGTTCACCGTTCAGATCGAAGCGCGCCTCGACCCACCCAAGCGGTCGCCAGGGTAATGCGCCGCGCATGATGACTTTGCGCGTCTCCGGGAAAGCGTCGCCGGGGCGAAAACCGGCGGATTTGTGCTTTTTGAGGGTGTGACGTTGAACGATTTGCGCAAACGCATTGTCACGATCCGTCCCCTGGCGCAACCGGTCGTCGAGGGTCTTGGAGCGCCAACCGGCGCCCCAGCCGATGGGCAACAGAAACGCGCGCGCATCCATCCTTTCCAGGCGCGCGCGCAGATCGGCATAGAAGCGGACCAGTTCGGCGGCGTCGGTCTGGCGGTTGAAATATGCGAGTTCGCCGTCGATCAGGCGCCCGGCGCGCCGTCGGCACGCTGCCGCAAGTTCATCCGGCTGCAACCGGCGCTGCCAATCGCCGAAGTCGATCACGGCGCGCGCGACCCCGCTCTCGAACGGATACTGTTCGATCTGAAGCGCTGCGCGAAACTCGACATCGACGGGGATGGCTTCGAGCGCAATCAATCCCTGCGCCGACCGGCTGCGGTAGATGCGCACCGCCAGCAGATCGGGCGCAACTGCGACCGGCGCGCTGTCACCGATGCGGAGCGCGCGCAGCACGTCACGCACCGTGTTGTTGATACGGCGTTGCGTTCGCAGCGTGCCGAGAAACACCTCCTGTTCGATGGCGTCATCAGCGTTTTTCGGCCCCCCCTTCACCGCATGTTGAAGCGCCGCGACCGCCGGACTGTGCGCCATGTCCCACGCCAGCGCGCTGCGGATTGCGCCTTTGAGCGACGACCCCGGCAGATAGAGTCGGTCGGCGACATCCTTAATCTGCTCGTAGACCTCGCCGGACGCCGGGCGTCCGTTCAGCGCATAGCGCACCAGCGGACGCCCGTTGACCGTTGCGCGTTCACGCAACCGGTCGCGTGGCAACAACCCGCCATCAACCAGTTGGTCGAACGTGCTGCCGGCGATCAATTCCGGCGGCAACAGATCGCCGGTATCGTCCGGCTGCGGCGGATTCGCGCTGTGCTCCGCCAGGCGCTGCTTGCGTTCCTTCAGACGCTGCGCCTCCTCACGAAAACGGTTCGCCTGACGTTCATACTCGTCCTTGCGCCGCGGCGGACTCTCCTCGAACTGCTCAATCTGACGACGCAGACGCTCGTCCGCCCGGCGGATGCGTTCTTCTTCCTGCGCCAGTTCTGCGTTGAAGCGCCGCAGTTGCTCCTCATACGGCACGCGGCGCTGCTGCCAGGTTTCGACCACCAATTCGAGCGCAGCGTCAGCATTGATCACCAGCGTGGCGTCGCCGTCCACATAGTAATCCAGGTTTGCCGCCAGCCGGTCGCCTGTGCCGATGTGGAGCGGCGTGATGGTAGTGACGGTCAGGGAAACGACCTGGTTGCGCACCAATGCCATCAGGACTCCTCCTTCCAATCGGGGATCGGCGCCGTCAGCGCCAGTCCGCTACGGTAGACGGGGTGCGGCGTGCCGACATTCTTGCCGAGCGCGGGATGCGGGTTTTTGCTTTTGCGATAATCAGGGCGCACATCAACCACCTGACCGCGCGGATTGGCGGCGCGCACATCGAGCACTGACCCCTCGGCGACCATGCGCACCCGTTGCCGGCGTTGCGGCAGGTGTCCTGGGCTGAACAACCATCCACCGAT
This sequence comes from Roseiflexus castenholzii DSM 13941, assembly GCF_000017805.1. Classification (GTDB taxonomy): domain Bacteria; phylum Chloroflexota; class Chloroflexia; order Chloroflexales; family Roseiflexaceae; genus Roseiflexus; species Roseiflexus castenholzii. The sequence goes on along the minus strand of NC_009767.1, from coordinate 2,536,751 downwards.
GTTGACCAGTTGATACGCTGCGCGATCACTGCGCAAGGCAGCAATCTCGTGCTGCGCCGGAAGATAGCGCGAGAGGAGCACCGCGCGTCCCCCTGCCGCGCCCCATGTGACATCCAGTGCCTTGCCAGGCTGCCAGTCGAATGCGCCGCTGCTGGCGCGCCGACCACCAAGCCCACTGTGCCCCAGCAGGTCGAGCAACTGTTCAAAGCGCAAGCGCCACGCCGGATCGACAAAGCGCACCAACAGCGCCAGACCCGCGCCCGGCGCAAAAGTCACCCGCCCGACCTCATAGTACGCCGAGGCGCAACTGACCCGATCAACGGTCACGTACGGCTCGCTGACAATCGACCAGATTGGCGTCGTTTCCAGCCGCCGCTTCCACGCCTCGTCGCTCTCGTTCGCCTGGCGTCGCCAGGGATCGACGGTCAGCGTCCGCGCTTCCGCTGCTGTTATCCAGACCTTCCCGTCCTGGAGCATAAGCGGCGCGTCGGCAATCGGGCGACCGGCGCACACATCGGCGAACAGCGCAGGCGACAGATACTTCAGGCGCTTGAACCGCTTGCCGATCCGCATACGTATGTCGTCGTCCGGCGTCACGAGGGGCAACGCCGGGCGCGGCAGCAGCGGCAGATCGCCGAGGCGCGGAAAGAGCGAACTGTGGAACAACGGCGGATTGCCATTGCGAAAAGGGCGCGCAAACGCCGGAATACCCTCCGCATCGAGATCGGCGTTGTCGAGCGTCGCTGCCTGCGCCACCAGCGCGGCAAACAACGAGTCGGACGGAAAGGTTTCGCCGGTTTCCTCCAGACCAATCCCCTGACGACCAAAGTGAAAACAGAGTGTCCGTCGATCCGGCGGCGGAACCAGAGCGTAGACAGTCAGATCGTTCATCGAATCACCCCGCTACGCGAAGGTCTTCTCCAGCCACGTCTTCAGCGCCGCGCGGTCGAGTTCTTTCAGCGACGCCGGTTGGCTATCGAACTGCATTTCGTCGCCATACTGCCCGTTGCGGACGCGCCGCGCGCTGATGTGCAGATTCTTCAGGCGCACCTGCCCGTTGCCGCGCGACCCCATGCCGCCAAGGTAATCGTCTTCCAGGTGCAGCAGCGCCTCAATGACCGTATCGAACAGCGCAGCGACACCGGTCGGTGTTTCCTCCTTCCCCACATACACGCTATAGACCAGTTCCGCCGGACCGAAGACCGCACCGGCGGGCACGCGCTCGATCTGACGCGGCGCAGCAGCGGATGTAACCCGGTCGATGGCGGCTTCCCACTTGATTTCGGTAAACGGCAGGTCGGTGCGCAGGCGCTTCAATTCCTCACGCGACTCGGCGCGCAGCGGCACGTCGCGCACCGCCAGGCGCGTTGGCGCCGGCACGGTGAAGGCGTTGCGATTCCCGTTCGGACCCCAGCGCGGCAACACGCCGAACACGCCGCCGATCATCTGGTACTGACGGTACTGTGCGATGCTTTCGGGCGCGTGGACGAACACTCCTTCATTGACTCGAAACGTTTGTGGCGCGCCATGCGCCTTTTCCATGAGTGACCGTAGTTTGCCTTTGAGCGAAGAGCCGGGGATGTATGGCTCATTCGTGCGCGGGTTGCGGATCACCGGCTTATCCAGCCCGCCGATTTCCAGCCCGGCAGCCGCGCCGCCGATGTGCAAGCCGGTGAGCAGTTCGATGTCGGCGCGCAGAAAGATGCGCCCGTGGAGGGTGACGAATCGTTCCGTCATCATAACACTCCTTCATTATCAGTTGGTGCGACCGCCGTAGCGACGATGGTAGGCAAGAATAGCCTCGAAAAAATCGACGAAATTGCGGAAGCGACGGGTATCCGCGCCCACGAGACCGATGGAGTCCGACAGAATCTTCGTCAGAGCGCCCATTGCCGCCTTGCCCGGATCATCGTCGCGCCCCTGGACGCGCCCATACTGATAGGCGAGTTTGGGGCGCAGCATCTGCAACTCGCGCTGCACGGGGAGCGGCAATGGTCTGTCATCATCAATGGTTTTGACGTCCTGCTCAATTGCGCGCACCGTGCCGAAGATGTTGCGGATCTGCGACGTGGTGACATCACGCGCGAGACGGCTGCCAATCCGCTCAGCAGTTGCCGTCAATGCCTGGATCGACTCCGTCGTGTCTTCGGTAATGATCCGCTTAAGCGTCTCCTGCGGCGCCAGTTCCTGCGCCAGCTGGTCGCCCGTGAGTCGTTGTTCGCTCCGTGGATTGCTCATCGTTCCTCCTTTGCATTGCTGCGTTCACGAACCAGTAACTGTGCCCAGCGCGCAGCGAGTCCCGCCCGCTCGATGAACCGTTGCGGCACGCCTTCATTGCCGACGATCCGGTCGCGCAGGCGCTCAATCTGCGCTTTGACCCCGTTTGGTGATCGTTCGGCAACGCGCGTCAACTGGTATGCCCCCTGCCATACCCACGGACCATAGGCGAACTGCGCGGCGCCACTGCGGTTGCGGCGCTGCTCCTGCCGAAAGCGCGCGTCGAGCGTTTGAATGACCATCAGCAGGCTGCGCGGCACACCCTGCGCCTGCACCAGATCGACGAGGGCAGCGCACAGGTCCGCCGCTTCGCCGAAATGCTCCCAGCCCAGAGTGCGTCCCAGGAAAGTCACCGCATCCTTGGCGTGCCGGTCGGGACGCGCATGGCGTTTCGCGGCATCGAGCGCTTCAGCAGCATCATCGGCAGCCTGGTAGAGCGGATAGCGCGCCGCGTGCAGCGTGATCCCGCCCGACAGCGTGATCGGCAGCGTCTCGCCGGCATTGGGCGCGCGCCCCAAGACGTAGCGCGCAAAATCGTTGCGAATCTGCTGCGCCAGGCGTGGCATCCGATGCCACGATCCCACCAGGAAGAGATCGTCGCCGCCGCTGTAGACGGCATATACCCCGCCGGCGCCGCCATCATCATTGGCGCGGCGACACAGTTCACCGACCCATCCCTCGAAGTAGCGGCTCAACGTTGTGCTGAGCGCTGCCGTCACAGCCAGACCCGCCAGACCCGACGGGCGACTCAGGCGTCGCCCAAACAGATCGCCGAGATCGTCCACATCCATGCGCAGCACGCCCATCCGCCGCGCGCCGATGCTCTGTTCCGCCAGCAGATTGAACGGCTTGACATCGCCGACGCGCAACGTCTGCTCATCGCCAGCATCGCGTTCGAGCGCCTGATACTGCGCAACATCGCGATCCGTCGCCAGTTGCGCCACTGCGACCGTGTAGCGCGTCCCGACGACGTCCTGTGGTCCGAGGGCGATAGACTGCGGATCACGGTCATCGATCAGCAGCACCCGCCGACGCCGGGAGTGGTCAACGCGATAAGCACACAGATGGTCGAGCAGCTCGACGTTCAAGCCGAGCACGCGCAGCACGTCGTTCCAGCCCGCTTTGCCGCGATCAAAGGAGACGGCGCGCGGTTCCACCGGCTCGACCGACAGCAGCGCCACACGCGCCAGTTGCCGCCCCAGGTCTGCGAGCGACTCGCCCATGGCGTCGAGCGGTTCGGCGGATTGCTCTTCAACGTCCGGCGGCGGCTCCGGCTGCGTCGGCTCGAACAACCGGGCGAACGTCGCATCATCGAGGTCGGCAAAACGGCGACGTTTCACGTCGTCGATTCGGCGCGTCAACTCCTGCCAGGTGGATTCGCTATAGTCATGCGGCGCGAAGCGCACTCCGCCGATTGCCAGGTAGAGCGCGCCGCCGTGCGCATCAAGGAGCAGTCTGCCGATGGCGCGCCGCCATTCGCCAAGACGCGACTCGAACGACGCAGGAAGCAGCACATAAAAGCGACCGCCGCCGGCGTACAACAGATTACAGAACGGCATCCCCGCCTGGTGCAACACATAGTGCGCGCATGCCTCGGTCAGCAATTGGAGATAGAATGACCGCCCGCGCAGCTGGCGGGTCGCACCGGCAGCGCTGATCGAGTAGATAAACTCCTGCACCCCGGACACATCACCGCCAACGAGGAGCAGACCGGAATCGGCGGTCAGCGCCGCCGCGACGGCTGCGTGGATACGCGCCGCGTCGTACAGCGACACGCCGGCAAGGGGCGAAGGGAGACACCAGGCGAACCGCTGAAACGCGAAGAAGAGCGCCTCGATGCGTGGCGCGAGCGGCAGGTGCGCGCTCTGATTGTCGGCTGCGCGCAACGCCGCGCGCAGCCGGTCGGTGGCTGCCGTGTCAACGCGCGCGTCCGTCGACGGGAAGAGGATGTCATCGGTCAGCGCCAGCGGCGCGCGGCGCACATATGCCGCCGACGCCCCTTGAAGACTCCCAAAGACCGTTGCGAGCGGTCGTGTCAGATCAAGGCACGGCGGAGCATCGCCGCCACAGACGAACCGCGCAGCGCGATCCACCACATCACACGCAGCGTCCGGCGCTGCGGGCGCATGTTCCCTGTTCGCCGCCGCCACCCAGAAGCGCAGCGCCTCGAGCGCTGCGCGATGCGCAAGTTCGTGCATACCACCTCCCACTGTGATGTGATGTCACTGCACAATCGCCATAAGACATCCGCAACGACTCGCGTCTGATTAAAGTATATTGCACAAATGTGTAAGAAAATGAACAATTTGGAGTCAATTTCGTTGACGAATTTTCAACGAATAGGCGAAGAACGAGAATGTCTCGCCTCGCCCCTCTCGCCTCGCCCCTCTCACCCCTCCCCTCTCGCCTCGCCCCTCTCACCCCTCCCCTCTCGCCTCTCGCCTCGCCCCTCTCGCCTCGCCCCTCTCGCCTCGCCACCAATGCGAGATAAATCTCGCGCTACGCCATTGTCGGGCCCCGCTCGCCTCTCGCCTCTCACCTCGCCCTTCTCGCCTCGCCCCTCTCGCCTCGCCACCAATGCGAGATAAATCTCGCGCTACGCCATTGTCGGGCCCCGCTCGCCTCTCGCCTCTCGCCTCTCGCCTCGCCCCTCTCGCCTCGCCCCTCTCGCCTCGCCACCAATGCGAGATAAATCTCGCGCTACGCCATTGTCGGGCCCCGCTCGCCTCTCGCCTCTCGCCTCTCGCCTCGCCCCTCTCGCCTCGCCCCTCTCGCCTCGCCCCTCTCGCCTCGCCACCAATGCGAGATAAATCTCGCGCTACGCCATTGTCGGGCCCCGCTCGCCTCTCGCCTCTCGCCTCTCGCCTCGCCCCTCTCGCCTCTCGCCTCTCGCCTCGCCCCTCTCGCCTCGCCACCAATGCGAGATAAATCTCGCGCTACGCCATTGTCGGGCCCCGCTCGCCTCTCGCCTCTCACCTCGCCCTTCTCGCCTCACCCCTCTCGCCTCGCCCCTCGCCCCTCTCGCCTCTCGCCTCGCCCCTCTCGCCTCTCGCCAACTTTTCTCACCTCCATCTCAGGCAGAAGTCGTTGTCTTGTGGTAGACTTTTTATACAACCCTGCCGGCTCGCTCACGAATCCCCATGCGAAGGAGAGGCGCATGCGCATGCTGGCGCGTTTGCAGGCGGCGATGATTGTGTTTCTGGCGCTAGTGGCATATCTAATGCCGGCGCCGGTTCAGGCGCAGACGACGCTGCCGCAGTGGTACGAACTCCGCACGCAAAAATTTGCAATTCTGTATGCCGACGGCGATCTGGCGCGCGCCGAGGAGTATGCAACCTTTGTTGACGAGGTGTATGACGAGATTACATCGATCTTCAGCCATGCCGCGCCGACGCCGGTAACGCTGCGCCTCTATCCGACCCGCCGCGTCTACGACGCCGCCAATCCGTTGGCTGCTCCGATTCAGGGGATCATTGCGCATGCTGATTTTCGCCGCAATGAGGTGGTGGTCATTCTCGACCAAACCACCGCTCAGTCTCCTGAAGAGATCAAGAATAACGTGCGCCACGAACTGACCCACATCGTGCTGGCGGAACTCTCGTCGAACCGCTTGAACGTCGGGTTCCACGAAGGCATTGCACAGTATGTCGAGCGCCCGACCCCCGACCTGGAGCGTAAGGCGACGGCGCTGCGGCAGGCGCTCGAACGCGATGCGCTCCTGCCCTGGAGCGCCCTCGATGACCGCGATCAGATTTATGGCAGTCCACAGATCGGGTATCCGCAGACCCTCTCGATTGTCGCGTTTCTGGTCGAACGTTTTTCGTTCGTCAAACTGCGCGAGTTCGTCACGGTCAGCGCGCGGAGCAGCGGGTATCGTTCAGCGCTCGAACGGACCTATGGCATGCCTTCGACCGACCTCGAGCGCATGTGGCGCGAATGGCTGCCTTCGTATCTCGATGGCGGCTTTCGCCACAATGCGCTGACGGAGTATGACCTGACCCCCATTGAAACGCTGATCGCCGATGGTCGCTACGCAGAAGCCAAACGCGAACTCGAACTGGCAATTCCCTGGTTGCGCAATACGCAGCAACATGATGTGCTGGCGCGCGCGCAGGACTTGCTGGCGCAGAGCGAAGCCGGTCTGTACGCCGAAGACCTGGCGCAGCAGACGCGCGCGGCGCTCGAGGCGCACGACTATGCGACTGCGGAGAACCTGGCGAAGCGCGCGCTCGATGCCTATATGACGCTCGAGAACCAGAGCCGTATCGAAACGCTGACCGTCTATGCAACCATCGCCAGGCGCGGGTTGCGCGCAACGGAGCTGCTCGAACAGGCAACCGCGCTCGCCGGCGACTGGCGAACCTTTGCCGATGCCCGCATCATTGCCGATCAGGCTGCCGCTGAGTTTCTTTCGCTTGGCAATCAGGAGAACGCAGCGCGCGCGTTGACGTTGCGCGCCGAGATTGATCGCGTGCAGAGTCTTGCCGGCATCGCCTTGCTTATCATCGGGTTGGCGGGTATTGCGGTTGGGTTTACCCGCCGCCTGATCGTTCGTGAAGCGGAGGTGTGGTGATGGCGGAACGTCAGCATCCGCTGGTCAAACAACTGCGACGCCTGGCGCGGGAACGCTGGACGCAGCGCGCGCTTCGCACCGTGCTGCAATCCGCCTCGATTGCGCTTGGCGTCTGGTGCGCCGGCATGGGCGCAAATCTGTTGTGGAACTGGCAGATTGGCGTACCGGAACTGACTGCGCTGGCGCTGGCGATTGTGGGGCTTGGTCTGGTGTCGTTGCTCCGCCCGCCAATGCGCCCCGCCGAGGTGGCGCGCCGCCTCGACCGACGCTTCAATCTCAATGAGCAACTGGCGACCGCCGTCGAGATGGTGCAGGTCGATCCGCGTTCGTCGGCGATGACGGCGCGCCTGATCGACCAATCCACCGCAACGGTGCGCCAGGTGCATCAGTACGTTCGCCGACGACAGGCGGCGCCCTGGACGGATCTGCTCACGCTGCTGGCGTTGCTGCTGGTGGCGTGCGGATTGGCGCTTATGTCGGGCATTGGCAGCCTGTCGCTCAACCCGTCGGTGGCGTTGCTTCCGGCGCTGCCACAGCAGGCGGCGCCGCTGCCGCTTCCGATGGAAGAGATGATGCCAATGCCCGGCAGCGACCAGCTAATCCCGTTAGAAGGCGGCGAGGAGATGCTGCCGTTCCGTCCGGGGAACAGCGCCGGAGGGGAGCAATCGGCGGCGGCGCCTGCTCAACCATCCGCTCCATCGCCGGCAGACCCACAGACGCTCGAAGAACTGGCGAATGCGCTACGCGACCTGGGCGCCACCCGTCCGGCAGCGGATGCGCTCGACCGCGGCGACACCGATGCGGCGGCGCAACGTCTGCGCGAACTTGCCGATCAGGCGAGTGCGCTTTCGCAAGAAGCGCGCCAGGCGCTCAGCCGCGCCCTCGAAGAAGCGGCGCGCGCGATCGAACGCCGCGACCCTGCGCTCGCAGAGCAGGTGCGGCAGTCGGCGCGCGACCTCTCCCGCCAACAAAGCGCCGCTCAGGGACTCGAAGACCTGGCGCAGGCTATCGATCAGATGGGTGAATCGGCTGCGGCCAGCAGCACGCCTCCTTCGGACGATGGCGGAAACGAGGGACAGGCGAGCAATCCTGGCGGTCCGTCGGGGCAACCCGGCGCAGAAGGCGAGGGTCAGACCGGTCCATCGGGAAGCGCGGCCGGCAACAATCCTTCCGGCGAGCAGCGTCCAATCACTCCTGCTGGAAGACTCGGCGTCGAGGGGCAACCGGCGCCGCTGGAAGCGCAGGGGGGTGGGCAGAGCACAGGCGCAACCAATAATCCGAACGCAACCCTCCAGGGAAGCGTCGGAACGGCATCTGGCGGGCAGCCGGGAACCGGCGGCGCAATCGGCGCCGACCCGCTGCGCATTCCTCTTGACGAACGCGATGTGGTTCAGGAATATTTTCAGCCCTAAACAGCAGGCGGCGCTTCCGCCGTTGTTCAATGAAGCGTTTCTCCGCCGCCTGGAGCGGTTGAGTTTGCAGGCGCAGCGCACCCTGCGCGGGCGACCGTCCGGCGGTGCGCATCTCAGCTACCGCCTGCTGCCGACGTCGATCTTCAGTGATCATCGTCCCTACAGCACCGGCGACGATTATCGGTATGTTGATTGGAACGTCTATGCCCATCAGGATGCGCTCTTCGTCAAGCTTGGCGAGATCGAGCAGGACGTCAACATTCACCTGCTGCTCGATGTGTCGCGTTCGATGATGTGGGGATCCCCGCCGAAACTGCGCGCGGCGCAGTTGCTCGCCGGGACGCTGGGATACCTTGCGCTGGCGCACAACGACCGGCTCCATGTAGCGCCGTTCAGTGCCGCCGTCCTGCGCGAGTTCGGTCCGGCGCACGGCAAGGCGCGCCTGATCGAAATGCTGCGCTTTATCGAGCATGTGCAGCCCGGCGGCGAAACGAATCTGCGTGCTGTGCTCGACGGGTATGCGCGGCGGCATCCGCGCGGCGGACTTTTGGTGCTCTGTTCCGACCTGCTGGCGTCGGAAGGTCTTGAAGAAGGGTTACGCGCCTTCCCACCGCCGATCTGGCAGGTGCTGGTGATCCATCTGCTCGATCCGGGGGAACTGAATCCTGAGCGCCTCGGCCCGATTGAACTCGAAGACATGGAGACCGGCGCGCTGCTGCCGCTGGTCGTCGATGACGAAACGCTTGCGCACTACCGCCGCAACCTGACCGCCTGGCAGCGGGGCATTGAGTCGGCGTGCGGCAAACGTGGCGCTACCTGTGCGCGTGTGCTCAGCACATGGCCGCTCGAGCGGCAGATCATTCCGTATCTCCGCGCGCGTCAAATACTGACATAGCCCATGAGTTTTCTTCTGCCACTCGGATTACTGGCATTGCTTGCCCTGCCGCTCATCGTGCTGCTCCATTTCCTGCGCGAACGGCGGCGACGCGTGCCAACACCAAGCCTGCTGCTCTGGGCAAACCTGCCACGCCGCGTGGAAGGCGAGCGCAGCCGCCGCCTGCCGCTGACCCTGCTGCTGCTCCTCCACCTCCTGATTGCCACGCTGCTCGGCGTTGCGCTGGGGGGACCGCAGATCACCGGTGCGCTCACGCCCGACGCGCGCCATACCGCCATTATTCTCGACACATCCACCAGCATGGCAGCCGTTGACGGCGGCGCGAGCCGTTTCGACCAGGCGCGCCGGCGCGCACGCGCTATTGTCACCTCTGCCTCTCCCGGTGACCGGATCACGCTGATCGCTGCCGGACCGCGGGCGCAGATCGTGGCATCCGGCGACGACCCCTTACTGATCACTGCCGCGCTCGACCGCCTTCAGCCCGGCGGCGTTGGCATGGCGATCAATGAGGCGTTGACGCTGGCAGAAGCCGTGCTCGACCCACAGTTCAGCCGACGGATCGTGGTCCTGACCGATAGCGCGTTACCGCCGCAACCTGCGCGCGATATGATTGTGCCCATCGAATGGGTGTCGATAGGATCGAATGTGCCGAACCGCGCGATCATTGCGTTTGCCAGCCGTCCCTGGGGCGGTCGCCTCCAGGTGTATGCGCGGGTCGCCAATTATGACGCCACAGCCTTCAATGGAACGCTCCAGGTCTTCTCCGACAATCAGGTCGTTGCAGAAGAACGAGTCGCCATTGCGCCGAACGGCGAAACGGAGGTCAGTTGGACGCTGCCCGGCGGAATTGAGGCGCTGCGCGCCACCATCGATGGGCGCGATGCGCTGCCACAGGACGATGTCGCATACCTCAGCGTGTCGCAGGGGCGCCCGATTCTGGCGTTGCTGGTGTCGAACGAGCCGGCCGCCCTTCGCCGCGCGCTCGCAGCCATACCCGGCGTGACGGTCGTTGTGACGAACCCTGCCGCCTACGCGGACACGCCGGAGCGATCTGCCGCAGACCTGACAATCTTCGATGGTTTTCTGCCGGATGCCTGGCCCCAGGGCGCTATTCTGTCAATCGCCCCACCCTCTGGATCGTCGCTGTTGAATGTAGCGTCCGACACACGCGAACCAGAACCGGGCAAGCCGTTGCACCAACGAGGGAATACGCTCCAGGGGATCGAGTTCGGCGGCGTGGTGTTTGGCGCCGTCCGCATCGTCGAGGCGCCACCATGGGCTGAGGTGCAGTTGTCGTTCGAGAATACGCCGCTGATCCTCCGAGGACGAACCGACAATCACGAAATTGCGATCTGGACGTTCAATCTTGCCAGCAGCAACCTGACGACACGCCTGGCATTTCCGATCCTGGTTGCGCGCACCGTGCGCGACCTGGCGCCACCGCCGTTGCCGCAGGCGGTGCGCGCCGGCGAGCCACTGGTCATCCGACCCGACCCGCGCACGACAACCCTGCGACTGCGTGGTCCTGACAACCGGCAGATTACCGCGCCGGCAGCATCGGTTGTCACCCTCGATACGCTGATCGAGCCGGGGTTGTACCGCGTGGAAGAACAACGCAACAATATCACCGTTCCGGTTGGCATGGTCGGAGTCAATGCAGGAGCGGCAATCGAATCAAACCTGCGCCCACAGAACGCACCGCCGTTGCGTGCGCCGGGAACCGACCCCGGCAGCGCAGCGGGACGACAGACGCTCGATCTATGGCCCTGGCTGGCGCTGGCTGCGCTCCTGGTTCTGGCGCTGGAATGGGCGTATGTGTTGCGCCGACGCGAGAAAGTGTTCACATGATCCTTCGCAACCCGCAGTTTCTCCTGCTCCTGATGCTCGTGCCGCTGATCATCGGCGGTTGGCTGTGGCGGCGTGGTCGCCTGCCGGCTGCGGCGCTCGTGCTGCGCGTGATCATTGTGATCCTCATTGTCGGCGCGCTGACCAACCCGATTGCCCTGCAAGGGCATATCGACAGCGCAGGTGCGCCGCTCGTCGTGGTGCTGGTCGATCAATCGGACAGCCTGACCGACGAAGGCAAAGCAGCGTTGCGCGCGCGCGCTGCGGCGCTTGCCGCAAACAGCAGCAGCCCGGTGCAAATTATCACGTTCGGAGCAACAGCAGCCGCAGAACAGAGCACCCCCCCCGGCGATCAAACCGATATCGCCGCAGCGTTGCGCGCCGCGCGCGGATTGATCGGCGACGGCGGCGGGCGCGTGGCGCTCCTCTCAGACGGACTCCAGACCAGAGGCGATGCGCTGGCTGAGGCAAGAGCGCTCGCAGGCGCCGGCATCCCGGTCGATACTGAATATTATCAGGCGCCTGCACGACCAGAGTTCTGGATTGCAACCATCGAAACGCCGCCGACATTGCGCGAAGGCGAAGAGTTTACCGCCCGAATCGTCATGGCCAGCACCGTCGCTGCCAACGCGCAACTCGAACTGACCGTCGGCAATGAGCGCGTGCTGGCGCAGCAGGTGCGCCTGGCGCCAGGTGAGAACAGTGTCCCCTACACCGGTCGCGCGGGGCGACCGGGCATTCTGCGGATGCAGGCCACGCTGACCGGTCAACCGGATACGCTGACGCGCAACAATGTTGCCGGTGCGACGGTGCTGGTGGCGCCGATGCCGCGCATTCTGCTGGTGGAAGGACCGAACGACGTCAACAGTGCGCCATTGCGCAGCGCATTGCGTGAGGCTGGTGTAATGGCGGATGTGGCGGAGGCGGCATCGCTCCCCGCACAGATCTCGGCGCTCGGATTGTATGAAGGGATTGTACTGATCGATGTGCCTGCCGGTGTCTTGAGCCTCGACCAGATGGCAACGCTGCGTGAGTTCGTGCGCAGCGAGGGGCGCGGGTTGCTGGCAATCGGCGGGCGATCCAGTTTCACCCTTGGCGCTTATAAGGACACGCCACTGGAGGAAACGCTCCCCGTAACCATGGTTCCGCCGCCGCGTCCCGAACGCTCCGATACGACACTGCTCCTGATCATCGATCAGTCCGCCAGCATGGGACCGGAGACCGGCCTTTCCAAATTCACCATGGCGAAGGAAGCCGCCATCATGGCGACCGAATCGTTGCGCGCCGAGGATCGTATTGGCGTGCTGGCGTTCGATGTATCGACACGCTGGGTGGTCGACTTTCAGCCGGTCGGAACGGGGTTAAGCCTGGCGGATATTCAGCGACGGATCAGCACGCTGCCGCTTGGCGGCGGCACCGACATTTACAACGCATTGCAAACCGGTCTGCCGGAGTTGGCGCGCCAACCGGGGCGGGTGCGTCATGCTGTGCTCCTTACCGACGGTCGCTCCTTTACCGATGATCGACAGGCGTATCAGGCGCTGATCGAGGAGGCGCGCAGCCGGAATATCACGCTTTCGACCATCGCAATCGGAACTGACGCGGATATCGACCTGCTCCAGACGCTGGCGCGCTGGGGCGCCGGGCGCTACTACTTCGCTGCCGAACCGGGCGATATTCCACGCCTGACGCTGCTCGAAAGCGAAATCGTGCGCACCGAGCCGCAGGTCGAAGGAGATTTCCGCGCTGAACAAAAGGCGCCCCACCCGATGCTGCGCGATTTTGCCCCGGCACAGATACCCGGACTGAAGGGGTATGTCGCCACAACCCTGAAACCCGGCGCCGACCTGGTGCTGCAATCGCCCGACGGCGATCCCGTGCTGGCGGTCTGGCAGTATGGATTGGGACGCGCCGCTGCCTGGACGCCGGGCGCAGAAGCGCCATGGGCTGCCGATTGGTCGAACTGGCCCGAATATGGGCGCTTTTGGGCGCAGTTGATCCGCTACACGCTTCCCGAACCGGATAGTGGACCGCTCCAGGTGCGCGTCGTCCGCGACGGTGATAGCGTGCGCATCGTGGCCGATTCGGTCGCGCCGGGAGGCAGACCGCTCGACCTGGCAGACACTCAGGCAACGATTGTGCTGCCCAACGGCGCCGCGCAACTGATTACGCTGCGTCAGACGGCGCCAGGTCGCTATGAACAGGCGCTCATCCTGCCGGACGACGGACCCTACGCAATTGAAGTGCGTCAGCAAAAAGGGAGCGAGGTGCGCGCAGCGCAGGCCGGCTACGTGCAACGCTACTCCGACGAATACCTGCCCCCCGCCGATCCGCAGACCGGTGCGCGGCTGATGAACGACATCAGCGCAATCACCGGCGGGAATGCACTGGGCGGAGGCTCACTCATCGCGCCGGGAGGCGGCGCCATCCGCGCCGAACGGCTGCCCGACACCGGCTTCTGGCCCTGGCTGCTTGGTCTGGCGGCGCTGCTCTGGCCCCTCGAAATCGCCATCCGGCGCGGATGGGTGCGGTTGCGTCGATGAGACGCGATGAACAGGCGTCTACACCGGGCGGCCCACACGACCTGCGGCACACCGGAGAAGCACAGACAGGGGACGACCATCACCCTGAGCGAGGCGCAGGGTTTCACAAGGAACATTCGAGAGGCTTCCCCGTCGCTGCTCCTTCGCTTCGCTCGGAGCATAGTGCGGGGCTTCGGCTGCTCCGCTCAGCATGACAGCAAGGGCGCCCATGGCTCGCAGATTCAGGCAGGGCGCAGCGAATCGGACGGATACCCCTGCCGGATCGTGGTATAGTAGAGATCACACGATACACAGCATAATCGACTGACCACCTGCTCCGCGTCGCCCTGTATGACCACGACCGATACTGAAACGCTCCTGCACAACGCCGTTCCAGCGATCCCCGCGAATCGCAATGCGCTGGGAAAAGAACTGATTTATCGAACACTGGTGCTGCCCGCGTGCCGCTCGATGTTCGCCCGGGTCTGGTTGCACATCGCAGGACCTGTGCCCCATCCTGCCGAAGGTCCCGTTATCGTCTATATGAACCATCCCGGCTGGTGGGACGGGTATATGGCGTTCCTGCTGGATAAAATCGTGCTGAACGAGCGATTTCAGAGTTACATTATGATGGAAGAGAAGCAGTTGCGCATCTACCGATTCTTCACCTGGTGCGGCGCTTTCTCAGTAGACCGGCGTCGTCCCGGCGAAGCGGAGCGCTCAATCGCGTACATCAGCCGCCTGCTGCGTGAACGGCGGGACCGGATGCTCTGGATTCTGCCGCAGGGGCGCATTGTTCCCAATGACCGCCGACCGTTGAAGGTCTACCCTGGCGTGGCGCGTATTGCGAAACAGGTGGGAGATGTATTCTTCTGGCCCGTTGCACTGCGCTATGAGTTTCGCGGCGAGCAACGCCCCGAAGCGTTTATTCGCGTCGGTCCCCCGCACATCAGCGATCTGAGCGCGCCAGAAGCGGCGATTGTGGCTGACGTGCAGGCGCGCCTGACGGCGGCGGTCGACGCATTGCGCGACGAGGTCAATGAAGAGCGACTGGAAGCGTACCGCACCCTGTTGCGCGGGAAGCGCGACATCAGCCGTTTCTGGGCTGATGTCGTCGCTGTGTGGCGCCAATCCATCCAGCGACTGCCAGGAAGATCACGCCGACCAGACCTGCCAGCGGATAGCCACGCGCCAGATTCGCAGCAGTGAAGAAGATGCTGCTCAGCATATAGAGCAGAGCAGGAACGCGATGCCAGACGAATGGCAGTGTGCGCGCCCACAACGATGGCTTCGGCGTCGATGATGCGTCGGCAGGCTCGACGCCCGCATCAGGCGGCAGGAGAAACGTCATAATCAGCGCCATAAGGAACCCAACGATCCACCAGCCGACAAAATTCTGCGGAGGCACTTGATAGTATGGACCAGTATCGATCCAGGTCCAGTATGCATTGATGAATGTAGCGACCGTTTCGATCTGAAGATCGAGCACAACAATCAACACGCCGGTAAGCGTCGCAAGCCCGATGCGCCCGCCGCGCCCGCCAAGCGCCAGGCGCGCCAGTTGCCACGATCCAAAGCCAGCCATCAACCAGGCGAGCGTGATCGGAACCGGCACGATCCCCAGTATCTGCGGCTGCAACATTTCGGTATACTGATAGCGACCAAACGGCCATCCGGTTGTTTCGCCGATATGCTCAACCGCCCATGCCAGCACTGCTGCCAGACCAACCGCAAGACCGCCGCGCGCGCCGTACATGCCCAATCCCCAGAAGATCACCGCCAGACCCTGAACGATCAGCATGGCAGCGCCCATCCAGAGGCCCCAGGCCGGCACGGCGTTGAGCGCAACAGTGATGGTTGAACCGGGAAAGACGGCACAATAGGCGAAAAAACACGCTAGAGAAAGCCATTGAAACAGAGGCGACGGCGACATGGAAACAGATCGCGTCACGCGCAATGAACGACCGGTATTGCTTCTGCTCTGCATCCTGTTCCTCACGACACGGCTGCCCGGCTTGCTGACGCTGCCCCTCTTCAACGACGAAGCGATCTATCTGTACCGCGCCCAGCAATTCCCTGCCCAACTCGAGTTCACCGTCCATGACGGCAAACTGATCCACGAACTGCTCCTTGCCGCACTTGCCCGCCTACCCTGGGATCCATTGCTCACCGGCAGAATCCTGTCGGTGCTGTGTGGATGGCTTACCGTTGTCGGGCTATGGCTCAGCGGAAGGATCATTGGTGATCGCACGGCGGGTCTGTTCGCCGGATTGCTGTACATTCTCTCACCGCTAGCAATCATCCACGACCGCCTGGCTATTCCCGACGCCATGCTGGGGAGTATAGCAGGCTTCCTGCTGGCGGCAAGCCTTCGTCTGACTCTTCTGCCGCAACCCAACCGCTGGCACGCAGCCGGGGTCGGCGCGCTCGGCGCCCTCGCCACGCTGGTCAAACTGCCAGGACTGTTCCTCTTCGCCCTCCCCGCGCTGATCATTGTGACCAGCGCGGCAACGCCGGAGCGCCGACATCAACAATGGGCGCTGCTGCGCACAGTCCTGATCATGACCCTGCTGGCGCCCGCTTCATTCGCGCCCTTCAACTATGGCGGAGCTGAAAACCATAAAGTCGGCGTTTTCAATCTGGCACTCCAGATCGAGCGCCTGACAGACAATGTCCGCCAGATTGGCGAATGGCTGGCGCTCACCCTGCCGCTGCCGACTCTCGCACTCATCGGATTGGGACTGAGCCAGCGCCCGACACGCCGCTTGATTCTGACCCTCGTCGCAGCTGCCTGCGTCTTCTGTATGGCGCTTGCCACGATTGGGAGCGTGCTCTATCCTCGCTACATCCTCCCTGCGTGGCCTCTGCTGCTCGTTGTCGCCGGCGTGGGACTGAGCCGCCTGTGCCATCTTCCTGTTGCGCTGCGTGGCGCTGGCATAGCGATAGCGCTTATCAACGCGATATGGGGATCATTCTTCGCCATTCAATATGCCCAAAACCCGGCACAGGCGCCGTTGACCACGGCTGATCGTCACCAGTACATCGAGACATGGACGGCGGGATATCATCTCGATGAAATCACGCTTCTCTTGCACACTGAAGCCGAACAAAAAGGCGACATTGCGCTGTTAAGTCCGTTGCAACCGCGACTGATTCATATTGGTCCCAAGGTGTATCTCAATGGCGATCCCCGCATTTCCTTTGTCGATGTCGATGTTGCGAGCGATAATGCCAGACAGTTGATCAATGAGATCACCACGCAACGAACGGTTTACGTTACACTCGATGCCGAAGAAGTCGTCGCCTTCGACATCGAACGGCGCTTCCCTGAACTGAAGATTATTCGCGAGTGGCGCAATCCCCACAGCGACATGGCGTTTTATCTGTATGTCTGGTCGCCGTGAGAACTGAGAACTGAGAACTGAGAACCAAGAACTGAGAACCAATCCGTGAGAATCTGTCTCGATCCGTGGGTATCCGTTTCTATCCCTGCTCCTGAGCGCCGAAGCCGCCGCCGCCAGGCGTTTCGATGCGCAGAATGTCGCCGGGACGCAAGTCGATAGTAATCTTGCCGGGCAGGATGCGTTCTTCGCCATCGCGCAGCAGAATATTGCGCCCGCGCAATCCAGGAGCGCCGCCGTACAATCCGTAGGGCGCATACACCCGGCGTTCGGTCAACAGGCTGACCGTGACCGGCGCTCGAAACTCAACCTCGCGCACCAGACCATCGCCACCGCGCACGCGCCCCACGCCGCCAGAGCCGCGGCGTAACCCGTAGCGCCGCACAATCAACGGAAACTGACGCTCCAGCGCCTCGACCGGCGTATTGAGCGTATTGGTCATATGCACCTGCACCCCGCTGAGACCCGGCAGCGTCGGGCGGGCGCCCATCCCGCCGCCAAGCGTTTCATAGTAGGCAAAGGGCACACCATTGGACGCCATGCCGCCAAATGTCCAGTTATTCATCGTACCTGCCGACGCCGCGGGAATTCGGTCGGGGAGCGCCTGCGCCAGCGCACCAAACACCACATCAACGACTCGCTGCGCCGTTTCGACATTCCCACCCGCAACCGCAGCCGGAGAGTGAGGCGCCAGTATGCTTCCCGCCGGAACACGAATGTCGAGTGGCGCGAACGCGCCAGCCGACGACGGCATATCTGGCGAACCGAGACAGCGAAAACAGTAGAGAACCGCCGATTCGGTCACAGCGCGGGGCGCATTGAGTGGACCACGGCACTGTGACGATGTGCCTTCAAAGTCTACGACAGCGCATTCGCCATGGATGTCGATGCGCACACAGATCGTCAGCGGATCGGCATCAACACCATCGTTATCCAGCGCGTCCTCAAATGTATATGTTCCGTCTGGGATCGCGGCGATCACTGCGCGCATATGGCGTTCGCCATACGCCAGGAGCGCCTCCATATGGCGCGCCACCCATGCCGGACCATGCCGTTCTGCCAGTTCCGCCAGACGTTGCGCACCGACGCGATGGCAGGCCATCTGGGCAGCCAGATCGCCGCGCCGCTCATCGGGGGTACGTGAATTACGGCAAATCAACGCGATCACCGCCTCATCGGGGATGCCGCCGCGCGCGAGAAGGGTTGGCGGGATGATCAATCCTTCCTGATAGACCTCACGACTCATCGGCATCGAACCGGGGGTCATACCGCCAACATCGGCGTGATGGGCACGCGTTGCCGTATAGCCGATCAGCGTCGCACCGGCATACACTGGAGCGACAGTGGTCAAGTCGGGGAGATGGGTGCCGCCAAGGTACGGATCATTGAGAATAACGACATCACCCGGCGCAAGGGTGAACTGCGCCAGCGCCGCCTCGACTGAACGCGGCATAGCGCCCAGATGCACCGGGATATGCGCCGCCTGCGCAACCATCCGCCCCTGTGCATCGAAGACCGCACAGGAGAAATCGCGTCGCTCCTTGATATTCGCCGAAAGCGCGCTCCGCCCAAGCGCCGCGCCCATCTCTTCGGCAATTGCCGCGCACCGGTTGCGAAACACTTCAAGATCGACGGGATCGATAGCGGAATGAGCAAAATACGATGACATATGCGAATATTGTCACTTGAACTTAACGATCGGCATGGTACCATAAGGCTGGCAGAGTCGATGATTGCAGAAGCACCCATCGCGCGGCCACCCATCAATGATGAAAGAGGACCCGCTATGAGCGCCAGGCAACCGCTTCGTATTCTGCTGATCGAAGACGACAGCATGATCGCCAGCATTATTGCAATAGGGCTGCGTATGCTTGGCGTGCCTTACCTGCTCGACACCGCCTATTCCGCCGAAGAAGGACTCGACCTGTTCGAGCAACACCCCTACGATCTCGTCATGAGCGACTACAACCTGCGCGGGATGAACGGATTGTCATTACTGACCACTATTCGGCAAAGTAAGCCGACAACGCCGACGGTGCTGTTTACCGCATACGACACCCCACAGTTGCAGCGTCAGGCGCGCGAGGCAGGCATCAACGAATATATTGCCAAACCGTTTCTGATCGAGGATTTCGTGAACCTTGCGCGCAATCTGCTCCCTATCGCTGTCAATGAGATCGGCGCCAGTTCCTCATATACCAATGACGATTGAAGATGCCGCATGCGTGTCATTCCGAGCCCTTCGCTTCGCTCAGGGTAAACGCAGCAAGGAATCTGAGCGGGTTGCGTAAGACCCCTCGCGCTGCTCGGGGTGACCATGCCGGATGGTCACAGGTCATTGGTAATAGACGCTTCTACCTCCGCCTCCGGCGCCGCAGCCAGAGCGCGGCAATGGCAGCGATCACCAGCAGAACCGTCCATGGCACCGGTATGGCATATGCCAGGGCGACGCCATAGGCGCTTCCGATAAGGACTGTTGCGATCATCACAAATGCCAGGATGGTTCCCTCCCACCCGGGTGCTCGTTCTGGCATACATACTCCTCGTTTGCTTGTCCCAAACCGGTAATCGGCGTATAATCGGCGCGGCTTTCGCCAGGATATGCATGTGCGCCGCCGCACACGCGGACGGCGCTCTTTTTGTGCGAGTTGCAAACCATGTCGTGGTTCGTCGAACTACTGAAGAGCAATACGCTCCTGCTCCTCTTTCTGGTGGCGGCGATCGGCTATCCGCTCGGTCGCCTCCGATTGTTCGGGCACCGCCTCGGCGTTGCCGCCGTGCTCTTCGCCGGTCTGGCGATCGGTGCGCTTGACCCGGACCTCAAATTGCCGGAGGTCGTCTACACCCTCGGACTGGTCGTATTCGTCTACACCATCGGGCTGAGCAGCGGCGCCGGATTTTTTGCCTCGTTCCAGCACAAAGGGCTGCGTGATAACCTGTTAATCGTCGGCATACTGATCGTCGCTGCCCTGGCCGTCGCCGGCGTCCAGTATGCCTTCGGACTACGCCCAACTCTCGCTGCCGGACTGTTCGCCGGAAGCCTGACCAACACGCCAGCGCTGGCTGCGGTGCTGGAGCAGATCAAAACCACCGCCCCCGCCGATATACGCGATCAACTGCTGACCGACCCGGTCATCGGGTATTCGATTGCCTACCCGATCGGCGTGATTGGGATGATCGGCACGATTGCCGCACTTCAGCGCGCCTGGCATGTAGATTATACCAGCGAAACGCCGGCTCTGCGCGATCTCGGCGCCGTGGGGCAAAAACTGGTTAACCGCACCGTGCGCATTACACGCCCGGAAATCAGTCTGCTAACCGTCGACGAACTGCTGCGCGCCAAGCAGTGGCGGATTATCTTCGGCAGAACACGGCGCAACGGTCAGATGACGCTGGTGGACGGCGCCACCCATCTTCAGCAGGGCGACCTGGTCAGTCTCATCGGCACAGAGGAAGAGATCACCGAAGCTGCCGCATTCCTCGGTGAGATGACGGATGAACGCTTAGAACTCGACCGCAGCACGCTCGACTTCCGACGCATCTTCGTGTCCAACCCACAGGTCGTCGGGCGACCGCTGCGCGCATTACGGTTGCCGCAACGCTTCGGCGCGCTGGTGACGCGCGTGCGCCGTGGCGATATGGAACTGCTGCCCCACGGCGATATGGTGCTGGAACTCGGCGACCGGGTGCGCGTCGTGGCGCTGCGCGAGCGCATGGACGAGGTGAGCGAGTTCTTTGGCGACTCGTATCGCGCCCTCAGTGAGATCGACATCCTCACCTTCAGCCTGGGGCTGGCGATGGGGCTGTTGATCGGCATGATCCCCATTCCGCTTCCCGGCGGTGCGACTTTTCGCCTCGGCGTCGCCGGGGGACCGCTGGTGATGGCGCTGATCCTGGGCGCGCGCGAACGCACCGGACCACTGGTGTGGAACATTCCATACAGCGCCAACCTGACCCTGCGCCAGATTGGGTTGGTGTTATTCCTGGCAGGCGTCGGCACACGATCTGGCTATGCGTTCGTCAGCACCTTCTCCCAAAGCGGCGGAATCGTGCTGTTGGTCACCGGCGCGGTCATCACCTGTGGCGTGGCATTCCTGACGCTGTGGATCGGACACAAATTGCTGCGCATTCCGATGAGCCTGTTGATCGGAATGCTCGCAGGCTTACAGACCCAACCCGCAGTCCTTGCATTTGCGCTGGAACAGACGAAGAACGATGCGCCGAACATTGGCTACACCACGGTCTACCTGATGGCGATGATTGCCAAGATTCTGCTGGCGCAGGCGCTTGTGCTCTTTCTCCAGTAAAAACACGTTCAGTGAGATAATACCGGAATGCACACCAGACAGCCTTTGTCGTCCACATGCCTGGCACGCTGTAACCCGGCGCGCCTGCGCTGCATCGTATGCATGATCTCGCTTTGCCCGGGTGTGCAGGAGTATGCATATGATGGACCAACCTTCGATCCATGGTGCGGCAGCCGACCAGAGTCGAGCCGCAGCGCGTCTGCGCTTGCAGTACGTTCCCATCTCGTTCTTTGCCGCAGTTCTGGGTCTGACAGGCACAACGATTGCATTTCAACGCGCCGAACGATTGCTGGCGCTACCGTTCGCCATCAGCAGCATTCTGCTTGTTGCGTCGCTGGCGGCTTTTCTTGCCATTGCGGTGATCTACGCGCTCAAGGCGGCACGCTACCCCGATGCGGTCAAACGAGAGTTTGCTCATCCGATCAAGATCAATTTCTTCCCCACGATTTCGATCAGTCTGCTGTTGTTCGGCATCGCGTTCATGCGCCTGAATAGCGACATTTCACGCGCCTTCTGGATTGCCGGCGCCAGCGCACATCTGGTGTTCACCATTGTGATCCTCTCCGCCTGGATACAGCGAACCACGCTCCAGATGCAGCATATCAACCCTGCCTGGTTTATTCCGATGGTCGGCAATATGATCGTCCCGATTGCAGGCGTCGAGCACGCTCCCATCGAGATTTCCTGGTTTTTCTTCAGCGTTGGGCTGATCTTCTGGATTGTATTGTTTACCCTTTTCATGGAGCGAATGATTTTCCATCCCCCCCTCCCCGAACGTCTGGCGCCGACCCTGTTCATCGTGATTGCGCCTCCAGCAATCGGCTTCATTTCGTACCTCAGGTTGATGGAGCATGAGGTGAGCGGCTTCGACCTGGATGGTTTCGCCAGGATTCTGTATTATTTAGCGCTCTTTATCTTTGTCGTGTTGCTCACACAGTATCGTCAGTTTGTCAAACTCCCTTTCTACCTGTCGTGGTGGGCGTATTCATTCCCCATGGCAGCGATCGCAATTGCAACGGTATTGATGGCGTCGAGCACAAACCTGCTCTTTTTCCGGGGGCTGGCGTATGTGCTGCTGATTGCGCTGGGGGCGCTGATCGCCATTCTGCTGTTCCGCACAATTGCAGCAATCGTTCAGCAGAAGATTTTCGTCGAGGAAGAGTAAGTGCGTAGTACCTCGTCGGCGGCGCGCCAGCCACTCTCGATAGCGCCATGCACGGTCTGCGGGTTGCTGTCGTAGACGGTTGCTTCGCCGGCAAAAAAGAGCGTCGATCCTTCCGGCGCTGCCAGCGCACGGCGCACCGCCGCTGCGCCCGGCGGCACATGCGCATATCCGCCACAGGCGCATGGATCGGCGCTCCATGCGATGCGCCGTGCGGCAACACATCGCTGCGCCAGGTCATCCCGCCCCAACAGCGTTTGCAGTTCCCTGAGACCGACAGCAAGCGCCGCCGTTTCGTCGAGGGCATCGAGGATGCGAGCGCGCATCGCAGTGGCGTAGGCGACGATAACAGCAGCGTCGCGCGTCGTGTGTGCGGCTGGCCACCAGCGCGCCGCCAGACCGGTGTGCGCCATAAAGGTCAGGTCGGCGTCCCATACCGGTTCGTCGAAACAGTACAGCAGTTTGGTCGCCGCTTCGACGCGCAACACCCGGATTGCCTGCCACTTCTGGGCGCCGAGCGGCGGCTCGAACTGTGGCACGCCCTGTTGCAGCACCGCCACAGGGATGGTCACAACGCAGCAATCGGCATGAAACACGCCAGCATCGGTTTCAACTGCAACCCCGGCAGGGGTGTGGCGCACCACACGCGCAACCGCGCCGAAACGAATATCGAGAGGGCTGGCGTACCACGAGAGCAGCGACGCACACCCTGATCGCAGACGATACTCCCGTTTCCCGGCATGATCGACGCGCAATTCGCGCGCCAGATCGGCGCAACTCAACGTCTCGACCGATGCACAGCATGTTTGCGCCAGCAACACGTCTGCTACGCGCAGTGCATCATCATCGAACCCGCCAGCGCGCAGATAGCGCGCCAGCGACCGATCCGGCGCATCGAGCGGCAGGTCGCGCAACCCGTCGAATGCCCGAAACAACGCTGTGATCAGATCACGCCGGGCAACCGGCAGCGCATCGAGCGCATGCGCCACCCCACCATCGCTCCAGCGCACACGACCATACCGATCAACCGGCATCGTTTCTATGCTCGCAGCCGCAGCGAGCGCGTGCGTCACGGCATGTTCGCCGTGGATGAACTCTGCGCCATATTCGACAGGAAACGGCGCAAAGGTTTCATCGGTCCAGATTCTTCCGCCGATGCGATGACGCGCTTCGAGTACCTGAACCGTCGCTCCCGCGTCGCGCAGACGGCGAGCGGCGGCAAGACCGGCGGCTCCCGCACCGAGAACAATGACATGCATGGCATCCAGCGGGTATAATACCAATGACGATTGACGATGCCGCATGCGTGTCATTCCGAGCCCTTCGCTTCGCTCAGGGTAAACGCAGCGAGGAATCTGCGCGGGTCGCGCACGACCCCTCGCTCCGCTCGGAGTGACCATGCCGGATGGTCACAGAGAATTGGTCTAATGCAATAGACGACAGCACGATACCATGAGCATACCATGGAAATCCGCGTTGCGACAGCCGCCGATGCCCAGGCGCTCGCGTGGCTGAATGCCACATTATTCTTGTCATTCCGAGCCCTTCGCTTCGCTCAGGGTAAACGCAGCGAGGAATCTGCGCGGGTCGCGCACGACCCCTCGCGCTGCTCAGAGTGACCATGCCGAATGTTCACAGGTAATATAATGCAATAGACGACAGCACGATACCATGAGCATACCATGGAAATCCGCGTTGCGACAGCCGCCGATGCCCAGGCGCTCGCGTGGCTGAATGCCACATTATTCTTGTCATTCCGAGCGCAGCGAGGAATCTGCGCGGGTCGCGCACGACCCCTCGCGCTGCTCAGAGTGACCATGCCGAATGTTCACAGGTAATATAATGCAATAGACGACAGCACGATACCATGAGCATACCATGGAAATCCGCGTTGCGACAGCCGCCGATGCCCAGGCGCTCGCGTGGCTGAATGCCACATTCAACGGCGTTCAGATGTCGCCGCAGCGCATGGCGGAGCAACTTGCCCGGTGCAGCGGCATCGAATCCGCGCTGATTGCATACCATGGCGACGATGCTATTGGCTTCGCGTGCCTGCGCCTGATACCCTGGCTCTGTTATGATGTGATGTATGCGGAACTGACCGAGCTGTTCGTGGTTGAAGCGTTCCGACGGCGCGGTGTGGCATCGGCGCTCGTGGCGCGCGCCGAACGGATGGCGCGCGCGGCAGGCGCCACAGAACTGCGCATCCTGACCGGGCGCGACAATGTTGCCGCGCAGGCATTCTACCAGGCATTGGGATACGAAGACGAAGATGAAATGCTGATGATACGACATCTCTAAAAACAGATGTTCCGAGGAGGAGACCGATGCTCCAACACTGGCGCGCAACGCTGCTGATAGTCGTTGCGGCATGCTTCTTTGCAGGATGTGGCGCAGGCGCGCCGACCGTCACCCCCACACCGACGCCGACGCCAGCCGAAATAAGCGCGCGCGCCGGGCAGGCGACAGGCGCAGCGCAGAGCCTGGCGTTCTCGATTACGGTAACAGGTCAACCGGTATACAGCGACGCATCGCGCGTCTTCGTCATCACGTCGATCGAAGGCGCGCTTCGCCGACCCGACGGGGCATTGGCGACGCTCAAACTGCGCAGCGCCGCCGGCATTGGCGAGGTGCGCACTGTCTCGCTGGCAGGCAAGCAGTATATCACCAACCCACTGACGCGCGCCTGGCAGTGCCTGGCGCCAGGGCAGGCGTTCGATGTCGCCATCCTGTTCGATCCTCAAAAGGGAATTGAACGCCTGCTTCAGGACGGCATCGAAACCATCACCCTCGTTGGCGAAGAGGACCTGGACGGACGCCTGACGTACCATTTGCGCGGCACAATCCCCGGCGCGCGCCTGGCGGAGATCAGCGGCGGCGTGATCGGCGCCGCACCTGTCGTCGCCGACATCTGGGCAGATCGGGAAACGCTGCGGTTGGCAAAGATCGTGCTGGTCGACAAAGCGCCTGATACGCCGGAGCCAACCACCTGGACGCTGATCTTCAGCGCCTATGATCAACCGGTCGAGGTGCGAGCGCCGATTGAGTGCTAGCAGTGAGAAAGGAGGTCCTTTGACGCTCGAACAGAAACCAGCAACGATCAGCGCATCACAGCCGGTCCAGGAACGCGGCATCTCCGCCTGGCTTCAGCAGCCACAGGCGGCGCTGGCTCTGGTCTGCGCCGCTGTATTCGTTGGCGCTGTCGATCTGACAATTGTGACAGCGGTTCTGCCGAAGATCATGGTCGATCTGAGCGTCTCAATCGAAACCGAACTGCACCGCGCTTCGTGGATCATTACCGGGTATCTGCTTGCCTACACCATCAGCATGACCTTTACCGGTCGCCTGTCTGACCTGTACGGGCGCCGCGTCGCCTACATGATCTGCCTGACCATTTTTACCATTGGCTCGATTGTGGTTGCGGTCGCGCCGGCGCTCGAAGAGGTGGTCCTGGGACGGGTGGTGCAGGCGCTCGGCGCGGGAGCGCTGGTGCCGATCTCGATGGCGCTGGTGAGCGATCTCTTCCCGCCGGAGCGGCGTCCGGCGGCACTGGGGGTGATCGCCGCCGTCGACACTGCCGGATGGATGGTGGGACATGTCTACGGCGGCGCGCTCATGCGGTTATTCGATGACTGGCGGCTGCTGTTCTGGCTCAATGTGCCATTTGGTATCATTGCTCTGGCGTTGACCTGGCTGGCACTACGGCGGCTGGTCATCACCCGCGCAGCAGGCAGTTTCGATTGGCGCGGTGCGGTGTTGATCTCGCTCAGCCTGACAGCATTCAACATCGGCATGGGCGCCGGCGCCGAGTTGGGGCAGACCGATTTTTATGGCGACCGTCCCGGACCACCTCCATATGCGTTGCCCTTGACCCTGGCGTCGCTGGTTGTGCTGGCGGCGTTCATCTGGGTCGAGCGGCGGGCGCGCGACCCGCTGCTCGATCTGACGCTCTTCCGTCAGCGCGGAACGGTTGCGGCATCGATCATGAATGTATTGATCGGGTTCGTGCTGGCGCTGGCGATTGCGAATGTGCCACTGTTCATCAATACCCGCCTGGGGCTACTCTACCCGACCGACCCGGACATCCTGCGGCGAGGCGCGTGGGAGACTGGTCTGGTGCTGTCGGCGCTGACCCTGGCGCTGGCGCTGCTGGCCTGGCCTGGTGGTCGCCTGGCGGGACGATTCGGCGAACGCCTTCCGGCGCTGATCGGGCTGGCAGTGGCAACCGCAGGATACCTGGCAATGAGCCGCTGGCAATCGGACACTGATTACGGGACGATGGTCGGCGGGCTGACACTGGCAGGCTGCGGCATCGGTATGGCGCTTGCACCCACGGCTTCGGCAATTATCACGGCTGCCGGACCCAACCGACGCGGCGCGGCGTCGGCGCTGGTCATCATCCTGCGACTGATCGGCATGACCGCTGGCGTCTCAACGCTGACGTTGTGGGGTGTGCAGCGCCAGGATGCGCTGCGCCGCACAGCAGACCCGGCGCTGCTGGCAGACTTTGATCAGGTACGGATGTTTTTGATCGATGTGGCGGCGCAGGTCGTGGGTGAAACATTCCTCTTCGCCGTCGCAGCGTGCGCGCTGGCGCTCATAGCCGCAATCTGGCTGCCGGGGCGCGCCGTCAGGGAAGCGTCGGGGTAACCGCCAGTTTTCCGGTTATCGTCATCAGGATGCCAAGCAGTTTCTGAAGATTATCGACGTAATACTCGCGACGATCGATGCGCACGACGTTCTGATCCAATTGCAGGAAGCGCCAGTTCGTGCCGGTCGTAACGGCGCCGTGAATGAGCGGAAGAGCGTTTCCTTCGCGCTCATTGAAGCGCTGTGCTGCGATCATCGCTGCGATGCATTGCGGAAAGCCGCCCTTGATATCCTCATTCTTCGCCTCGAATATAATCAGCACCGGCGCACTGACGAAGAGCTGCTCCGGCGACAGTGAGACAATAAAATCACACACGCCGTTCAATCCCTGAGACGGGTCAACGGTAAAATCGACGCCGGAAAAGAAGCTGACGGTGTACCCGGTCTGTTTGCGCAACTCCACCAGGATGGGCGCAATGATCAATTCAGAGCGCCCTTTCTCGGTATTGATCGCCAACGCGACCGAGAGCGTCTCATGCAACGTCGCCCGAAGCCAGTCGCTGACCGGCGTTTCTGGCGCTGCGCTGAAGAGATCGACGTCTTCTTCCAGGATCAGGTTAAAGCGACGCTTCAGTTCGGGCAGTTTGAAATCGCTGTAGGACATACCTCAATTATAGCATACGCACGATGTGAAAAGGTTAGACCGACAGTCCAAATGACTGGCGCACCGCTTTTCGTACAGCAGCACATCGCCTTACTGCATCACGCGCCATTGTACGGTCGGCAGATGAACCCGGATAGCGGAACGCTTCGCCGAAGACTGTACGCGCCCGAAGATCGGAAGCCAGGTGCGTCCAGGCAGGCTCGACAGGCAGCAGCAGGTTCAACAACACCACGAGATCGTGGGTGCGCGGAATAACCTGTCCTGCTTCTTGAAGGCGCGTTTTGAGATACTTCTCCACACACTGTTGCGCAGGGAAACAAGCGGCATCATAATTCGGGGAACTGCGTGCGCGCAACTCGCGTTGCGCAGTGGCGAAGTCACCCTTGGCTTTACTGATCCACTCTGCTGTGAGCGGATGCATAGAAGATACGTCCTCTGGCAAGAATATCGCACAGAAATGAGATCGTTGAACGCAATACGCTGCCAGAACTCTTCCGGCGAGCGCACCAGGAGATCGATGGGAAAGGGTGGCTGGACCCGGTTCAGGATGTCAATAGCCTTGTAAACGTTGTTTCCATCATGGCGCATCACCACAAGGAGATCGACATTGGAGTCCTCTTGAGGATGACCATAAGCAGAGGAACCGAATAAAATAATCAGTTCAGGCTCAAACTCCTGCGCGATCCGATCACTGATTGCTTCGATTGTTTTGAAAGGTATCATCATACGTTTCCCGAAGAACAGCATTCACCTTTCATTGTATCATGCCGCAGCGCGAGATAATCATCTCGAAAACGACGCTCCAACTTCGAGTACAATAAAGACGCCGGAGCAACTTACGGGCAGATGCTCGTCACCCGTTGCTCATCGCGCGTCCTGACCGGCGCCGGTATGCTGGAGCAATGGCATGAGTCGCACAGACTGGAAAATCCTCTTCGCCCTGACTGCGGCTGGCGCGTTCGCCGCCTGGCAGATCATTGGCTGGTTCGATACCTTCCTGGCGCCTGGCGCCGGCGGAGTGTGGCTGACGTTGACCGTGCTGCTCGGCGGGGTGGCAGTGCGCCTGCGACAGCGACACGAAGGAGCGTCGTGCGCAGTGAGACCGCGCCTGCGCCCGTTGCAGGTCAGTTGCTTTGGCGCCATTGCGCTCGGCGTTCAGTTGTTGAACGCTGCCGAAACCGGCACACTCCTGGCGGCGCTGCCGTTTCTGGCGGCGCCCTGGCTTCCCGCCGCCTGCATCCTCGGCGGCGTCGTTGGACTTGCCGTTCTGAGTTTTGGTTCCGACTGTCGCAATGCAGCGTACAGCGGCGAATTATCGGAGGACCATGAACGTGGAACCGCGTCATCTGCCACTCCATCATCTGGTGCGCCCCGCAGCGGGCAATGACCCGCATCCGCCGCTGCTCGTCCTTTTCCACGGGTATGGCAGCAACGAGGAGGACCTGTTCGGGCTGACGCCCTATATTGATCCGCAGTTTCTGGTGCTCAGTACACGCGCGCCGATTATGCTCATGCCGGGCATGTATGCCTGGTTCGAGATCGGTTTCACCCCAGATGGTGTGATTGCTGTCGATGATGTCCAGGCGCGTCACGCAGCACACGTGACGGCGCAGTTCGTCGAACAGGCGACGCAGGCATACCATGCCGACCCGTCGCGGGTCGTTGTCGCTGGCTTCAGCCAGGGCGGAACGATGGCGGCGCTGACTGCGCTGACACGCCCGGATCTCGTAGCGGGTGCGGCGGTATTGAGCGGTATTGTGCCCTCAACAATTATCGACGAGTTACCAGACCGCGCCGCGCTGATCAACAAGCCATTCCTGGTCATTCACGGCACGCACGACCAGGTGGTGTCGATCGCCCATGGGCGCGCCAGCCGCGATTTTCTGAGCCAACTCGGTGTGGCGCTCACCTACCGCGAATACCCGATGGCGCACGAAATCAACCTTGAGGCGCTGCTCGATTTGACGGAGTGGCTGAAAACGTTGAATGGTGAACGTTGAATGTACTACCAGTTTCTTCTTCTGGTTCATGTGGTCTGTTTTGCGCTCTGGATGGGCGCCGTGGCTGCGTCTCTCCTGGTGGTGCGCACGTTCGAGTCGCGCCTGACGACGATTGTTGGCGATGTGACGAGCGATGCCGCGCTTCTGCGCGCCTACATTCGGCGCGAGGTCAAGTTCGTCGACGTTGTGTTTGCCGGCGTCCTGGTCTCCGGCATCGTGCTGGCGCAGTTGTACACCGGCTGGACGTCCTGGGTGCTGACGAAGATCGGGCTGTTCGTCGCGCAGTTCGTGGCAACGATGGCGTACATTCAGGTGTTCATCCGTCCGTTGACGTACCCCTGCCCGCCACACCTCTACCGCCGCTGGTATGGGTTGTTTGCCGTATCACTCGGTTTTTTCGCCATCACGTTGATGGTTGTCTTTTTTGGACGATGAGCGTCGGCGGTTATTTGCGCATCCCGCGCGAGGCGTTTATACTTTCTGCGGGAGCACTGCTATGAGTGTTGACCTCGAAATCGCAACGCACACCCCTGCCGGCATACCCGCCGCGCGTCCGCCGTTGCACTCCGGCGACCGCCTGACGCGCGTTGAGTTCGCCCGGCGCTATGGGCTGCACCCCGACATCAAGAAGGCTGAACTGATCGATGGAGTCGTCTACGTGGCATCACCGGTGCGTCACCGCCAGCATGGCAAAATCCATCTGCTTCTGGCAACCTGGCTTGGCGTCTACGGCGCGTCAACGCCGGGAGTCGATGGGAGCGATAACGCGACTGTGCGGCTCGATTTCGAGAACGAACACCAGCCGGATGCGTTGTTGCGCCTCGAACCGCACCACGGCGGGCGCTCGCGCGTCACCGGCGACGACTACATCGAAGGTCCGCCCGACCTGATCGTCGAAATTGCCGCCAGCAGCGCCGCCTACGACCTGCACGACAAAAAGCGCGTCTACGCGCGTGTCGGCGTGCGCGAGTACCTGGTGGCGCAGGCGTATGAGCAGCGCGTCGATTGGTGGGAACTGCGCGAGGGGGTGTTCACGCCGCTGCCGCTGGAAGCCGACGGCACGCTGCGCAGCCGCGTCTTCCCCGGCTTGTGGCTCGACCCGGCGGCGTTGTGGGCAGGCGATGCTGCGGCGCTCCTTGCCACGCTCCAGCGCGGGCTGGCGGACCCGACCCACGCCGCGTTCGTCGAGCGCCTGCGGACGTCAGCCGGAGAACAGGAATGAGCGTTGAAACTGACATCACATCTCGCATCTCCACCGACATCGCGCCCGCCGCGCGCCCGCCGTTGCACTCCGGCGACCGCCTGACGCGCGCCGAGTTCGTCCGGCGCTATGCGCTGCACCCCGACATCAAGAAGGCTGAACTGATCGATGGAGTCGTCTACGTGGCATCACCGGTGCGTCACCGCCAGCACGGCAAACCTCATAGCCTGCTGGTCGGATGGATTATCGCATATGCGGCAGCAACTCCAGGCATTGACTTCAGCGACAATGCTACGGTTGTGCTGGACTTCGAGAACGAACACCAGCCGGATGCGTTGTTGCGCCTCGAACCGCACCACGGCGGGCGCTCGCGCGTCACCGGCGACGACTACATCGAAGGTCCGCCCGACCTGATCGTCGAAATTGCCGCCAGCAGCGCCGCCTACGACCTGCACGACAAAAAGCGCGTCTATGCGCGCGTCGGCGTGCGCGAGTACCTGGTGGCGCAGACGTACGAGCAGCGCGTCGATTGGTGGGAACTGCGCGAGGGGGTGTTCACGCCGCTGCCGCTGGAAGCCGACGGCACGCTGCGCAGCCGCGCCTTCCCCGGCTTGTGGCTCGAACCGGCGGCGTTGTGGAGGGGCGATGCTGCGGCGCTCCTTGCCGCGCTCCAGCGCGGCCTGGCGGACCCGACCCACGCTGCGTTCGTCGAGCGCCTGCGGACGACATGAGAGTGCGCCCGAAGAAGTCGATTTGGTGTGCGAAGGCGAACAATACGCATGCGCATAGTGTTGCCCTCACCCCCTGCCCCTCTCCCGCGTGCGGGAGAGGGGCGTTCATCAACCAGGGTGCGCGCGGGGTTCGGTCCGCCCTTAAACGAGGGAGGGTGCTGCCCCTGTCATTACGAGACCGGCGCAGCCAGTCGAAGCACTCTCGTCACTGCGCCACCGGCGCAGCCGGTCGAAGCAAACTGTCATTGCGAGACCGGCGCAGCCGGTCGAATCAATCTCATCACGGCGCAGCCGGTCGAAGCACGCGGTCATTGCGAGCCGCCGCAGGCGGCGAAGCAAACTGTCACTGCGCCACCAGCGCAGCCGGTCGAAGCCATCCCCTTCGCCCCGCAGCCCAACGGGGCATTAGCGCCACCGGCGCAGCCGGTCGAAGCACACAGTCATTGCGAGCCGCCGCAGGCGGCGAAGCAATCCCCTTCGCCCCCTGCCCCGCTCCCGCGCACGGGAGCGGGAAGATCGGCGCCGCGCACGGGTCCGTCCCCCGCCGGGCGTGCTGGTGTTCGCTCAAGTGTTCGGCCCACCCTTAAACCCCTTGTGGGGAGGGGTATTTTCTCCCCCCTTCTCTCCCTCGGGCAATCCCCCGGCTGCATACCAATTCCCTGTGAACATCCGGTATTGTCACCCCGAGCAGCGCGAGGGGTCGTGCGCGACCCGCTTAGATTCCTCGCTGCGCTCGGAATGACCAGTCGCTGCGCTCGGAATGACCAGCACGCGGCATCGTCAATCGTCATTGGTATCGCGCCTCTCGCCTCTCGCCTCTCGCCTCTCGCCTCTCCCCTCTCGCCTCTCGCCTCTCCCCTCTCGCCTCTCGCCTCGCCCCTCTCTCCCCTCGCACCTCTCCCCTCGCGCCTCGCCTCTCTCACCTCTCATACCAATGACCGGTGACCATCCGGCATGGTCACCCCGAGCAGCGCGAGGGGTCGTGCGCGACCCGCTTAGATTCCTCGCTGCGCTCGGAATGACCAGTCGCTGCGCTCGGAATGACCAGCACGCGGCATCGTCAATCGTCATTGGTATCGCGCCTCTCCCCTCTCGCCTCTCGCCTCTCGCCTCTCCCCTCTCCCCTCTCCCCTCTCGCCTCGCCCCTCTCGCCTCTCCCCTCTCCCCTCTCCCCTCTCGCCCCCCGCACCTCACGCCTCACGCCTCGCCCCTCTCTCCCCTCGCACCTCTCCCCTCGCGCCTCGCCTCTCTCACCTCTCATACCAATTCCCTGTGAACATCCGGTATTGTCACCCCGAGCAGCGCGAGGGGTCGTGCGCGACCCGCTTCGATTCCTCGCTGCGCTCGGAATGACAAGTCGCTGCGCTCGGAATGACCAGCACGCGGCATCGTCAATCGTCATTGGTATCGCGCCTCTCCCCTCTCGCCTCTCGCCTCTCCCCTCTCGCCTCTCGCCTCTCGCCTCTCCCCTCTCCCCTCTCCCCTCTCCCCTCGCGCCTCGCCCCTCTCGCCTCGCCCCTCTCCCCTCGCGCCTCTCGCCTCTCCCCTCTCCCCTCTCCCCTCTCGCCTCTCCCCTCTCGCCTCGCCCCTCTCCCCTCGCCCCTCTCCCCTCGCGCCTCGCCTCTCTCATCTCTCATACCAATGACCGGTGACCATCCGGCATGGTCACCCCGAGCAGCGCGAGGGGTCGTGCGCGACCCGCTTAGATTCCTCGCTGCGCTCGGAATGACCAGTCGCTGCGCTCGGAATGACCAGCACGCGGCATCTTCAATCGTCATTGGTATCGCGCCTCTCGCCTCTCGCCTCTCGCCTCTCGCCTCTCGCCTCTCCCCTCTCGCCTCGCCCCTCTCTCCCCTCGCACCTCACGCCTCACGCCTCACGCCTCGCCTCTCTCACCTCTCATACCAATGACCGGTGACCATCCGGTATTGTCACCCCGAGCAGCGCGAGGGGTCGTGCGCGACCCGCTTCGATTCCTCGCTGCGCTCGGAATGACAAGTCGCTGCGCTCGGAATGACCAGCACGCGGCATCGTCAATCGTCATTGGTATCGCGCCTCTCCCCTCTCGCCTCTCGCCTCTCGCCTCTCCCCTCTCCCCTCTCCCCTCTCGCCTCGCCCCTCTCGCCTCTCCCCTCTCCCCTCTCCCCTCTCGCCCCCCGCACCTCACGCCTCACGCCTCGCCCCTCTCTCCCCTCGCACCTCTCCCCTCGCGCCTCGCCTCTCTCATCTCTCATACCAATGACCGGTGACCATCCGGCATGGTCACCCCGAGCAGCGCGAGGGGTCGTGCGCGACCCGCTGAGATTCCTCGCTGCGTTTACCCTGAGCGAAGCGAAGGGCTCGGAATGACACGCATGCGGCATCGTCAATCGTCATTGGTAGAAGCCCCCCCACTGAGGACGTGGAAGCCCTACTGGGGGCTGCTGACCAGGCTCTCCTGTGACGTATTCCGGCAACCTTCCGGTTGCATCACTCGCGTGGGGTATGGGGATGGAAGTACCGGCGCCTGGGATCGACGCGGAGACTGAAATCTCGCCCCGTCCAGCCCGCGCAGGCAGGCTTTGCGTGGCGGAGCCTGCGGATTCAGCCGCCGGGCGCAGCGCGCATGCCGAATTGTGTTGTCCATGTTCAGCATGCGCCTGGCAGACCGACGCATGAGAGAGACATGGGAACAAGGGACAAAATGAGCCAACGCGACCCTCAAGCGGAACCGTCCTCGCGCACTTCCGGCATCCGCGTATGCCAGTCGGTCACACGCTGATAGGCATCGCCGACGCGCAGGAGCGACTCTTCATCGAATGCCCGCCCGATCAGTTGCAGCCCAATCGGCAATCCTTCGGCAAACCCGCACGGAACCACAAGACCCGGCAATCCTGCCAGATTCAGCGGCAGGGTGCAGACATCCTCCAGATACATCGCCAGGGGATCATCGGTGTGCGCACCGATCTTAAACGCAACGGTCGGCGTCGTCGGCGCCGCGATAACATCGACCTGCTCGAACGCCTGCTGGTAATCGCGGCGAATGAGGGTACGCACCTGTTGGGCGCGTTTATAATAGGCATCGTAGTACCCTGCCGAGAGCGCATACGTTCCCAGCATAATGCGGCGGCGAACTTCTGGACCGAACCCGGCGCCGCGGGTGCGTTCGAGTTCATCGAAGTAACTTTCGCCTGGAACGCGCAACCCATAGCGCACGCCATCGAAACGCGCCAGGTTGGCGCTGGCTTCGGCGGGAGCGATCAGGTAGTAAACTGGCAGCGCATATGGGGTATGTGGCAGGCTAATCTCACACACCTCCGCGCCCTGTTCGCGCAGAACCTCGATGGCAGTGCGCACCGCCGCCTCGACGTCGGGTTGCATACCGGCGACGAAGTACTCGCGCGGAACGCCAATGCGCAACCCACGAATATCACCCGTCAACGCCGCTTCGTAATCCGGCGCCGGATAATCGGTGCAGGTAGCGTCGAACGGATCCGCCCCGGCGATAACCCGGAGCACAATCGCACAATCGCGCACCGTGCGCGCCATCGGACCGATCTGATCGAGTGACGAGGCAAACGCCACCAGTCCGTAGCGCGACACGCGCCCATAGGTCGGCTTGAGACCGGTAATGCCGCAGAGCGCCGCCGGTTGGCGGATCGAGCCGCCAGTATCGGTGCCAAGGGCAGCCGGCGCCTCGCCGGCAGCGACGGCTGCTGCTGAACCGCCGGATGAACCGCCTGGAACCCGTTCAAGGTTCCAGGGATTGCGCGTCTGCTGAAAGGCGCTGTTCTCGGTCGAGGACCCCATGGCGAACTCATCACAATTGAGTTTGCCGAGGATCACCGCACCTGCTGCCTTCAACCGCGCCACCGCCGTCGCATCGTACACCGGTGTATAGTTCTCAAGCATTTTCGAGGCGCAGGTCGTGCGCAGCCCCTGCGTCGAAATCACATCCTTGATACCCATTGGAATACCGAGCAACGGCGACGCATCGCCGGCCGCACGACGCGCATCGGCTGCGCGCGCCTGTGCCCGCGCGCCAGCGGCATCAACCACAAGAAACGCGCGCACCTTCGGTTCCACAGCGGCAATCCGCGTCAGCAGCGCGTCGGTCAATTCCAACGAGGAAATCTCGCCGCGCGCCAGCATCTCGCGCGCCTGAGCAACCGTCAACTGATAGAGAGGCGTCATCAGTACCCTCGATTTTTTCCTGTCAGAATATCCACAATCGTCTTGATAATAATTTTTATATCAAACAGAAGCGACCAGTTTTCGACATAGTAGAGGTCATAGCGGGTGCGTTCCTCGATACTGGTATCACCGCGCAACCCATTGACCTGCGCCCAACCGGTGATACCCGCCTTTTGCTTGTGGCGACGCATATAGCGTGGAATACTCTGGCTGAACCGCTCGACCCACACCGGCTGTTCGGGGCGTGGACCAACGACGCTCATCTCACCGCGAACGACATTGATAAACTGCGGCAGTTCATCGAGGCTGTAGCGCCGCAGAAAGCGCCCCAGCGCCGTCACGCGCGGGTCGTCCTTCGTCGTCCAGTTGCCGATCTGCGGCGCATCGACGCGCATCGTGCGAAACTTGAACGTCGGAAACGGCTTGCCGTCGAGACCAACGCGCTCCTGCACAAAGAAGACCGGACCATGCGACTCCAGTTTGATCAGCAGCGCAATCAACAGCATCACCGGCGATCCAAGGGTCAGCACCAGGGTGGCGACCATCAGATCGAGACTGCGCTTGAGGGCACGGTTCACCGGACTATCGAGCGCCACGTTGCGGATGCCAATCAGCGGCAGACCACTGACATCACCGATCGACACATCATTGTTGGTAATCAACTGAAATGCGTCGGGGTAGAGTTTGATCTCAACCGATTCATCCTCAGCGAGCGCCACCAGGTCCAGCACTTCCGCTGGCGTGCGCCCCGACACAGCAATAATGACCTCATCGGCGCGCGCCGCTCGGATAACGCGCCCAAGCGCCGCCGGTTTGCCGAGCACCGGCACGCCTTCGACCAGCGTACCGACCGGCGTCGAGTTCGAGATAAAGCCGACGACATGATACCCCATTTCAGGCTGTCGGCGAATCGTGTTGAGCACCACCCGACCCGGATCGCGCGTCCCGACAATAATCACGCGCCGCACGTCTATCCCGCGTTGACGCAGCGCCGTCAGCGCCGAGCGATGCGCCAGACGCAGCGCCGTCACTCCCGTCACCGCCCCAACCCACCCGCTCACGAGCACCCCTTCGCTCCAGGGAAGCGGGTCGCGTCCAAACTGTGGTTGCATCGCATTAATAATCAGCGTAGCAAACGTACCAAGCGACACTGCCACGATGATCTTGAAGAATTCATCCACGCGCGAAACACCGCGCCGCAGCGAATAGAGGCTGCTCCCGATGAACGCAACCGCCATGGAGATATTCAGGAATAGCAGCGATGTTAACCACGTTGCCGGACCGACGGCAGCGAGGACAACCGCAAACTCTGCATCACTGCGCGCCGTCCACAGGAAAGCGGCGAGGAACGCTGTATTGAGCGCCAGCGAATCACAGGCGAGCAGCGCCAGGATCAGCAATGTGCGCACCACCCACGTGCGCTGGCGCGTGGCTTTACCCGACGCGGCGCCCGATCGGGGGGCGGAGGAAATTGCTGCCAAGGCTGAGATACTCCTTCAGCGTAATACCGGCTTCGATCACGGCATTGAACAACGCTGGCGTGGTGGCGGCGAAATGCTTGCGATGAAAGATGCGCATTGCATCATAGAACCAGCGGATCGTCTGCGCCGGGCGCTGGCTACTCGATGCGCGTTTGTGGTGATACACCGTAACCGATGGAACATATCTGATGCGCCAGCCGTACTGCTTCATGCGATATGCCCAATCAAGGTCTTCGCCGTACATAAAGAACGCCTCATCAAGCAGACCAACCTCGCGCGCGACACTGGCACGCACCAGCATACACGCACCCACCACCGCGTCCACATCCGCCTCACTATTCTCGTCCAGATAGGTCAGATTGTAGCGCGCAAAACGTGGATGGCGCGGGAACAGGCGCGACAGACCGATCATCCGGTAAAATGCGACTTCTGGCGTCGGGAACGAACGCCGGCATGCCAGGTCGAGCGAGCCATCGGGCAGCAGCAACTTTGGTCCGCAGGCGCCAACATCAGGATGTGTTTCCATATATGCGGTCAACCCGTCAAGTGCGCCATGCGGCACAATTGTATCCGGGTTAAGGAGCATAATGTAATCGGCGCCCGACGCTCCATGGGGCGCTGCCGCCAGACCCGCTTCGTCGAGGATCGCACGGATCGCCAGATTGTTGGCATAGGCAAAACCGCCGTTGCGCGGACTGACGATCAGGCGCACCCAGGGGAACTCAGCGCGCACCATTGCGACGCTTCCGTCGGTCGAGGCATTATCGACCACCCAGATGCTGACTGCGTGATGCGCGTCATTCTCCTGGAGAGAGCGCAAACACGCGCGCAGCAGATCACATGTGTTGTAACTGACAATGACAATTGCGAGCGACGGCACGGTCGAACCCCGCAAGCGGCGTGCTGATGCCGATTATATCACATCCAATCCATAATGCATGAGTGAGTCCACTGCACACCGGCTTCACCGCCAGGGACCCGAAGCGCACGAAGGTGAATAGACATGAAGTGCATTTCCTGTGTGTCCCTTGGTGACTGCGTAACGCGGAATTTATTCCGCCCGTCTGCCGATAGATAATGAAGCGCATGTCCTTCGTGTCCCTTCGTGACCTTCGTGGTTGCTTGTTGCCATGAAGTCATGGAAGGCTCAACCGCCAGGGACCCGAAGCGCACGACGGGGAATAGACATGAAGTGCATTTCCTGTGTGTCCCTTGGTGACTGCGTAACGCGGAATTTATTCCGCCCGTCTGCCGATAGATAATGAAGCGCATGTCCTTCGTGTCCCTTCGTGACCTTCGTGGTTGCTTGTTGCCGTGAAGTCATAGAAGGCTCAACCGCCAGGGACCCGAAGCGCACGACGGGGAAGAACCATGAAGCGCATGTCCTTCGTGTCCCTTCGTGACCTTCGTGGTTGCTTGTTGCCGTGAAGTCATGGAAGGCTCAACCGCCAGGGACCCGAAGCGCACGACGGGGAAGAACCATGAAGCGCATGTCCTTCGTGTCCCTTCGTGACCTTCGTGGTTCGTTCGTGGTTACCGCTTTTTGTAGTGAAGTCAATGCATTGATGCGCCCTCAGTCAGCCGCGCAACAACCGCACGAACTCAGCCGCGCGCGCGACATATTCGCCAGGATGCGACTGTTCGATAACGTTGATCAGCGCACTGGCGACAATCGCACCTGCCGCATGCCTGCCGACCTCACGCACATGATCGGCGCTGCTGATGCCGAACCCGACAACGAGCGGCAGGGTGGTGTGACGCCGCACCCGTTCCAGGAAGGCGGGCAGTCCGCTCCACAATTCGCGCCGCGCGCCGGTGACGCCGGTCAGCGAAACGCAATAGATGAAACCGCTGGCGAGCGCAGTAATGCGGGCAATGCGCTCATCAGGGGTCGTGGGTGCGACGAAGAAGATCAGATCGAGACCATATTCGCGGCAGGCGGCGTGACACTCCTGCGCTTCTTCCGGCGGCAAATCAGGGATAATCAACCCATCCGCGCCGGCGGCTGCCATATCGCGCGCCAGACGCGCGAGACCATACTGCAAAAACGGGTTGTAATACCCCATTGGCACAATCGGCGCGCGCACGCCACGTTCGCGCAATACGGCAATGGTTGCAATGCAGTGCTCGAGACGAACACCATTCGCAAGCGCGCGTTCAGAAGCGCGTTGAATCGTCGCGCCATCGGCGAGCGGATCGGAAAACGGGACGCCAAGCTCGAACAGATCGGCGCCGGCATCCTCCAGCGCCGGCGCAAGGTCCAGCACCGAATCGCGCTCGGGATAGCCGGTCATCAGATAAGGCATCAGCGCTGTGCGACCGGCAGCGCGCAATCGGGCAAAGGTATCGGCAATGCGGCTCATCGGACAATCCTTACAGGCATTCGGGAAGAAATTCACATATTTTGATAGGGAAGGCAACCCTGAGAGACAACGGCGAACATTGTATAATAAGAATGTACTCAAACGGCATCCTATGACTGCGAAGGAGGGAACGATGCCCAGGAACACCATCATTGCCGGTGCAGCGCTCACGGTCCTGGCGCTGTCAACATATTTCGGCACAGGTATGTCGAGCATCACGGCGCTCATTCCGGCGTTTTTCGGCGTGCCGCTCATCCTGCTCGGCTGGCTGGCACAGCATGGGCAGCGCCGCAAGACAATGATGCACATCGCGGTTGCGCTCGGCGCCCTTGGGTTCATCGCGCCACTGAGCCGCATCATCCCATCGCTCGGCTCGTTTGAACTGAACGCGGCGACCGGTGCAAACATTGCCATGGCGCTTATCTGCGGCATCTATGTGGCGCTTGGCGTGCGCTCATTCATCGAGGCGCGCCGCAACCCGCCGGCGACGACTTAACGATAGCCTGGCAACTGAAGATTCAGGCTTAGTTACGCGCCGACCCCCGATTATATCCGGGATTTGGGCGCATTCGTTGCGCCTGAATCTCATCGGTGCAACCCTGCACAACGGCGTGCAGGGTTGCTTCATTCATCCAATGCGCGGAACGCCGCCTCGGCAATGCTCAGCGGATCGATTCCGAAATGACGGTAGAGGTCGGCGCGCGCGCCCGACTGCCCGAAGTCATCCACTCCCAGCGCCGTCACTGGCGCGCCGTAGACGCTTCCCAGCCATGCCAGGCTGTGCGATGCGCCGTCCTGCATGGTAATGATCGGCGCACGGCGCTCTTCTGGCAGAATCAGCCAACCGAGCGGATTGTGGTCGCGCCCTGCGCGCCAGCGCTCAAAGACGCGCTTCGGACTGACCAGATTCAAAACCGTCACCGCTACGCCTTCGCGTTCCAGCAGATCGGCGGCTGCCAGCGCTTCGGGCACAATGGCGCCAGCCCCGGCAATAAGCACATGGTAGGGTTGCCCATTCGCCCGCCGCGCAATGATCGTCTGATCGCCGAAACGCCAGTCGCGCAGGCGATACCCGCCCATCAGAACCTGCCGTCGCAGTTCCTCTTTCCCCAGGCGTTGCAACACGGCGCTGAACGGCGCCTGATCGACGGGGCGTGTCGAGAGGCGCAGGTAGGTCGCCTGCCCATGCGCGCGATCGCAGCACTCACGGATCGCTTCCAGCAGCAGCCATTCCACCTCCTGCGCATAGCATGGCTCATACGCGCGCAACTTCGGCAGCTCTGCGCCAATCGACGGCGTAATAATCGATTGGTGCGCGCCACCTTCGGGTGATAGGGTGATCCCCGACGGCGTTCCGGCAAAGATGAACTTCGCGCCAGAATAGACACTGTAGATCAGCGCATCGAGTCCACGACAGACGAACGGGTCATAGACGGTGCCGATCGGGATGAGCGGTTGCCCGCACAGTTCCGCAGACAACCCCATCATGCCGAGTAGCATGAAGAGGTTCATTTCGGAGATGCCCAGTTCGATGTGCCTGCCGGACGGTCCGCGTTTCCAGCGCAGCAGACGGTACGACTCGGTCTCATAATCGGGGTGTTCGATAGGTGTGAACACGCCGGTTTTGTTGATCCAGCCCGCCAGGTTGGTCGAAACGGAGACATCGGGCGATGATGTCACGACACGTTCGCCAATTGGGGTATCCGCCAGGCGCACCAGCAGGCGCCCAAATGCATCCTGGGTGCTGGTGCGTTCCGGCACGGCAACGTCCAGATTGGCAGGAACCAGCGCCGGATCACAGGCGACCCCCTCCGGCTCTTCGGGAGGATAGAGGCGCGCCGCAGCCTCGGCGCACAGATCGGCTTCGAGTGTGCCCGGCGAGAATGCGTCCCACTCCGTGCCGGGAGCGATACCGTGCGCAACACGCAGCGCTTCAATCTGCTCGGCAGTCAGCAGCATCGAATGGTTGAGCGGATGCCCGGCGATTGGCAATCCCCAACCTTTGATCGTGTACGCGAAAATAACGGTCGGTCTGCCTGCCGAAGCGTCTGCATGCGCCAGCACATCGAATAGTTCCTCCAGATCATGCCCTCCGAGGTTCGAGAGGACGGACGGCAACGCATCGTCGGAAACGCCTGCAATGACGCCCGCAATCTGATCGCCCTTGCCCGCCGGATCGTCGCATAGACGCGCGCGCAGTTCGTGACCGGGGAGGCGGATGAGCGCCTGATACTCCTCATTGCTCATATCGTCGATGCGCTGCCGGAGTGCGTCACCGCCGGGTTGCCCAAACAACGCCTGCAACCGACGACCATACTTCGCTTCGAGCACCTGCCAGCCATTTTCGGCAAACAGGCGCTTCAGCCGTGCCGCCCGAATGCCCGGCACCACTCGGTCGAGGCTCTGGCGGTTCAGATCGACAATCCAGATCAGATTGTCCAGACCCTCCATCGCCTCATCAAGGATCGCCTCCCAGACATTTCCCTCATCCAGTTCGGCGTCACCGACCAGCGCAATGAAGCGCTGCGATGTCACACGTCCAAAATGCATTTTTGCGTAACGATGCGCCAGTGCCGCAAAAGCAGGCGCAACCGCGCCCAGACCGACCGAGCCGGTCGAAAAATCGACATCATCAGGGTCTTTGGTGCGACTGGGATACGCCTGAAGACCGCCGTAGGCGCGCAGGGTCGTGAGATACTCGCGCGGCAGTCGCCCCAGCAGGTACTGTACCGCGTGGAACGCCGGCGACGCATGGGGTTTAATCGACACCCGATCGCCGGGCCGCAGAAAATGGAAGTAAAGCGCCGTCAGAATGGTCACGAGCGATGTCGAAGATGCCTGATGTCCGCCGATCTTCGTCCCATCAGGGTTCGGACGCACATGGTTGGCATAATGGACCATGAGCGTTGCCAACCAAAGAATGCGGCGCTGGATCGCGTCCAGTACTGCAAGGCGATCGGGAGAGACGGGATGAAGCACACGGGTTCGGGATTCGGGCATGGTGTCGATCATGGTCTTCCTCCACCCACTCAATGAGATTGATCAGGCAAAGAAGGCGGCAACAGCGCCAGGATCTCGCAGGAATACCCATTCCCTGTGACCATCCGGCATGGTCACCCCGAGCCGCGCGAGGGGTCGTGCGCGACCCGCTTCGATTCCTCGCTGCGTTTACCCTGAGCGAAGCGAAGGGCTCGGAATGACCAGCATGCGGCATCGTCAATCGTCATTGGTATAACAACGTTTCGAGATCGAACAGGTGATGCACCAGGATCGCCTTGAGCACATCCGGCGAAAGGTTGCGATTGTCACGAACGGCGATAGTGCGAAAACCGCACATCTTCTGCATTGCCCGCGCCGATGCAGTGGAAAAAAGCCCCCGTTGCTCAAGCGCCGCAAAAATGTCGCGCGGCGTTGCCGGCATCTCGTATCCATGCGCTGCAAAGGTATGCGCGCAGAGATCGATTGCAGACTGCACGGCGCGCTGCAGGTTGAGCACAACAATATCATGCCGGTCAATGTCATCAAGACTCGCCGGGTCCATGCCGGTGACCGACCGGATGCGGTCGAGACAGCGCTGGATGATCGCCACCTTTGCAGGCACACTATCACAATCGATCATGCAGCACTCTCCAAGTCACGACAGCATCTTCGATCGGCTTACGGATGCGCTTGAAATCGGCTCGTTGATGCGCGTCTCAATAAGCCCCGCCTTCCACCT
This sequence comes from Roseiflexus castenholzii DSM 13941, assembly GCF_000017805.1. GTDB lineage: Bacteria > Chloroflexota > Chloroflexia > Chloroflexales > Roseiflexaceae > Roseiflexus > Roseiflexus castenholzii. Next base: position 2,493,436 of record NC_009767.1, on the reverse strand, counting down.
GCACCCTTCCTGCCCTCCTTCAAGGTACGACTCTTCGCGCCTGCGCTTTTGAACCACAGAGGCGCAGAGGGCGCAGAGAAGCGCGTGATACGCCCTCCCGCATTCGCAGCACTCTCCGAGTCACGACAGCATCTTCGATCGGCTTACGGATGCGCTTGAAATCGGCTCGTTGATGCGCGTCTCAATAAGCCCCGCCTTCCACCTGCACCCTTCCTGCCCTCCTTCAAGGTACGACTCTTCGCGCCTGCGCTTTTGAACCACAGAGGCGCAGAGGGCGCAGAGAAGCGCGTGATACGCCCTCCCGCATTCGCAGCACTCTCCGAGTCACGACAGCATCTTCGATCGGCTTACGGATGCGCTTGAAATCGGCTCGTTGATGCGCGTCTCAATAAGCCCCGCCTTCCACCTGCACCCTTCCTGCCCTCCTTCAAGGTACGACTCTTCGCGCCTGCGCTTTTGAACCACAGAGGCGCAGAGGGCGCAGAGAAGCGCGTGATACGCCCTCCCGCATTCTTTGTACACGTTCAACATCTCGAGACACTGCGGTGCAGCGTTTCCACCTGGAACCTTCCCACCTTCAATCTGCAACCCTCTCACCCCTTGCCTCTCGCCTCCCGCCCTACGTTCACCGCCGCAATAACGGCATCGCTTTCCAGAAATACTCCACGCCCGAACCGATCGTCCAGACCAGGGCAATACCGAGCACGAGGGGCCAGAGCGATGCCAGAGTCAGCAGCGCTCCTGGCGCACCGGGTGATGCGCGCGCTGCCGCATCGACCAGACACCATATCAGCGCCGCAACGGTGAACACCAGTTTCTGCTTCCCCCACTGTCGCGCTGCGATCACTTCGCCTTCGGCGGCGGCGTAGGAGCGCAACCCCGACACCGCAAATTCGCGGATAATGATGATCAACGCCGTCCAACCGGGAAGAAGCCCGCGTTCGACCATCGGCAACAGCGCCCCGGCAACGAAGATTTTGTCAGAAATGGTATCGAGAAACACGCCAAGTGGCGACACCACTTTTAGTTTACGCGCAATCCGACCATCAGCAATATCGCTGGCGGCCATCAACAATAACAACACAACAGCGCTCAGGTCGCCGGTCGGTGTGCCGAGCGCAATCAGAACGTAGAGCGCCGGCGTTGCGACAATCCGAAACAGACCAAGCAGGTTGGGCAGATGACGGGTATCCACACGAACTCTCCATGTCGCATTATACCCGAAGGAGTAGATCATGACTGCATGGGAACGCGATTTCGTCATTCGGGGGCGGCATGGCGCGCATGGCGACAGTCGATGCGAATGGGCGCCCCGTGGTGATACCAATCGTGTATGCCTTTGATGGACGATTGTACACCCCGATCGATGCCAGGCGGAAACGAGAAGAGGCGATGCGGCTGCGCCGGGTGCAGAACATTCAGGCGAATCCGCATGTTGCGGTAGTGGTCGATCACTATAGCGAAAACTGGAACGAACTGGCGTGAGGACTGATACCAATGACCTGTGAACATCCAGCATGGTCACCCCAAGCAGCGCGAGGGGTCGTGCGCGACCCGCGCAGATTCCTCGCTGCGCTCGGAATGACAAGTCGCTGCGCTCGGAATGACCAGCATGCGGCATCGTCAATCGTCATTGGCATTACGGCGCTGCGATGTCAACAGTTCCCAGCACAAGGCGATTCTCAGGAAGCGTTGGCGCAGACATTGTGATCGGCAGGCGCGTGGCAGGCGCGCCATCACCGCTGTAGACCCCCAGGAGCAAGGTGTACCGACCAGGCGGCAGGTCATGGGGCAGCGTCAGCGTCCGCTCATCGTGCACCGGATCGCCGACACGCCAGGTGGTGGTCATCCCGGCGGGCGCATACCCGCCGAGCGGCGGTCCGTCATCGTTGGCACGGGGCGGAATATCACAGTCGCGGCAGAGGTGCAGAAACATACGATAGTCGCGGGACGGCGGCGCGACCGCTTCCCAATAGAGGGTGACAGGGAGTGCGCCGCCTGCTCGCGCAGCGCCGCCATGAAGCGCCAATGTCACGCCGCGCAGGCGCAACTCGCTGCCGAAAACCGCTTCGAGCGGTTGAGCCGGTTGCGGGATCATTCCCGGACTGCCAGGATTGAAGGTTTCGGGGAAACTCTGGCACATGAGAAGCACGCCGACGAACTCAATGCCACCGCAGGGCCAGGTGCGTTGCGGATACTGAAAGCGTAACCCGACCCACCCAAAGCGATCGACCGGCAGCGGCGGCGGATCGACCGTCCGTGCGTGATCGGGTGCGATCAGCAACAGAGCACGCTTTTTGCCGGTCGCCTGCTGATTATAGAATGGCTCGAAGCGACGCCGGATACATTCGAGCATCTGTTGCCGCGTCGGGTTGACGATACCGCATGTGTCACCTTCGGCAAACACAGGGAATGTGACCGGCTGCGGCAGCGGATCGGGAGTGACGCGGGGAGCGTAGTACGTGTACATCGGCATCACATAGTGCGGATGCACGAGCACCAGATCATCGGGATGGACGCGCGCAGCGAGGGCCGCGACCGCTTCGCGCCACTGTTCCTTGACCGGATCGCCGCTGAAGAGACCCTTTCCTGGCTGCATGAGCGTTGCAACGCACGCCAACAGAGCAACGACGATCAGGAGTGTGACGACGGGATGCGCAGCCGACCGCCTGGACGGGCGCGCAGCGTTATGTTCATTCCCATGCGTTATCAGTGGATATGCCAGGAGAAGGAGCCATGCCGGAAACGCCGATGCAGCATACCGCGCTTCGTACACCGGCGCCAGGGTATGAACAATTGCGAACAGTGCCAGTGGCGTCAGGAAGAGCGCCAGAACAGTGCCGGCGCCGCCGCGACCTGCGCGTCTATCCTGTATCAGCGCCACTGCGCCCCACACCGTCAAAGCGCCAAACGGCAGCAACCAGATCACAGCAGGTAATCTCAGGTAGCCCTCCAGTTCGCCGGGCCAGCGGTTCAGGCTGAAATGCGCAAAGGTGAACCAGAGTCCTTCGAGCATGCCGACGGCATTGCGCTCATTGCCTAAGCGTTCGTTGCGCGTCGCCAGGATCACTCCGGCAACCCCGACGATGCTCAGCGCCAGCGCCCCTGCCGCCCACAGCATCGCCCACTGGTGCGCGATCCTGGAATCGCGCCGCCACAGGTGCAAGGCAACGACGAGCACGGCGCCCGCCAGCGATAAGAGCGCCAGACGATGCACAAAGATACTGATCAGGGACACGCTAGCGAAGAGTAGCCAGGCACGCCGTGCACCCGTTCGCACGGCGCGCAGCAGTGTCCACATGAGCAGCGCCGACGCCAGGATGAGCAGACTGTAGACTTTTGCGTCCTGTGCGTGCCAGAGAGCATACGGCGAGAACGCTGCGAGCAAGCCGACCGCTGCTGATGCGCGCCCTTTACTCATCCGCCCTGAAACGACGCGCAGTTCGTCAACTGCCGCCATCAGCGCCGGGATGACCAGCGCCCCTACCAGTGCCGACGGGAAGCGCAAAGCCCACTCCGAGTCGCCTGCCACGAGGACCCATGCCTTCAACAGCAGATGATAGAGCGGGTAACCAGCAGTGGGGCTAAACAATTCACCGAAGAGTGTCAGCCATCCCTTGCCGGTCACCTCGACCCATGTACTTCCCTCGTCGAGCCACAGGCTCTGCGCATCCAGGCGATACAGGCGCAACCCGAACGCCAACGCGGTCAATGCGACGATGAGCAAGGTCATCCGATGTGCGGCGTCTGCCTGGCTGCCGGCGAGTCCTCGAGCGCATCGGGTGAAGGCGGTCAGACTGGCGGTTACAAACTGGCGCATGGTGATCGAGAAGTGAGAACTGAGAACCAAGAACCAAGAACCGAGAACTGATGCTCATGTGCGGTCATTCGTACAATAATGAGTCCACTGCAAAAAAGATTAACCACAAAGGACACGAAGCGCACGAAGGTTGATAAAAATGAAGCGCATTTCCTTTGTGTCCCTTTGTGACCTTCGTGGTTACAGCGCCGATGTCGTCTGCACACCGGCTTCACCACCAAGGACGCGAAGCGCACGAAGGGGAAGAAACATAAAAGCGCATTTCTTGTGTATCCCTTGGTGACCTTCGTGGTTGCTTGTTGTGGTGAAGTCATAGAAGGCTTCACCACCAAGGACGCGAAGCGCACGAAGGGGAAAAGGTGAATCAACATGAAGCGCATTTCCTTCGTGTCCATTGGTGACCTTCGTGGTTGCTTGTTGCAATGACGTCATGATTGCCGTGGCGCGCAGCGGGACGCCGGGGCGCTGCGGGCTAAAGTTTACATTCAACGGCATGACGGTACGCCTCCTCGAAGCGCACCGCCGTCACATCCCAGGAGAGTTCGTCCAGCACCCGGCGGCGCGCCGCTTCTCCAAGACGCGCTGCAAGATTGCGATCACTCAGCAGACGCACGATGGCATCAGCCAGCGCCACCGGGTCGCGTTCCGGGACGAGCAGGCCATGCACACCATCGGCGATGACATCGGGAATGCCGGCCGTGCGAGTCGCAACAATCGGGCGCGCCGCTCCCATACCTTCGAGGAGCGTATTGGGCAGGCCATCAACATTACCGGCATCATCACGCACCGAGGGTACGACATACACATCGGCGGCGGCGACGTAGCGCGCCGCGCGGTCGCGTGGAAGCTGCCCCGGAAAAATGACCGCATCTGCGACACCGAGCCTCCTGGCATGCTCCTTCAGTTCATCGAGGAGATCGCCGTACCCCGCCAGCACCAGGGTCGCACGCGGATGCAGTGCGCGGATGTGCGGCAGCGCATCAAGCAGGAAGGTGAATCCTTTCTTGTAGACCATTCTGCCCATGGCGAGAATAAGCAACGTATCAGGTGGCAGGTGCAATTCGGCGCGCACCTGGATGCCAGCGCGCGGATCGGGGCGAAAGGCGTGCGCATCAACGCCGTATGGAATGACCGTTGTGTGCGCAGGCGGCGCGCCGAGGCGCAGCGCGCGCTGATACAGATCACTGCTGCACGCGGTGATAGCGCCCGCGCTGCGAAAGACGGCGACGGCGCTCAGCGCGAGGGGCCATCCCCTGGACGCCAGATAGACATCGGACCCGTGCAGGCTGACGACCAGCGGCAGGTTGCGCAACCGGGCGGCAAGCATAGCCGGTGCGCCATTTGGCAGCACCCAGTGCGCGTGGATCACATCGAACCGGTGATGGCGCGTCAGGTGCAGCAGCGCCCGGAGCGACGCTGCCAGCGCAAACGGAACCGCCGCCAGCGCCGTGCGGCGCAGACCAACGTCGGCATGCAACGACTCGGCATAGCCATAGACATTGAGAACGCGGTGTGGGGCATAGCGGTAAAAGTGCAACCGCACGCCGTACTCAACCGGCGCGCGCCGCACATCGGGGTGAAACGGCGCAACAACATGCACCGTGTGCCGCCGTCGCGCCAGACCGACCGCTATCGCTTCAACGAAGGGCGCTGTCGTCTCCCCAACGTACTTTGGGTACGACGAGGTGAGCATGAGAATGTTCATATCTGGACCATTATTCTTAACCACAGCGACACAGAGGGCGCAGAGACAATAACTTTGCTTTGTCGCGTTTCCTCCTGCCCCCGCGCGGCGACGTTGCAATGCAACGCCTCTGTCTTCCCATATGCAATATTCAACGTCGCTCGCCTCACTGCGGGAATGCGTACACAACGGCGATCATCTCCTTCGTTACGCCGCGAAAATCGGCGCGATACACTGGTGTGCGGTAGACTTCGCGGAACCCCAATGCCGGATCGGCGATCATGGCATCGAGCAGGCGGCGCACTTCCGGCTCAGGGCGCTGCAAGGTATCGATCATCAGATAGCGCACATTGTAGCGGCGCGCCAGGCGCAGGAAGGTCTCCCGGTCGGTCGTGTACGGTATCATGAGCGCCGGACGTTCGCTGTGCCAGTTGAGTTGCCACGGGTTGCGCGTCATCACTACGGCATCAGACGGCGTGTTGCGCTTCAGCCAGTCATAGGCGTCGAGATCGGCGCGATACAGGTTCGGTTCGTCGCGCACCTTTTCGGCGATTGGAGACCAGGACGGCGCGATGATCGCCGCTATCAGTGCAACGACTGCCAGCAACCCGAATGGCGTCCAACGACCATCGGACAGCGCAGCGATCCGGTCATAGATGCACCACAGCGTTGCCGAAGCGAAAAGCGCAAGCCACGGCATCACCACAACCCAGTAACGTTCTTCATTCGTGTGCCAGTAGACGATCAGAAACAGCGTGTATGGCACAAACGCTGCGCCGAGCAGGGTCATCAGGCGGCGATGTGATGCTATGACAGCCATAGCGCCGAAGAGCGCCAGCCACGCGCCTGGATCAAACAGCAGGCGATCCTTGTCGGCGCGCCCGAACCACTCGCTCAATCCGAAAGGGGCATGCTGCCAGGATGGTAGCAGATAGTCGCGCAGTGCGCGCACCTGTCGCTCCATTTTGACCAGGGTGCGGTCGAATCCCCACCGCAGAATCCAGCTGCGGTCGGGAACGCCGAGCGTACTGAACCCTTCCTCGGTGGTATACACGGCATAGATCTGATCCCATGTCGTGTACTCCAGCACCCACGCATCCTTGCCCTCGGTCGAATAGAACGGCACGCCGAAGGTGAGCATATTCCGCGCCAGATACGGCGCCAGCAACACAAACGCAACCACACCCCACGCCGCTACGGGCGCCAGTCGCGTGCGCAGATCGGCCAGGGTTCGCGGCCAGGTGTCAAAGCGCACCCGCAGGAACCACCATCCCATGCCCAGCGCGATCAACCCGCCGCTTCCCGGCTTTTGCAAGAGCATCAGACCGGTTAACGCACCAGAGAGGATCGTCAACGCCAATTGCTGCGATATGCTCCCAAAGCGCAAACGCGACGCGAGCGCCATCGCATCCGGCGCACCCCAGGCGCGATACAGCAGCAGCAGTGCGCCGAACGCAAACAGCGCAAACCCCAGGTCATTCGTCACATAGATTACCAGTTTGAAGTAGAGATGACTGGTGATGAGCAACACGACTGCAACCAATCCGACGCGCCGGTCCCACAGGCGCGCGCCAGCCTGATAGACCGCCAGCGCCAGCACAGTGAGAAACAGCAGGTTCGGAATCTTCGCAGCCCAATTACTGACGCCAAAAAGCGCAAACGAAGACGCCACCCACACCGGTTGCAGCAGGGGCCATGTTTCCTGCGGGCGCGTGACACCGTCGTAGAGGCGGTAGAACTGCGTCACATAATCGACCGTCCATCCTCGTCCGGCAAGGAGATTGCGCGCCACGACCGCATTATCGGCATAGTCGGCATGCCCGACATATGGCATCGCCAGAATGACCGCCCCCAGATAGCCAACCCACACTGCCAGCAGGAGCGTCAGCGTCAGCGTCGCACCGCGCCGCGAACCTGCCATGCGCACCGTCGCCTGCGCCAGGCGGGGCACTCCATTGCGCCCGTAGACCAGGATCAGCGCCAGACTGCCCAGCGTGATCAGCGTATAGATGAGCGAGTCGGGAAAAAACTCCCAGAACTGTTCCAGGCGCGGCATCGGCGGGGCATACTGAATGATCATCGCCACCAGCCACGCGCCTGTTGCCGCCAGCAGCCCATAGCCGAGCGCCGACCCGCGCGTGAAGCGGCGCGCCAGGCGCAGCGGATGGCGCACCAGAGCGACGCGATGCTGCCAGATCAGCAGCGCAATGCCGGCCCCGGCGAGCCATGGCAACAGTACAACCGTCCAGATGCGCGCCGCCGCCAGCGCAAGCGCTGCACCGCTGACGAGCAGCGTCGCAGCAACGAAGGCAAACGTTGGCTTGCGAGTGCCCCCTGCCAGCGCCAGAAACCAGACCCCTCCACCCACCGTCAACCAGAGCACCGGCGCCAGCGCAGGCACGAATGGACCATCACCGACGCTGCGCACCCGAATAGCGTCGATGCGGATTCCTTTTGGACGAGGATCGTTGTAGATGCTCGTGCTGGTGAAGACATCCGACGCAACCAGCATCAGCGTCAGGTCATTGCTGCGCCGCACCTCGGCGGGAACAGCGACATCGTACTCTGCCCACTGTTCGCCTGGCGTGAAGCGTCCAATGAACGTATCGTCCGCTATGACCGTCACCTCCGGCTGGCGCGTCGCGCGGTTGAGGGCATCGGGGGGCCACCCCTGCGCGCGCACCGTCACCACAAGCGCACCCTTGCCCAGACCTGCCAGATCAATCCGCGCTCCCTGGTGCGTCCAGCGGCTGCGCCCCCCCGGCGCGTCAGCGGTGATTTCATCGCCGTAGAAGGTGAACCGGTCGGCAGCGCCAGCGCCCTCGCTTGCCTGCAAAAACAGGCGGTCGCCGGGCCAACCGACGAAGATCGTCGCATCAACCGGCGCCTGATACGCAAAGATGCCCACCAGAAGCGCCAGCACAACAACCAGCGCCAGACGCGCATCACGATAACGCAGCGTCAGGCGCGCATACGCGCTGACGGTTGGCTGTAGTGCAGGCGGATCGCCTGAAATCGTCTTACTCCTCACGCACCGTATTATACTCGAATGTTTCTGCTACAATAGTCCCGGCATCTACTTCAGCAGAAAGGGGCGTGCCCATGGATCGTACAGTCGTACAAACACCAGATGCGCCGCAGGCGATTGGTCCATACTCACAGGCGATCATTGCTGACGGCTTCGTGTTTTGCTCGGGGCAGATTCCGCTGACTCCCGACGGCGTTCTGGTCGAAGGGGACGTGGCGGTGCAGACGCGCCAGGTGTTGGCAAACCTTCAGGCAGTGCTCACAGCCGCAGGCAGTTCGCTCGATCAAGTGGTCAAAACGACGGTTTTCCTTGCCGATATGAGCGACTTCGCCGCCATGAATGCTGTCTATGCCGAATTCTTCGCCACTAATCCGCCAGCGCGTTCGACGATCCAGGTCGCGCGGTTGCCACGCGATGCGCGGGTGGAGATCGAAGCGATTGCGTTGAGGCGTTCGCCATGACGACATCGAATGATCGAAGAAAGCGACATGCACTGGACTGTCCAACGCCGCATAAAAGCCGCCAGACGATAAAAGAGATGGGAACCGGCACAACCAACCGCCGCCAGCCTCGCTTCAGCAGGCTTAAGGCATAGCATAGGTGCAAATGTACTGTTGTATGCGCGGAGTGCGTCACACGCCTGACTCGATCATTCAAGAAGAACGATGGCAGTGTCTCAATTTTTGCGTAACAGTAGCGCAAGATTAATCTTGCGCTACGAATATGCACAACTTTCGGCATACAACCAGAATGAGCGGAGGAAAATCCTTAAAACAGAATAAAGGAGTGATTATATGAGTGAGCGCATGCTCCAAAATCTTCCCCTGTTCGAAGATGACTATTTCGGATCACCAGATGAGATGCTCCACCTGAACGAAGCGATTCTGGTAGATATTATCCAAAAATGTCAATCTATCAACTCAATGCTCAGTTTACGCCATGCTATTACAGAAATTAAGCGTCGCATCTGTGATCCTAACGACGAGTTACGAAATAATAGCGATGGCACACGAACTGCTGATTTCAGCAAAAACTACCTAATTTCCGAACTTGACCAAATATCTGACTCTCTAACAATTGATCGAGCACAATACTATGTTGAACGTTTACTTAAGAGCATTCTCGAGGTAAAAACGGTTTCCATTAACGACATAAACCTCAATCGGTGGAAAGAGTACGATGATATATATACTGATAGTTTGTGGCTTATTGATCGGCGTGATAGTTCTGGAGTTCACACAGCAGGTTATTGGGGTAACTTCGTCCCCCAAATCCCCTATCAGATGATGCGTCGCTATACTAAGAAGGGTGATTGGGTCTTAGACACCTTCGCAGGATCAGGAACGACGCTCATTGAAGGACAGCGATTAGGAAGGAACACCATCGGTGTCGAATTACAACCTCAAATGGTTGAACATGCGCGTCGTCTTATTTCATCTGAACCCAATAGATACAATGTTGTTATTGATGTTATCAATGATGATAGTATGAATATCGATTACGGTGCGGTATTACAAAAATACGGAGCGAAGTCCGTACAACTGGTTATTATGCACCCACCTTATTTCGATATCATTAAATTTAGTCATGACCCACGCGATCTTTCGAATGCGCCATCAGTTGAAAGGTTCTTGGAGATGATGGGAACACTTGTTGACAGGATCAATCCAATACTCGACAAGGAACGATATCTCGTGCTAGTCATAGGTGATAAATACGTAAAGGGTGAATGGATACCTCTTGGCTTCCAAACCATGAGTGAAGTCATGAAGCGCGGTTTTTCGCTCAAAAGTATCATTATCAAGAACTTCGAGGATACATCCGCAAAACGCAATCAAAAAGAGTTATGGCGCTATCGCGCACTTGCTGGAGGTTTCTATATATTTAAACACGAATATATCTTCCTCTTCAAAAAACGGTGACTTGCCATGAACGAAAAAGATAATCCTTTTAAGGAAGGAACGAAAATCCATATCATGTTTGCCACTCTTTCTGATCAGCAATGGCATTGTGGTAAACACGAACTTCCCGGCACCCAACCGGCTAAAGCCATTCAGATTATCCGTCACCATGGTTTTGAAATTGAAAACAAAACGATATTTTGCCAAACATGCAACGAAAAAACTGTCCATCGTCGCCTGGTATCGTTAAAACCTACCCGAAATTCTTTTGTGCGCCTCCAAATACCTCAGAAGTTACGAAGTAGGATCATTTCATATTACAAGAACATCGAAGCCATAACTTTGCGACAACTCACACCAGAAAAATTAGAAATAGATCACCGCTTCCCTCAAGTACGATGGTCTCAAAATGAGAATTTCGATCCAAATATGCCTGAAGACGAAATACATCGCCGTTTTCAACCGCTAACTAGAGAAAACAATCTTTGGAAAAGTAGGTATTGTGAAAAATGCAAGAAAACCGGTGAACGAGGCACATTCATAGGAATCAATTTCTTTGCTGAAGGTGGCCATCAGTGGGATGCAGGGATACCAGAGGATGATGAGAGAGGATGCTATGGTTGCTTCTGGTATAATCCCGATGCCTGGCGCGAGGCCTTAAACAATTTTATCGCGCGTTCGCACGGCAATTGATTTCCTCGATCTCATGGCGCAGATTTATAATGCCCAAGACCAGGTAGAACGTAGATAACAGGCTCTTCATTGCAATCTGTTTCCACAGGGGCAAGCACTAGGAAGAGGGACATGCCTCGAATATGCGGTTGCGTGTCCGTAATCTCAATCTTGAGAAACTCTATAAGTTGTCATTTGTGAGGAGTAACGAAACATTATCTGACAGTACTCAAGAACAGCACGTAAGAGGATGTAACGATGAAAGGTGTGACGCACCCTGGCGGCGCCGCGCGCTTGCTGTCATTCGATGCCTGGCAGTTGTCCGCTGTGATGCAGCGATCCTGAAGGGACATGCGCAGAAGGGGCGCGCCGTGTTCTGCGCAGGAAGAGGGTGCGCGATGGAACACGGATCGCCACGGATCGGGACGGATGGGCGCGGATGGGGCGCGCCGTTGTTCCCGGTTTCTTGGTTCTCGGTTCCTGGTTCTCAGTACCTCAACGGAGCAAACGTTATGAAACGTCTCTTCTTCCTCACGTTGACGACCGCGCTTTTTGTGCTGGCTTCCTGCGCAGGCGCGCCTGCGGCCTCGATGCCGGTAGCGCCGAATATCGTCCAATCGAGCACCATCGATGTTGCAAACCTGCCGCTCAACGTCGATGTCGCCACGGTGCGCGCGATCATGGAGCGCGACGACGTGGTGCTGCTCGATGTCCGCGAGCCGGAAGAATACGCTGCCGGGCACATTCCCGGCGTGCGACTCATGCCGATGGGGACGGTTCCTGTACGCCTGAATGAAATTCCGACCGACAAAACCGTGATCGTGACGTGTCGCAGTGGCAACCGGAGCGGGCAAATCACTGATTTCCTGCGGCGTAACGGCTTCACCAACGTCCACAACATGCAGGGTGGCATTCTCGCGTGGCAACGCGCCGGGTATCCCGTCGAAAAGTGATCGTCGCACCGAATGCGCCAGATGGCGGAGTACCGCCAGCAATCCCGGTCATGTCGCAGTACCAGGGGCGCGAATGTTCGGCGTGTCGCTTGAGATTCGTTCCACACGCGACAGTTTCGCTCCACCCCTGCCCGCTCCTGTGGGGAGCAGGAGCACTTTACCCTCCCAACCCGCCCCGCCGGGAACGGAAGCGCCCACGCCCCATGGCATACCACGATGATCAGGAGCATCGGAATACCTCGCAGATTTGCGTTACAATGATCAGCCAGAAAGGGTTTCGACCATCGGGGTTGTATGAGCGAATCGCTGCTCAGAACCAAAATCGCCCTTCCTGCCCGCCACCATTGCTTCATTCCCCGTCCGCGCCTCATCACGCAACTGCACCGCCTCATTGATGTTCCGGCGACGCTCGTCAGCGCTCCAACCGGTTTCGGTAAAACAATGGCGGTGCAGGAGGCGCTGCGCGCGCTGGCAACACGACACGCGGCGGCGATAGCATGGCTCACACTCGACGTTCACGACAACGATCCGGTTCAATTCTGGCGATATGTGGCGCTGGCGCTGCACACCACCCTTCCTGCGTGCGGCGCAACGTTGATCGAGGCGCTCACCGGACCGCAACCTGCGCCGGTTCGTTCGCTGCTCGCTGCGACACTCAACGAAATTACTGCGCAAACGCAACACCTTGTGCTCGTTCTGGACGATTACCACCTGATCGATCTGCATGCGATCCACGACGATCTGACCTTTCTGATCGAGTATGCACCGCCGAATCTGCATATCGTGTTCATCACACGCGCCGACCCGCCGCTGCCGCTGCACCGTTGGCGCGCGCGGGGGCAGTTGCTCGAAGTGCGTGCGACTGATCTGCGCTTTGATCTGACCGAGACGACGACGCTGCTCAATGATGTTATGCGCCTGGGGTTGAGCGCAGAAGAGATCATGACCCTGCTCCGCCAGACTGAAGGATGGCCCGCCGCTCTGTCCATGGCCGGGCTGGCGTTGCGCGACGATACCGCACCGTCACCGACACGACATATCGCGCAACTAGCGCAACACAACCGATTCATTATCGAATATCTGACCGACGAGGTGCTTGCGCAACAACCGGCGGAGGTGCGCGCATTGTTGTTGCGCATTGCCGTCTTGGAGCGGTTCTGCGGTTCGCTCTGTGATGCAGTGGCGGAAACGACCGGCAGCGCCGCGCTCCTCGAAACGCTGGCGCAAACGCATGGGTTCATCGTCCCCCTACCGTCCGCACCGAACGATGAACCCTGGTTTCGCTTTCATCGGTTATTCGGCGACCTGCTGCGCGGTCAGGCGCGCTGCACCTTTCCCGAAGATGTGGATGCACTGTACCGACGCGCGGCAGCCTGGCACGCTGCGCATGGCGATGTCGAGCAGGCTGTCGAATATGCCATTGCTGGACACGATTTCGCGCACGCGGCGCAACTGATCGAGCGCTCCGCCAACACGTTGGTGATGGAAGGGCGGGCGGCCCTCCTCGAACGCTGGTTGCACCTGTTGCCCGATGCGTGGCGACAGACCATGCCCCGCGCCGGTGTCGCCGTTGCGTGGGCATTGATCCTGCGCGGACGCTACAGCGAGGTTGCGCCATACCTGGACCAGGCGGAAACGACTATGCTCCCGGATGCGCCCGCGCTGCGCGGGGAACTCCACGCGGCGCGCGCCGTTCTCGCCGAAACGCAGGGACGCGCGGCAGAGGCGCTCGTGCATGCCCGACAGGCACTCGACCTCGCCCCCGCCGACCATCTCATTGCACAGGCGGTGGCGCACACCGCAATCGCTGGCGCATTGCGCATCTCCGGCGACATAGATGCCGCCATCGCTGCGTATGAACAGGCTGTGCCACTCTGCCAGGCGGCGTGGTTGCGGCTGCCAGCGCTCCTCGGGCGCGCCCATCTCGGCTTGCTCTACCTGACACAGGGGCGTCTCCGCAGCGCCGAAGCCGCCCTCAAGCCAGCGTTGCAGTCCGCAATCTTCATCCCCGCCGCCAGCCCGGTGTTCATCGCATATAGCGCCATTCTGATCGAACGCAACCAACTGGAAGACGCACACCAACATTTGCGACATGCCCTGGACCTGGCGCAGCAGAGCGGGCATACTGCTGCACTGGCTCAGTGCCATCTCCACCTGGCGCGGTTACGGCGTGCGCAGGGCGATCTGGCAGGGGCGCAGGTTGCACTCGATACCGCTGCGACGTTTACGGCTCAGGGAGTGCCGGCATGGGTCGAGCCGTTGCTGATTGCAGAACGGGTGCGCCTGTATCTCGATCAGGGCGCCATAACCAAAGCCAGGCATGCGCTGGCAAGTCGCGGCACGGACATCGAAGCAGTCGCTGGTGCGGTGCGCGAGGCGCTGCCGCTGATACGCGCGCGCCTGCTGCTGCACCAGGGTCGTAGCGCTGACGCGCGCGCATTCCTCGACAACATTATCGCATCGGCAGAACAGTCTGGTCGCCAGGGACGGGTCATCGAAGCGTTGATCCTGCGCACACTGGCATGCGCCGCATTGAATGACGAAGCCGCAGCCCGCGACGATCTTCAACGTGCCCTGGCGATGGCGGAACCAGAAGGGTATGTTCGCATCTTTCTCGACGCCGGCGCGCGACTGGCGCGCCTGCTCCATCGTATCGGAAGCGCCTACGCGGGCCGTCTCCTGGAAGCGTTTCCATCGTCTGTGCGCGCCCGCGTGGCCAACCTGACAGAATCGCCTGAGCCGTTGACTGACCGCGAGCGTGATGTGCTGCGGTTGATGGCGCGCGGGTTGACCTATCGGCAGATTGCCAGCGAGCTCGTTGTGAGCGTCAACACGGTACGCTACCACATCAAGAGCCTCTACAGCAAACTCCAGGTAAACAGCCGCACGCTGGCGCTTGCCCGCGCACACGAACTGCATCTCTTCGAAGAGGACTGACACGACAACGGTTTGATGTTGCAGGCGTCGCAACGGCGCCGTTCCGTGACGGGGCAGCGCCAGGCTGCGATGGAGCAGCGCACTGTCGCTCTTTTGCTTGCCGACTTCTGCCATCGCTATAACCACATAGACGTGTGGTTCCCCGCCGCCGGGCGCCGGGTATGATAAACATAATCAGTGAGAGATGCGTACCATGAACGACACCCATACCCGCTCCATCATTCGTATTGACCGAGAACTCGGACCTGGAATCGCCGCTCTGTTCCCGGAGTTCACCATGACCCACGACGAGGGCACAACGGTCATGCGCGGCACACTACCGGATCAGGCGATGCTTCACGGCGTATTGACGCGCATCCGCGATCTTGGGTTGACGCTGATCGCGCTTGCGCGCGAGAACGACGAGTCTGAGCGTTTTCGTTGAACATTCAAGATTGAACGTTCAACGGAATAAACTCTCGTGCAAACGGCGGCACATCGGCATCCGGCATCTCATCGAACTCGCGCGCCGCCAGGTGCCCGGCAAACACCGCCTGCGCGATGATGTGCGGCGCGTTGGCATCGCCGATGAGCCGCAGAGTACGGAGACGACCGTCGGCTCGCGCCGGCGCCAGGTCGGTCGCCAGTGCGTCGCGCGGCGCGCGATCGGCGACCATCACCACCGAATCACATGCCAGATCGGTCAGACGACTCGCGGCAATGTCACGTACCGTGACGGCGCCAACGTGAACGGCGCTGAGGGCGCTGCGCGTATGGATGGCAACACCAAGGTCGCGCAACCGACGCTCGATGCGTTCCTGTTCCAGTGTGAACTGCGACCAGTGCGACACCAGCGGCGCCGGCGTGCAGAGCGTGACGCCACACCCCCGACACGCGAGCAATTCCGCCAGCACGCCGCCCATGTAATAGTGATCGTCATCGTAGATTACCACGCGACCTGTCGGCAGGCGTCCGTCCATAATGTCATCGGGTGTATAGACGTGCAACAGATCGCAGCCGGGAACGGGATGGTACACCGTGCGTCCCACGCCATCGCGCCGCCAGATCGCACCGGTTGCGATGATCACGTGCTCATACCCGCTTTCCAACACATCGGCGGCGGTCATCGGATTTCCCGGCAGCAATTGCACGTTCGGCATACGGGCGATCTGCGTCAAGCGCCAGTCGATCACACGCCGCCATTCGCTCAAACCGGGAAGGCGCGCCTCACGCGCCACCCGCCCGCCCGGTTCACGCCGCGCCTCGACCAGCGCCACCTGATAGCCGCGCTGACCGAGCGCCCTGGCGCACTCCAGTCCGGCAGGACCCGCCCCGATGACCAGGACTTCTGCATCGCTGCACTTTGGAGCAATCGTTTCAGGATGCCACCCGCGCCGCCATTCCTCGCCCATTGTTGGATTCTGGGTGCAGCGGATCGGCACACACTTATTGTCGCCGGAGACGCAAATATTGCATCCGATGCACTCGCGAATATCTTCGGTGCGTCCTTCCTGGATTTTGCGCGGCAGGAAGGGATCGGCAATCGACGGACGCGCTGCGCCGATGAAGTCGAGAATGCCGCGCCGCACCGCCGACACCATCGCCTCCGGCGAGGTGTAGCGTCCCACGCCAACCACCGGTTTGCTCGTCAATTGTTTGACGAAGGCAATGTACGGCTCCTGGAACCCTTCCTTCTCAAAGCGCGACGACGCCGAGTCGTTGCTCCACGCAGAGATATTGACATCCCACAGATCGGGGAGTTCCGCGAGCATGGCAACGATCTCATACGCCTCCCCCTGACTGCTGAGACCTTCATCACCGAGCAGTTCATCAACCGCCATCCGCACCGCCACTGCGCAGCGGTCGCCGACGGCGTCCTTTGTGTCCTCGATTAAATCGCGGAAAAGGCGTACACGGTTGGTCAGGCTGCCGCCATACTCGTCGGTGCGGTCGTTGAAGCGGCGCAGCAGGAAGTGCATCGCCAGGCTCAAGCCATGCCCGGCGTAACAGTAGATAATGTCGAAGCCGGCGCGTTTCGCGCGCAGTGCGGCATTCCGGTGCCAGCGGCGCAGATTCCGAATATCCTCGCGGTCCATCCGGCGGCACTGCCCCGGCTCGAAGCCTGTGCCCCCCATCAAGCCCATCGAGCGTGGACCGAACGATGTGGCGCGGGAGTAATAGTTAAGCGCATCGTGGCCATTGTGGGTCAGTTCGATCCCCGCCAGCGCGCCGTGACGATGCACGGCTTCCGCCATCAGCGCCAGCGCCGGAATGTCATCGTCGCTCCACAGCCGCCCCTCGAAGAACGGCGCCAGATCACTGGAATGATGGATCTCGACTTCTTCTGTGCAGACAACGCCCCAGCCGCCTTCGGCTTTGACGCGGCGCATTTCAGCCAGCGCGCGCGGCATGCGGTACCCCATGCCGTTGCAATGCGGAACCTGGTAAAAACGATTTGGCGCGGTCACCGGTCCAATCCGCACCGGCTCAAAGAGAATATCGTACATATGCGCATGGCTTGTCATAGAACACGGATACACACGGCTCAACGCGGATGCAGACGGAGCGGTTCTCGGTTCTTAGTTCTTAGTTCTTGGTTCTCGGTTCTTGGTTCTCGGTTCTCAGTTCTCAGTTCTTATACCAATTCCCTGTGACCATCCGGCATGGTCACCCCGAGCAGCGCGAGGGGTCGTGCGCGACCCGCGCCGATTCCTCGCTGCGTTTACCCCGAGCGAAGCGAAGGGCTCGGAATGACCAGCATGCGGCATCGTCAATCGTCATTGGTATTACCCCCTCACCACGGCCAGCGCCAGCCCATCGTGCCCCTTGCTGCCGACCATTTGCAGGATCGTCGCCGTCACGCGCGGATCGGCGGCAATCGCCTCGTTGAAGCGGCGCACCCCCTGCAACCCGGCATCGTCGCTCGCAGCATCCAGCACGTCGCCGCCACGGATGACATTATCGACGACAATCAGGCTGCCGGGACGCGCCAGGCACACCGCCCAATCGAAGTAAGTCGTCAGATTGATCTTGTCGGCATCGATAAAGATCAGGTCGAACGGTCCTGCGCCCTCCGCCGCCAACTGCGGCAGGATGTCCAACGCCGTTCCCAGACGCACGTCCACGCGGTCGGCAAGACCAGCACGCACAATGTTGGCGCGCGCAACATCGGCGTGTTTCGGATCGAACTCCAGCGAGATCAGTTTTCCATCGGCTGGCAGCGCGCGCGCCATCCAGATCGCGCTATAGCCCGCCAGCGTTCCGATTTCCAGGATGTTTCTTGCGTTGCATGCCAGCGCCAGAACGTGCAGCAATCGCCCTTGAACCGGCGAGACATTGATCTGCGGCATCCCGGCGTCGCGCGTTGCGCGCAGCACAGCGTCGAGCACCGGGTCCGACGGAAACAGACCGGCTATGTAGTCATCGACGGCAGCCCACTGCTTGTGCATGCTGTCCTCCTGATGGAGATCCTGCCATCCTTGTTGGGCGCCCACAGGGGGACGGGAATGCCATGACCCTGCCATCCCTGTTGGCACCCACAGAGGGTGCCCCTACCTTTTGCCTCTTGCCTCTTGCCTCCTCCCTCACCCCTCTCGCCTCATCCCTCACCCCTCTCGCCTCATCCCTCACCCCTCTCGCCTCATCCCTCACCCCTCTCGCCTCATCCCTCACCCCTCTCCCCTCTTGCCTCTTGCCTCTTGCCTCCTCCCTCTCCCCTCTCCCCTCTCGCCTCTTGCCTCTTGCCTCTTGCCTCATCCCTCTCGCCTCATCCCTCTCCCCTCATCCCTCTCGCCTCCTCCCTCTCCCCTCATCCCTCTCGCCTCATCCCTCTCGCCTCATCCCTCTCCCCTCTCCCCTCTCCCCTCTCGCCTCTTGCCTCATCCCTCTCCCCTCACCCCTCTCGCCTCATCCCTCACCCCTCTCGCCTCATCCCTCACCCCTCTCGCCTCATCCCTCGCCCCTCTCCCCTCTCGCCTCATCCCTCACCCCTCTCGCCTCATCCCTCGCCCCTCTCGCCTCTTGCCTCTTGCCTCTCGCCTCATCCCTCACCCCTCACCCCTCTCGCCTCATCCCTCTCGCCTCTTGCCTCACCCCTCTCGCCTCTCGCCTCATCCCTCTCGCCTCTCGCCTCTCCCCTCTCCCCTCACAACGCCCCCGGCGCAGGAATCGCATTTGCGCGGGTGATGATCGCGTAGAGCGCAGCGGAAGGACGCATCCGCCGCTCACCGGTGCGCTCATCGAGCGCATACAGTCCGAAGCGCAGCCCCCATCCCTCTGCCCACTCAAAATTATCCACCAGCGACCAGACGAAGACGCCACGCACATCGACACCCTCCTGGATCGCGCGATGCACCGATTCCAGGTGATTGAGCAGAAAGCGCGGGCGCTGATTATCGTCCGCATCCGGCAGACCGGTTTCGGTCACATAGATCGGTAGTTTCAGCCAGCGGTAGACCCGTTTGAGCGCGCGGTACAGACCGTTGGGATAGATTTCGCCAAACGCGCCCTCCATGCCCGCGTCGCTCTGCTCAAAGTGCGGCGGCGTGAAGCGGCGAATGAACAGATGGTACGGACGGCGCAGGTCAAAGGCGATGTGATCGCGGCTATAGTAATTCAGCCCGAAGAAATCGGACGTTTCGCGCAGCCGCCGCAACACCAGTCCATTGACCAGATAATCATACATCACCGTCGTCAGCACATCGTGACCGGCAGGCGAAGCCGGATCAAGGACCCGCTTGTGATGCACAATGCCAACACGGTGCGCCGGATGCTGCTTGCGCACCGTCTGCGCCGCTAGTTCGTGCCCGCGCATCAAATTGGCGAAGACCCGCAACGCCTGGATAATATTGCGCCGTCCAGGGGGCCAGACACCCTGGAGATAACTCAACGCCGCGTAGACCGTCGGTTCGTTGACGGTGCACCAGAGATTACAGAGATCGCCCAATTCTTCGACTGCATACGCGACGAATTGCGCAAACCGTCTGGGCGTTGCCGGGTTCAACCATGCGCCTCGCGCCTCGATCCAGAGCGGATTGGTGAAATGGTGGAGCGTAATCATCGGCGTCATCCCGCGCCTGATGATGCCGCCGATGATGTTGCGATAGCGGCGGATCGCGCGACGGTCGAAGCGTCCTTCTTCCGGCTCGATGCGACTCCATTCGATAGACATACGATGGGCGTTTGTGCCAAGCGCAGCGGCTCGATCCAGGTCGCCTTCAGCGTCGCGCCACCAACCACAGGCATCACCGGAAACGTCACCATGCCAACAGCGCCCTTGCTGCTCCCAAACCCACCACTGGTTATTGGTATTCTGCCCTTCAACCTGATGCGCGCTGGTGGCGGTTCCCCATAGAAAGCCTGGCGGGAAGCGGAGCGGTTCAGGCAAGCGGATGTGCTGGCGGGTGTGGGTGGAAAGACCAATATCGTACTGGATCGTCATATGTCTGATATGCCATCCTTGCCGTTTTTCTTTCTCAAAGTATACCACCGGCGCACTTTTCTCGGGAGCGTGGGGGTTGTGCCGGGTGCAGCATCCGCGCGGGTATGAATGTTCCGAACAAAGCCCTGCTTTGGTCATCTCACGCACAAACGCGGGAACTTTCTCTATAGGGCGCACCGACAACACTCCCTGCGTTGGTCGGTTTAAGGGTGGACAGAACACCCGAGGGAACACCGGCACTCCCACCGTCGGACGGCCGCGCGCGCGGCGCCGGTCTCCCCTCTCCCGTGCGCGGGAGAGAGGCGGGGGGTGAGGGTAAAACGGCGCATCCCACCGCCATGCATGCCCGCTATGCTCATGCGTGCGGTCCGCCCTTGAACGTCGGTCGGGTCAGGTCCCCATTCTAACTTCCTTCATCCCTGCCGCCTCACGCCTATCGAGACCCTTGGGAGGTCCGACGACACATCGCCAGGAAACGAGGGGTGATGCACGGGCGGCGTCATTGGCGCACCCGGATGCCCGACGGAGACCTCGACGGTCGCGCACATTTCCGCATCATGCCACACGTCTCGCGCTGCTTGCCTCGCGCCTTACGCCCCACCCACATCAAACACATGTCCATTCGCGCGCATGAGATCATCGACGCTACGGAAGCCCTGGAGCACGAGTGGTGTTCCCAGACTGCCGAGCGCCACGATTGGACCGGTGACCATGAAGGTGTAGCGTCCGGTGCGCTTCGGATCGGGGAGGGAACAGTAGCGAGCAAACCCCTCTCTCCCCAGTTCAGTCTCGACATACTCGCGGTCGGCGCCAAGTTTGAACCCCTGCCCGAAGATTTTGACCTGCAACTGTCGCAGAATAGTCTTATCAAAGTCGTGGAGCGTCTGAGTAATGAACATCCAGCCCACGCCATACTTGCCGGTCATACGAATGCTCTGCGCCAGCAAGGAGCGAGTGCGCGCGCCATCGCCAGTGTCGTCAGCATGCTCCCCGGCGAACAGATGCGCCTCATCGAGCAGCACCAGCGCATTCGAGGCGCGCCCGTCCTGGAACGAGCGATGGATCACCTGGCGCAAACGGGTCAAGATTTCGTTCAACAAGAAATAAGGCGTCTCAGCGACATTTTCCTGGGCGAACGACAGAATAACAATTGCGTGATCCGCCAGCACCTGCTGGATCACCTGCGACAGCGGCTGGCGCCTGTCCGGTTCGGTGCGGAAGCGGCGCAGCGTCTCGTCCCAGAGGCGGCGCAGGCGCGCTTCATCGAGGTGATAGCGCGCCAGCACATCGGCGGCGCGTTGCCCTTCCCCCGGCACAGTCCCCGGACGGGTGGCATAGATCACATCGGCGAAGCGCGCCAGGTCTTTGACGAGCAGCGGGAGATCGGCGGCTGTCAGGTCGCGGATAGGACGGCGCCGACCAGAGGAGTCGGCCAGTTCGGCGAGCATGCCCGCCAACCGTTCGGCAGCTTCGCGTTCCTTGTTGGCGCCCTTGAACCCCAGGCTGTCGAAAAAGCCGGCGCGGCGCAGCAATTCGGTGAACGCCTCCGCGCCTTCCATCGCCACATCATCGGTTGTCAGCGTGATCACCTCACGGCGCCGGCGCAGACCGGCGAGCAGGCGACGGATGCTGAAATCAACGCGATGGTCGCCTGCGGCGAAGCGGTCGCGCCCAAACTCACCCTGTGGATCAATCACCAGAATGCCCATATGCGGGTTGGCAGCAAATCCGGCGAGCAGTTGCGCCGCCAGGATCGACTTGCCGCTGCGCGTCTGCCCGAAGATGCCGAGCATCACCGCCTCGCCAAACCCACCCTGTTCGGTCGGACCAAAGTGGCGCAGCGTGAGCGGCACCGGCAACCCATCCCCCGGCGACTGCCCGGCATAGAAAATTCCCGGCTCAGTATGCACCAGGTCCTGAAGCGTAGCAGCGTCCGCCGGGTAGACCAGCGTCCCCGACGGCGGCGGGGTCGAGAGGGTCGTGCGGCGCACCACGCGCCCCTGTTCATCGAGCAGAAAGACGCCAAGCGCCGAAAGTTGCGCCGCCGTCAGATCGCTCTCGCCGGAAAGCGCAGGAAGCGCGCCCTGGCGCTTGATCACCGCACGGATCACCGGGTCCTCGTGCCAGCGGTTGCGCGTGACGATTCCGCCCAACTGACAGAGCGCGCGTTTGCGATACGCTTTGCCATTGAACCGTTCGGTGACTTCAAAGACGACCCAGGCGTGGTCGAGCGCGCGGTCGCGCGCAGTTTCGAGAATATCGACGGTGAAGTGGGTGGTGGAGTTGGGGCTGCCGATCACCGCAATCGGCGCGGCAACCGACGACGCAGCAGTCGAACGCAGGCTGAGCGCCTCTCGGGTTTCGCGAAGCGGTCGCATGACACTCCGAACAGAAATGCTAAACACCTGTTCGCAGTATAGCAGCCTCTGGCGCAGAGATCAAGAGGGAAACGGCAAGGATTTTCCAGAGAGAAACGAGGCGCGAGAGGCGAGGGTGGAAGGTGGGGTCCCGCCCGCATGTGGTGCAAGTAGGGGCGCGCCCCCAAACGCTGCGGGCGCGCGCACGTTGAACGTCGCCTGTGGCAGGTGGGACGGGTAACGAGGGAAGGGTACGTCACCCGTAGCGCCGTTGCATTACTACGGCGCACCACAATGGCGCAGCGCCGCAATGCCACGTACTGGCGCGTTACAAATGATGCATCCGGTATGTTTGCTGGCAGGCGACTGGCAATTCAAGCCGGCGCCAGGGCGCCGTTGCGTATCACGAAGACGCTGTCACAGAGCGCGTTCAACTCCTCGGCGCTGTGGCTGGTCAACAGAATCGTTATGCCTTCCGCCCGCAATTCCCGTAACAACGCATAGATGCTCTGGCGACCATCGGGGTCGATGGCATTCGTCGGCTCATCGAGCAGCAACAGGCGCGGACATTCCATGATAGCCTGCGCCAGACCAAGCCGCTGGCGCATTCCCATCGAATAGGTGCGCACTGGTCGCCGGTACGTTGAGTCGAGCCCTACGCGCTGCATGACTGCCGCAATCTCATCCTGGCTGATCTGGTTCCGAATCATCGCAAGGAGTTGGAGATTGCGCAATCCGCTGTACTACGGAAGAAAACCGGGTCTATCAATCATCACGCCGGTCATCGACGGAAATTCGACATCGCTGCCGATAGAGCGGCGCCAAACACCCGAACCTGACCCGCAGTCGGTCGAACCAAACCCGAAATAATGCGCAGCAACATGCTTTTTCCGGCGCCGTTATGCCCGCTGATTCCATACACGACGCCCTGGGGAACGACCAGATTGACCCCATTGAGCACCGGTTGATCCCCAAAATGCTTTACAACATCTTCCAGTGCTATTGCAGGGCTGTATGGATTGCCCGTCATCGCAGACGCTCCTTATTCACCGAGAAAATCCATATTGATCGTATAGAACAGACCGATGAATACCGCCGCCAGTATTGCGATTCCGTTGTAGACCAGCGACCAGACGAGTGAAAATCCCGCAACGTCCGGCGCGAACAAATCATGGCGCAGAATCATCGATTGCGATCCTGGCAGCCAGGGAACAAGGGATTTTCTGTCGATGCCGAGAATCCACGAAAACGCCAGTATGAGCGCCAAAGCGCCGGTTATGACAGTTGGCAGACGGGTGATAAGCGAGAGCGTCGTCTGCCAGATGGTGAAAGTGCAAAACGTGGTCATCAGCAGAAGAGTCATCCACAACGTGATGTTGGCAGCGTTAGCATACAAAGGACGTTCCAGGGCTTCCGTGACAACCAGTGACGTATCAAATGGATGTGACCATTCCAGCGTCGATCCTGCAATGGTCAGAACAACCGCCATTGCCAGAACAGTATAGGCGATAGTTGCCAGAACAACACTGATAACTTGAGCTAACCACCAGTGTAGTCGCAAGCCGACTCGCACGACAAATACCGGGTTATGTTGGGAAAGGTCTCGCCAGACTTTATCGCCGACCATAGCGCATACAATCAGGTGGGGAAGAAACCATCCGAGCATTCGGACCAGCGAGGTGTCTCGCAGCCCTGGACCGGCAAAAGCCACAAAAAGAGCGTCCCACACTGTGGTTCGATCCGATCCAGTGTCCAGAACCGCCCTCTCGCTCGCTTCACGGGCGCTAACGAAACCCAAGAACAAGAAGAACGCCAGAGTAAAAATGACATATCGCAGACGCACGATTGCGAGCATATTCCAGAAAATGGTGCGGAACATTCTGCCAACCACTCAGGACCTCCGAACAAAATCCTGATAGCAAGCCAGATACATGCCTGCAATGAATACGACGACGATCCAGACCCCCCAGTACGCATACGAGAGCATCAGCGCAGGATAATGAGATGTGCTATCACTGAAGGAATGATAAGTAAGCAGCAAATGGTTGCCGATTGATATGTAGGTCCAGACGCCGGACATCTCAGAACGGTGAATGATAAGCCCCGCCAGATTGATGGCAAGACCGATAGAGAAGCCCCATCGCGCCGATTTGAAAGCAAGAATGCCCAAAAGGACAAGTACTCCCAGTGAAACCCATCCGAGAAAAAGCAGCGATAAAAGGCAAAGAAAGACAAAGTATGGACGATCATGTGTGATTTCTCGTACTATATATATCTGATGAATTATTAACGGCAAATGAACTCCATCCATCGCTCCATTGAAAGGTGGAACCAAAAAGAACGAAAGATCCCAAAACTAGCAGTAAAATATAAATAAAAGCAGCTATCGATAAACCGATAACCTTACCAGCCCACCATATCCTGCGTGATCCGAGGCGTAGCAGCATAGACTCGCCTATCGCCGACTCTGGCAGAAAATCACTTACGAAGTACAGAAATATCGGATTGAAACAGTAGAATATATTGTTCGGATTGCCGAATGTATTGAACAAAGCATCCCAGACGTTAATCGTGTAGATACTACCATCTTTGTGATGATGGAGAGTCATCGTCGTGAAGTAAGCGACAACTGCTACAACGGGAATGATGAGCAGCCATCTCTTAGTGAAGATGTGCTGGATTAAGTCAATCACAACAAATCTGATCAGCACATTCATACGTTTGATCGCAGCGAATGAGACATTCTACCAATCAAAATAAAACTCGAGAGCAGCACGAGACTCAGACTGGAGATGATGTGTATCCAGCCTACGTTGTCGATCCAGTGGGGAACGAATGCAACTCCCGGTGACCATTGCGGCAAGCCAAGGACGGAAAGGATAAAATGAAGGACATTACACATCAGGAATGGCGTTGATAGAATGATATACCTGTTCTCAGTCAGCGCAGAGAGTGAGAGACCAAAGATAGCGTAGGTCACACCGAAGATGAATATGAGTCCCAGCAGGCTCCAGATATACGCATCAGGCGCCTCCCGGTAGAGCGCCCCGAATGGTCCCAATGCCCGGGCGTCGGACACGATGCGTGATTGTTCCGGCGAAGGAAGACCTCGGGGGAGAGAGAGACTCGTATAGCCATACATGACAACGAAAGGCAGCGTGATTGCCAGACCTCCCGCTACTGCACACGCAAACATCTTCGACAAAAGATAACTTAATTTGGGGTCAACTGCATATTTCATTCCGAGGATCGGCTCTGCTGCGCATCCGGTCTCCCATATGCGATAATCCGGTGCTGCTGCGCCCAAACCTGCACCGCGCGCCGCGATGACTGGCGCAGTTTGTGCAGCACCCCGTGGACGTGCGCTTCGACCGTCTTGACCGCCAGCCCCAGCTCTGCGGCGATCTCTCGATTGGTCGCGCCCTCCGCCAGCAGGCGCAGCACGGCGTATTCGCGGTCGCTCAGCAGCGCCAGGCGCCCTGCTACGTCGCGCCGCCAGGCGGCGATGCGCGCCCGCTGCGCGTCGCTGAAGGCGCGTTCGCCGTCAGCCGCTTTCCAGATCGCCGCGACCAGCGCCTCGGTCTCAGCGCTCTTGGCGATAAACGCCGCCGCGCCCGCCTCCCATGCCTGCACCAGATAGACATCCCAGTCGAACGCGGTCAGCAGCACCACTGCGCACGGCGTCTGCGCCACGATGCGGCGCCCAAGGTCGATCCCGCAGCCGTCGCCCAACTGGACGTCGATTACCGCCACTGCCGGACGCTCGGCTGCCAGACGCGCCAGCGCCTCTGCCGCCGTTCCCGCTTCCGCCGCCGGGCGTCTGGTCGATCCGCGCGCGGCGGCGCTGTCCATCCGGCTGCGCGACGGACGCGAGATGGCGCCGGTGGTGCACGATCGCGGGTTTCTCTTGACGGTCGCGGCGGACCCGCTTCCGTTCGACGTTCGGGTGTTGACTGATGAGGCGCAGCTCCTCGAACGGTTCCGCATCCCATTGCGCGGATAGGAGGCGCAGATCGCGCCAATCCCGTCGTCTGCACTCCTTCCCCGCACGCAAAGACTCTCCTCGATTAAGGGTAGTTCCCCGATAGACGCCCCGATAGCGCCGTGCTAGAATCAGAAGGGAATGATACAGGATAGTCACGAAAGGAGACGCTTATGCGTATACCCATGCTGCGCCGCCTGGCGCTGATGGCGCTGATCGTCTCGCTGCTCCTCGTCGTTCCTGCCCCGGCAGTCGCCCAATCACCGCAGCCTGAGCCAACCGTGACGGTTCCAATCAACGGGGAACAACGGACGGTCCGGGTTGGCGAGAGCATCCCGCATGTTCACGTCGTTATGCCACTGGTTACGGCTAATTCTTATGATGAAGCGCTTCTGATATATCAACAGAGTCGATCTGATGGAACAAGTCCGCAGGATACCCGAGTCGGCAACTGTGGTTCTGCAACGATGGACATCTATGACGATGGAAATCTCCTGGTCAGACTCGATTATGGGGCTACTTCAATACGAGGGTCAATGATAGAGCAAGAATGGACCTGGATTCTCTATCAACAGGGATTCCTCGGCTTTTTCTACGAAAAGACGCGGGATTCTGGCGTTGATCATCGAATCAGCACCTCATGGGGACGAACAGAGTGGCGATCTGTGGCTGATTGGGGTGCTGGTACATACAAAGGTGTTTTATCCCGATTACGAGTCGTTCTTGGTGATGGAACCGAATGTTACGGTCTCCAGCCGGAAGATACGCAGTATGTCGATTAGAACGAATGTTAACTATGAACGAACGCATTCGCATCATCATTGACCATATGCGCACCCGCGCTGCGCTGCCGCTACGCGCTCCAGTGCAGGCGCTGGAGATTCCCGGTCCCGGACGGAGCGTGCTTGTCGCCCTCTGGTTTGGGACGGAGCCGGAGGGCGACGCGGCGCCTCTATGCGGCGTGGCGCTGCTGACCCCGTCGGACCGGCAGCCAGGAGGATGGCTGCTGGTCGAGGCGACGACGGGGGCGGAACAGCGTTCACCAGGCGGCGCGATTACCGTCATGGCCGCATTGTTCGTGTGCGGGCAATGGGTGATCGCCGGGCGTCTGGTTGATCCGCGCGCAACGGCGCTGTCCATCCGGCTGCGCGATGGACGCGAGATGACGCCGGTGATGCGCGATCACGGCTTTCTGCTCCTTGCCGACGCCTTTCCCCTCCCGATCGAGGTGCGCGTGCTGACT
Source organism: Roseiflexus castenholzii DSM 13941 (assembly GCF_000017805.1). GTDB lineage: Bacteria > Chloroflexota > Chloroflexia > Chloroflexales > Roseiflexaceae > Roseiflexus > Roseiflexus castenholzii. The sequence goes on along the minus strand of NC_009767.1, from coordinate 2,465,440 downwards.
GGCGATACGCAGATTCTCGAGCAGTTCCGCGTTCCGGAGCAGGTTCCATCCGCCTGGACAGACCAGCCGCCTGGTCACATTCCGCCAGATTCCGACGGTCACCCGCCGTGGGTCAGCACCGCTGTAACGCGCTTTCGCGCTCAACTGCGTGCGCGAGTCATAGTGCCGCTCTGGTCGCGTGATCCGGTGTCCGTGCTAGGAGAAGTGGATAGTTGGGGGCAGAGCAAGATTGTGGCGCTCGCCGGTCAGACGCGGACATGGCTGCGCCGCGTCACGGTGATAGGCTTCGCGCTTGTCGCTCCCTTTATCGCCAATCAATGGTCCGTCCTGAGAATCCAGACGACGGAGGGAACACCCTCACCCAACCGCACAATTGACCTGCACACCGGGGTCTTCTGTGGGTGGTGGGTGATCGCCGGGCGTCTAGTCGATCCGCGCGCGGCGGCGCTGTCCATCCGGCTGCGCGACGGACGCGAGATGGCGCCGGTGGTGCACGATCGCGGGTTTCTCTTGACGGTCGCGGCGGACCCGCTTCCGTTCGACGTTCGGGTGTTGACTGATGAGGCGCAGCTCCTCGAACGGTTCCGCATCCCATTGCGCGGATAGGAGGCGCAGATCGCGCCAATCCCGTCGTCTGCACTCCTTCCCCGCACGCAAAGACTCTCCTCGATTAAGGGTAGTTCCCCGATAGACGCCCCGATAGCGCCGTGCCAGGATCAGAAGGGAATGATACAGGATAGTCACGAAAGGAGACGCTTATGCGTATACCCATGATGCGCCGCCTGGCGCTTGAGAAACTTTGCGGGCGTCACACTGGTTGATGCAATGCTATCATACTATCAGGTGACGCTCGGAGGCATGAGCGGACGCGGAAACATTGCAAGCGCCGACGTATACCTCTGCCTTGGAGACAGCGGAGCGGGATTAGCCGGAGGAGTCGACTCTGTCCGCCAGCATCTCAATCTGTATCTCAAATAGCAGCAACAGATGTGACTCAACGTCCTGCTATAGAGTGTACGAAACGGATGTTCTCGTGGAAAGGAGGCTTGTGATGATCACCCGTGATAAGGCGTACTTCGGACTTGCAGCGCTGGCATGCCTGATCCAGTCGATCACACTAGCGCTTACCTATGCGTTGCACGAAAGGAAGGGCTTCTACGTCTTCTGGATCGGTCTGCTGCTGTCCACTTGTGTGTCAGGATCGATAGTGATAACATCATCGCGCGCGTTTATCGCCTCATCCCGGTATGCTGCGTCCGCTGTCGTGCTGAGTATGACATCTCTCTTCGTCACGTTGCTGTGGTTTCTGTCCTGACGGTATGTTTCAGTCATCCTTCGTCTGCGCCGGCAATGGACGCTGCGCTCCGGTGCGGCATCCCCGACCTGCAACAGGCGCTCCTCACCTTGCTGCAGCAACGCGGCTGGCGCCACAACCCCGACGCGCCGCTGCTGGCAATGCTGGACGCGCCCTTCGGCTATGCGCCCTTCATCCGACCTCAAGAGTTTTGGTACGGGAACCTGCCCGACTCGCGGTCTTTGCCTGATGATTGCAGAACATGGCGCCGGTCGTCTATAATTTCTTCGGAAAGGGCGCCCTTGCAGGGTCGTGTTTATTTCTGAAAGCGTATATGATCGTCCAGTATCCGCAGACATATCCCCCGGTGACTGATGCGCTGTTGCGGGAAATCGTGGCGCGGATCTGCGCTGTCGGCGATCCGATCAAAATTATTCTGTTCGGATCGCGCGCGCGGGGCGATGCCCGCTCTGATAGCGACATTGATCTGCTCATCATCGAAGAGTCCCGCCTGCCGCGCTACAGGCGATCAGCACGTTACCTGAGCGCGTTGATCGGATTGTTTCCCGCAAAAGATGTTGTCGTCTGGACGCCCGATGAGGTGGCACAGTGGGCGAACGTTCCACACGCATTCATTACGACCGCGCTGCGCGAGGGAAGGGTCCTGTATGAGCGATGTCCTTGATCTGGCGCGCGGCTGGTTGCGCAAAGGCGATAGCGATCTGGCTGCTGCACGCCTGATCGCAACGAGTAACGGTCCCTATGACACGGCCTGTTTTCACGCGCAGCAGGCAGCGGAAAAGTATCTCAAAGGATTGTTGGCGTTTGCCGGACAGCCAATTCCCTTCACGCATAACCTCGAAGAGTTAGCGCACCGTTGCAAAGCGCTCTACCCGACGGTTGACTTTATGGAGGTCGAGCTGACGCAGTTGACCCCTTACGCCGTGCAGATGCGGTATGATCCCGACTTCTGGCCCGATTTGGCGACCCTTCAGGAGGCGATTGCGCTCGCTGAACGGGTACGCATCATCGTTCTCTCGCTCGTCCGATGACCTGTATCGCATAGGCGGCGTTGATCTCATCGACGCTCCGTATCACGTTTGGGTGATCGCCGGGCGTCTGGTCGATCCGCGCGCGGCGGCGCTGTCCATCCGGCTGCGCGACGGACGCGAGATGGCGCCGGTGGTGCACGATCGCGGGTTTCTCTTGACGGTCGCGGCGGACCCGCTTCCGTTCGACGTTCGGGTGTTGACTGATGAGGCGCAGCTCCTCGAACGGTTCCGCATCCCATTGCGCGGATAGGAGGCGCAGATCGCGCCAATCCCGTCGTCTGCACTCCTTCCCCGCACGCAAAGACTCTCCTCGATTAAGGGTAGTTCCCCGATAGACGCCCCGATAGCGCCGTGCCAGGATCAGAAGGGAATGATACAGGATAGTCACGAAAGGAGACGCTTATGCGTATACCCATGATGCGCCGCCTGGCGCTTGAGAAACTTTGCGGGCGTCACACTGGTTGATGCAATGCTATCATACTATCAGGTGACGCTCGGAGGCATGAGCGGACGCGGAAACATTGCAAGCGCCGACGTATACCTCTGCCTTGGAGACAGCGGAGCGGGATTAGCCGGAGGAGTCGACTCTGTCCGCCAGCATCTCAATCTGTATCTCAAATAGCAGCAACAGATGTGACTCAACGTCCTGCTATAGAGTGTACGAAACGGATGTTCTCGTGGAAAGGAGGCTTGTGATGATCACCCGTGATAAGGCGTACTTCGGACTTGCAGCGCTGGCATGCCTGATCCAGTCGATCACACTAGCGCTTACCTATGCGTTGCACGAAAGGAAGGGCTTCTACGTCTTCTGGATCGGTCTGCTGCTGTCCACTTGTGTGTCAGGATCGATAGTGATAACATCATCGCGCGCGTTTATCGCCTCATCCCGGTATGCTGCGTCCGCTGTCGTGCTGAGTATGACATCTCTCTTCGTCACGTTGCTGTGGTTTCTGTCCTGACGGTATGTTTCAGTCATCCTTCGTCTGCGCCGGCAATGGACGTTGCGCTCCGGTGCGGCATCCCCGACCTGCAACAGGCGCTCCTCACCTTGCTGCAGCAACGCGGCTGGCGCCACAACCCCGACGCGCCGCTGCTGGCAATGCTGGACGCGCCCTTCGGCTATGCGCTGCGCACGCTCCCCGCCGCAGCGCTGGCGCACCGTCAAGTGGTGGTCGTCACGCACAACCCCTGCCCGGAGTACTGGGACGACCTGTGGGAGTTCCGACCGGCGATCCTGCGGGCGAGTCAGTGCCGTCTCCCGGCGCTCGAGCGCGCGCTGATCGACGCGGCCGCCGGTCGCCGCGCCCGTCTGACCCCGCCGCACGCTTCGCCGCTGACGCCTGCTGAGCGCGCGGTCTTGCGCGCCATCGCCCACGGACGGACCAACCAACAGATCGCGCAGGACCTGCGCCTGTCGGCGCGCCGCATCGCCAACCTGGGACGGAGGTGTACCGCAAACTGCGGCTGCCGGGACGCAGTGCCGCCATCCTGTACTCCTGGGGACGGCGGGAACTGCTGGCTGCGCCGCACGGGGCATCCATCTGACCGCCTCTGGAGGAACATGTCGCAGACCTGCCCCTTTCGCTGCTGCGTCGCGCCACGCGCGCAACGCGCCATCTCTTCATCTCCTGGTAGAGATCGCAGGCGAAGCACCCTTCCATCCCGGAAACGAACCTTCAGGTCACCTCAGGGATACTACATCCAGAGCGCGCTCTTACACTTACCGTGCAGAAAGGATGGATATGGATGAACGGGAAGCGATCGCCAGGCTTCAGCGTGGCGATATCAGCGGATTGGAAGCGCTGGTCCGGGCCTATTACGTGCGAGCAGTCCGCGCAGCCTACCTTGTCGCTCACGACCGCGATCTTGCTGAGGACATTGTACAAAGCGCCTTTCTGCGAGCATACGAGCGGATTGACCAGTTTGACGCCAGGCGCCCGTTCGGTCCCTGGTTTCTACGCAGCGTTGTCAACGACGCGGTCAAAGCAGCCTCCCGTCAGACGCGGCGCATTTCGCTCGAGCGGATGACCGGGGATGAGGCGAGCGCGCTGCTTGAACGCCTGGCTGACCCGCACGCAGGTCCTGATACGGATGCGGAACAGGCTGAAACGCGCGAGGCTGTTCGTGCTGCGCTACTCGCACTCTCGCCCATTCAGCGAGCGTTGATTGTGCAGCGTTACTACCTTGGGTTGAGCGAAGCCGAGATGGCCAACAGCATGGATTGCCCGCCAGGGACGATCAAGTCGCGTCTGCACGCAGCACGAGAACGACTCCGCGGGATCCTCGCTCCGCTTCACCCGCTGACGACACGCTCAGAAGCGGACAAATGACGGTTGCATAACTATTTTTATGATGACAAGGAGATAAAGCGATGAACAGGCGACAGCGTCCAGTGGAACATACCGTGATCGACAGGCGACAGCCTGTTCGGCGTCTCCTGGAGGAGATTGCAGCACAGGCAATACCGGATGACCTGCATCCGTGGCCAGCGATACACGCCCGGCTTGCCCGCGTGCATGCGGCGGAGCGCTGCCAGCGTTCTGCACAGCCTCGCCGCGTCTCACCGGGAGGATTTGCCGCCGCGTCTATGACACCCCGGTTAATCGGTCTGGCCATTGTTGTGCTGCTGATAGGAGTATTGATCGGCGCACCCGTGACGCACGCCGCAGTCGCTGCGATCCTTCAGCGCTTCGGGCTGGCGTTCGTTGATACGATGCAGAGCCAATCCACGCTTACCACGACACACGTCGAGCCAACCGCTCCGCCAACGCCGTCGCTGCTCAGCCTCGCGGAAGCGCAACAACAGGTTCCGTTCTCTATTCGTACTCCAGCCTGGCTGCCCGAGGGCGTATCACTGGCAGGCGTTCGAGTGGATCGCACGACAGTATCGACATCCGCGCAGATTGCGGAACTGAGGATTGCGGCGCTCCTCACCTATCGGTCTGTCAGCGCACCGGACGCCGCTTCAGCGCAGATGAACCTCGAAATTGTGTCTGGACCGAACGTTGCCCCGTTTCTGCTGCCTCGCTCGCGCGCCCAATCGGTGCTGGTGAACGGGCAGGAAGCGACGTATGTTCGAGGCGGCTGGCGGAGCGATGGTCAGGGAGATCCTCAGGAAACGCTTGGCGACTTACGCTGGGATGATTCGATCGATTCCGCCTGGCTCTCGTGGCATGAGGATGGATTGACCTACACCTTGTCAGCCTACGGACTGGGTCTTGATAAAGGGCAACTGCTCCAGGTGGCAGAGTCGCTTCGCTAAAGACCTGTCGTGATACCCCGCAACAGAGCACCTGGCTCTGCTGCGGGGTTTTCGGCGAGAGTCGCGTTGCTGAACACTTATCTTGTCGGCGACCCGATGTGCGCGATTGAGTCGCGCCGGACAACAGTTTACGCTGGAAGTTCGCACAATCCAACAAGTTCTCATACAGGAGATGAAACTATGTTCAAACGACCGACGATCAAGATAGTTGTCATCACTCTCGCCTTGATAGCATCAACGATTATGGCATCGGGCATATACGCGCAATCGACGGCGCCGCCGACGCCTGGCAATCAGCACCATTGTGTCGTGCATGTCGCCCCGCTTCACGAGGCTCAAACACAATCTGAGTCTGTGAGCCTTGGGTGTTTCGCCACCTTTGCTGAGGCGCTCGCCATCGCAACAGGCGGTGCAGTGCAAGCGCCGTCGACCGCCTCACCAGAGGACATCACACAGATGCTGCTATCAACTTCCTCCAATACCGTGATAGGCATTCAATGGGATGGGGCGAACCGAGGAGGCGGCTCAATCATTCGCGTTACTTCACATACTCCCGGTTGTAGCGATGGCTCGAGTTATGGAAACCCATCAATGGAACCGGGCTGGGATGATCGGGTCTCATCAGCACAGGCTTTTGGCGGATGCAACCATTTCTATCATTACGAACATACTGCATGGACTGGCGCTGTTCTTGACTGTAACACGTATTGCGGTTCGATGGGCGTGATGGACAATCAGACGTCGTCCTGGCGACTCACACGCTAGCCAGGAGGCAGCATAAATCGCACGACACAATCAGGAAGAAGGAGCCTGCTCACGGCAGTGCATCTGCTCCCGTGAGCTATATGCATCTCTACAGAGCATCGCATTATGGGGCATCATGACGCAGTCTATCCTTCGTCGACGCCGGCAATGGACGTTGTGCTCCGATGCGACATCCCCGACCTGCAACAGGCGCTCCTCACCTTGCTGCAACAACGCGGCTGGCGCCACGACCCCGACGCGCCGCTGCTGGCAATGCTGGACGCGCCCTTCGGCTATGCGCTGCGCACGCTCCCCGCCGCAGCGCTGGCGCACCGTCAAGTGGTGGTCGTCACGCACAACCCCTGCCCGGAGTACCGGGGCGACCTGTGGGAGTTCCGCTCGGCGATCCTGCTGGCGAGTCAGTGCCGTCTCCCGGCGCTCGAGCGCGCGCTGATCGACGCGGCCGCCGGTCGCCGCGCCCGTCTGACCCCGCCGCACGCTTCGCCGCTGACGCCTGCTGAGCGCGCGGTCTTGCGCGCCATCGCCCACGGACGGACCAACCAACAGATCGCGCAGGACCTGCGCCTGTCGGCGCGCCGCATCGCCAACCTGGGACGGAGGTGTACCGCAAACTGCGGCTGCCGGGACGCAGTGCCGCCATCCTGTACTCCTGGGGACGGCGGGAACTGCTGGCTGCGCCGCACGGGGCATCCATCTGACCGCCTCTGGAGGAACATGTCGCAGACCTGCCCCTTTCGCTGCTGCGTCGCGCCACGCGCGCAACGCGCCATCTCTTCCGGCGCGCGATCCAGGAGGAAGCTGGCGTGGTCCGCGCCAGCGTCATAGCAATGGTTGTGCTCGGTAACTTGTTCACTTGTGGCCGGGCATAGTATACTGAGGATTGTTCGGCAGCGTTGCACACTGATGCCAATATGCGATCATTCGTGCCATACTGCCGATGCCCATCGCTCGTTTCTCCAAGCGAACCGAACGCCTGGGCATCCTGGATGGCCTGTAGACTAAGGAGGAGGTAAGCGATGTGGCCATCTCGTGTTGCCGGGTTTGAGCTGCTCGATTACACGCAGACCAATCGCGCCGATGGGTATGAGTTCCGCATGATGGTGCGTTGCCGGTATCAGAACGGGGTGGAGACGATCTGGAGCGCGATGGGTGACGTGCATACGAGCGCCGACGGGCAGGAGTCGACCATTGACATCACTGCCCAGGGCGTGCCGCCGTCGCTGACGCCCGACCAGATTCCGCAGCGGATCAGAACCACAACCTCACGCGGCGAACGCAAAGGTGACATGAAAGCAGTCGTTGTGGAGCAGGAAATCACCTTCCTGAACGGATATACGACGATTCGCAAAGGAACGCAGCTGCTTCCTGCAGACGCTCCGCAATTTTCCGTCGATCAGAAAATCAGAATCATGAAGCGCGCCCTCGCTGGCGAGCCGCTGGACAGACTGATTTTCGGGCGTGATCTGTCACATGAGTCGGGAGAAGCAATCTGAGGTCTGCTATGGGCGCCAATTGCGGAACCATCTGCGCTATTGCATGCCTTCCGCTGGCTGAAATGCCAGAAGCGTATTTCGTATGCTATCTGCTCTGCATCGCGGCATGCGCTTCCCAGGATCCCTGATCTTTTGTTGGAGGTCATCCATCATGAATCGCCGGACGTTCCTGACCACTTCGCTGGTTGGTCTCAGCGCAGCGGGGTTAACGGCAACTCATGCATTGTTGCAGCATAGGGGGCAGAACATTACGGAACTGCCGCATGGCTTTTCCTACGCACCTGGCGATCCGCCGCCCAAACCGAACGCGGTGTACCGGGGCGTCGTTGCTGCAGTGACTGATCAGACGCTGGACGTGAAGGTCGGTGTTGATACTATCGCTGTCCCGGTTGACGCGCCTGCGATCTGGAAGATGGGCATTGTCTGGCCCGCTTCCGTCAAAGAACGCATTCAGCCGGGCGACAGGGTTGTGCTGATCGGCGACGCCGATGAAGATGGGTTTCGCTGTCGGATGTGCTGGGTCAACGTCCCCGCTCTGGATGCTTTGTTCTGACGAAATCGGGAAGGCGAAGAGGCATGGTCGCCATCAACCTGCCTGCGAGCAAGTTAATCACTCTCGTGTTCTTGCTCGTCGAGACCGCCATCATTGCCACTCTCTTTACGTTTCCATCACACGCACTGGAACTGACGGCAGCGCTCATTCTTTTAGCGCCGCTCGCGCTCGTCTTGATGGTTGTGCTTCGTGCATCACCCGAATCCGAGAGGATGCGTAGACAGCTGCAAACACCGCAATCCTCGCAGGCGCGGTCTGCGTGCTTGTCGTGGACGCTGTCGCGCTCTTTGTGTCCTCCCAGGGATGAGGAGGTACACAATGAGGTGTCGCCAGGAAATTCGGGAGGTGATGACACGTCCTTTCCCAGGATACTTGTATCCCGGAATTGCGACCGGCCCGGTGGCGGAGCCACAGGCGCATCACTGCGTGGACAGCGCTCGCCGTGATCGTTGCGGCACCGGCGACCGCCCTCAGCGCAGCCGACGATGTCGTAGCCTTCTATCACCAGATCGTGGTCCGAGAACGTTCACAGCCCGTCGACGGGATGGCGCGCGTGCTAGAACGGGCACCCTTTCAGGGGTGGGCGCCCGAAGGTCGTCTCATCGCGGTGCAGGAGCCGGGCGCGGATGCACCCTATGCCGTCATCTCCCGCTACCTCTGGAACGACGCCCGCGAGATCGTCGTCATGCAGGATACCAGCGTCCGCCCGCCGCCCGCCACACACGCCGCATTTTGGGACGGAGCGCGGAACGTGGATGACACGATCGTGATCCAGGGGCGCCCGGCGGTGATCTATGAAACGCCGGTCAGGGGCGGCGACAACCAGATGCTGGGGTGGAACCGGACGCTCGTCGTCGTACTGAATGGGACCACTGTCACGATCTTTGGTGCGCCCGGTTCGGCGGTGAACGCCTACGAGCCGCTGAGCCGTGACGAACTGCGTGCCATCGGCGAGTCGCTGCGCCCTGTAACGCCATAGAGGGGCGGTGCAGAAAGGTTCCCGCTTATGCAACGGTCACTGTTTACCTCTTTCCTTATCAGTGTCAGCATCCTCATCAGCGGAACCGCGTGCGCGACGACCAACCGACCGGCAGCGTCGTTATCTGCTGCTCCGGCGACGCTCTCACCAGCTACCGTCATTCCTGCCACATCAACCGGCGGACAGATCACGCCGACCGCCATCCCGCCGCAGCGCTCGCCGATAGCCGTTCCCGCGCCGGAGGCGCCGACTCCGGTTGACTCCGGCGATGCCCAGGCGGTATAGCAGCCCGAGCGCTTCCGCCAGGCGGCAGCGGCGATCTGGCACGCCAGCGCCGATGCGCCGTCTGGTCCTCACTATGCCGTCTCCTACGTTGATGAGCAGGGAATATGCCTCCTCTTCACACTCGGCGCGGTGAATAGCGCGCCGCCGACGGCGGACCTCACTCCGCGCCATCGCGCCGCCACGTGGGCCATGTGGTCCGCCACCGATGACTGTCCCGCCCAGCAGGTGCAGTGGCGCGAAGCGGCGCCCGGCGCGAGTCGCGTGTCCGCAGTGCAGACCGGCGATGCGCAGCTGACCCGCGACGACCTGCTGCGGATCGTCGAGCAACTGGCGCCGGTGACCCCGACCGGCGCGCCGTCGGCGCTGTGAAAGGAGCGAGTGCGGTCCGAAGTGTCAGAAACCGACGTCTCGCTGCAGGCTGATGGTTTTTGAAAAATGATCCCGCTATCCGCTCGCCCGCCCGGCAGCTGAAGCCGCAGGCTCCGGTTGCGAAGCCCGCCTTCGCGGGCTCCATTGGGCGATACCGGATTATGTTCTCAAACTCCATAAGCCCTGGCTGAGATCGTCGCTCCAGTCTCGACCGACACCCCTCACACTGGCTGCTGATGTGCGGCAGCGGGATCAGCTGGCGGCGCTCCGCCATCTGCGCCCGGGTGTGCCGCTCACCCATCCGCGCGGTCGCCTGGCGCAGCGGCTCTTTGCCGATCTGCTCGCGCTCGACGATGGAATTGACCCGTTGCCCTGGCTCGTCAGCGCACGGGCGCCAACGGTCGCCCTTCTGACACTGGCGCGGGCGCTCGACTTTGCGACCATCTGCGCGAGATCGAAATATCGCGGCACGCTCCAACGCGCGCTCGCCTCCGCCAGCGATGCCGAGCGGTCCGCCGCGCGAGACTTGGAGACGCGCGATCAGGCGCTGTTTGGGCGGATGCTCAGCGCGCCAGACGAGTGGTTGGTCCCGGAGGTCTGTTCGACCGCATCGACGCCGGGGACGCAGACGAACTGCGCCAGTTCTTGCGTCAGCTGCGGATTACGCCAATGCTGCCATCCATCGGCGCGCCATTTCAGGTCATCATCAATGGCGTGACGCGGTGCGCCGACAATAGTCGTTGCTGGCGCGATACGCGATGCGAAGTTTCGGGTCTGGTCTATGAAATTCGTGGCGCTTAGCGCATACACCGGGTTGCCCCATATGCTCCAACATTAAGCGGACGTTCACGTCGGCGGCTCTTCCGACGTTTCCGACATTATTTCCAACATCAAGAGTTCTGATTCTGACAAGATGTCATGGATGCACCCAACAGGCGCCGGATCGTGGGGAATCGGAAGCGATTTTCCGCTCGAACTCCAGTTTTGGGGATATATCGGCGAGTGCGAAGGGTTTCACCTGGAGGCGGAGCAACCGGTCTCATCACTCAATGAGATAATGTGGCGCCGATGGTGGGATATCTTCATCACACACTCCTGTGGACGCATCCTGGTGGAAATCGAGCGCACGATGCCTGATCTGTCGCCCGAAGAACAATCCAGGCACGCCGCTGCGCGCTTCTGTCCGCCTCGACTGCCGAACCGCGCGTGATCACGCCGCCGCAGGCGCCAGGCCACGCCTGGGGGTTGACCTGGTCGCCCGACAGTCGTGCGTTGCACTTTCTCCTCCGCCCCGGCGATCTCTACGATGACCCAGCGTCTTCGCTCGGCGTGTGGCGCCTGGATGTCGTCTCGGACGCCGTGGAGCAGGTGACAGCATCCGCCCCGGCTGAAGCCATCCTTCGCACCGACGGGCAATGGCTGGTGATGCAGCACATGGAAGAAAACCGTGCAACCGTGGTCAACCTCGCCACCGGGGCGACAGAGAGTGTCGATCTACCGACGCAGGCGATTGTTGTGGGGTAGCGATGACGCGATAGGGCTTCCACCGGAATGGACGTCCCCTGCTCCCCGTGTGGGAGCAGGGGGCAGGAGGGATAAGGGGACAACCGGCAGAGGCAACGATGTCTACCGATGCACACCGAGGGTGCGTTCGCGCACACGGAGGAGCGCCTTCGGCATCCGCACCGTCTCCAAACCGCGCGGTTGAATGCGCCAGAAGGCGCCGCGAGCCACTTCCCAGCGTTCCAGCAGCGACGCCGCATGCGGGCTGCCGGTCAGTTCGACGTGGCGCACCAGCAGCGCGCGCACATTGTCTTCGTCCGCCGGGTCGAGCATGTTGAGCGTCACCATTTCAGTGTTACAACGCGACGGAAACGTCCCATGCTCATCGTAGACGTAGGCGATGCCGCCGCTCATGCCGGCTGCGAAGTTGCGCCCGGTGGGACCAATGACCAGCACAACGCCGCCGGTCATATACTCACACCCGTGATCGCCGACCCCCTCGACGACTGCCACTGCGCCTGAGTTGCGCACGGCGAAACGTTCACCGGCACGACCGGCGGCGAAGAGCGTACCTCCGGTAGCGCCGTAGAGACAGGTGTTGCCGATGATTGTGCTTTCGTGCCACGGGTAGCGCGCCTGTGGCAGCGGGCGCACAACGATCTCGCCGCCCGCCATCCCCTTGCCGACGTAGTCGTTGCACTCGCCATCGATCACCATGCGGACGCCAGGCGCGAGGAAGGCGGCAAAACTCTGCCCGGCGCTGCCGCGAAAACTGACCGTAATCATCCCCTCCGGCAGACCCGCCTCACCGAACCGTCGCCCGATTTCGCCCGAAAGCGTTGCGCCAACCGTGCGATCCACATTGGTGATCGGGTAGTGCAGTTCCACGTGCAACTGATAATCGAGCGCGCGTGACGCATCATCGAGCAACCGCCGGTTCAGTGCACCGACATTGATCAGCCCGTTCCACGGTTGCACATTTCGGATCGGATCGCCAGGACGGTCAAAACGCGCCAGCAGCGGCGCCAGATTGAGCGCATCCGCGCCGGGATGACCACGTGGAACCTGACGCAGCAGGTCGGTGCGCCCGATAATATCGTCGAGCGAACGCGCGCCGAGCGATGCAAGGATTTCACGCACTTCCTGCGCCACGTGACGGAAGAAATTGACGACATCCTCCGGCTTGCCGGGAAACTTCGCGCGCAGATCAGAACGCTGTGTGGCGACACCGACCGGGCAGTTGTTCGTGTGACATGTGCGCGCCATGACGCATCCTTCGGCAACAAGCGCCGCCGTGCCAAACGAAAACTCGTCAGCGCCGAGCAATGCCGCCAACACGACGTCGCGCCCGGTTTTGAACCCGCCATCAACGCGCAGCCGCACCCGCCCGCGCAGCCCGTTGAGCACCAGGGTCTGTTGCGTCTCGGCAAGCCCGATTTCCCAGTTGATCCCGGCGTTCTTGATCGACGACAGCGGTGACGCACCGGTGCCGCCCGAATGCCCGGAAATGTGAATAACATCCGCACCGCCTTTGGCGACGCCAGCGGCAATCGTGCCCACGCCCGCTTCGGCAACCAGTTTGACCGACACTGCCGCGCGCGGATTCGCCTGCTTCAGGTCATAGATCAGTTGCGCCAGGTCCTCGATGCTATAGATATCGTGGTGCGGCGGCGGCGAGATCAGCGTCACGCCCGGCGTCGTATGCCGGATACGCGCAATCTCTTCCGAGACCTTGATGCCCGGAATCTGACCGCCTTCACCCGGCTTGGACCCCTGCGCCATCTTGATCTGCAATTCCAGCGCCGACGCCAGGTACGCCGGGGTCACGCCGAAGCGACCGGACGCAACCTGTTTGATCGTGCTGTTACGTTCGTCACGGTAGCGCTCCGGGTCCTCGCCGCCTTCGCCACAGTTGCTCATGCCGCCAAGACGGTTCATCGCAATCGCCAGTGTTTCGTGCGCTTCGATGCTCGTCGACCCATGCGACATAGCAGCCGTCGAGAAGCGACGCACAATTGCCTCGATCGGCTCCACCTCATCGACAGGGATCGGTTGCAGCGGCACAATGTCGAGCAGATCGCGCAGTTCGACCGGCGGACGGTTATGCACCAGTTTGCTGTACGCCAGGTAATCGGCATAACTGCCGCCGTTGGCAGCGCGTTGCAGCGCATGGACGACGGCTGGCGAGAAGGTGTGATATTCACCATCCTTTTTGAACTTGTAATACCCCGGATGTGGCAGCGACGAGCGACCGGCGAGCGCCGGCAGGCGATTGGAGAACGCCGCCTCGTGATGTTCGAGCACATCGGCAGCCAGTTTACGGAAGCTATGCCCGCCCAGATGGGACGACACGCCCGCAAAACAGCGTTCGATCACCTCATCTGCCAGACCGACCGCCTCAAATATCTGCGCGCCACAGTAACTATCGACGGTCGAGATGCCCATCTTGGACATCACCTTGAGCAGCCCTTTTTCGAGAGCATGGATATAGTTCTGCTCGGCTTCATCGGCCAGCTCGCCAGCGGCGCGGCGATCGGGCGTTTCGGCGGCTTTGCCGCGCACCTCATCGCGTTCGACGGCGAGCGCGCGCACGGTTGCGAGCGCCAGATAGGGATTGACCGCCTCGGCGCCCATGCCGACCAGACACGCCAGATGATGGACCTCACGCGGTTCGCCGCTTTCGACGACCAGGCTCACCGACGTGCGCAGACCGGTGCGGATGAGATGCTGATGCACCGCACCAAGCGCCAGAAGCGCCGGGATCGGCGCGCGATACGCATCAACGCCGCGATCACTGATGATCAGAATGACCTTATCGGCGGCAATTGCTTCTTCCGCCGCGCGACAAAGACGGTCGAGCGCTGCAATCATCCCATGGACGCCATCGTCCGCCACAAACGTCGCGTCCAGCGTTGCTGTGGCGAACGCCGGATCGCTGATATTGCGCAGCATCGCCAGGTGCTCATTATTCAGCACCGGGCTGGAAAGGCGCAGCAGGTGCGCGTGTTCTGGCGTCTCGAGCAACAGGTTCCCGCGCCGACCAAGACTGAACGAGAGGGACATCACCAGTTCCTCGCGGATCGGGTCGATCGGCGGGTTCGTCACTTCGGCAAAGCGCTGCTTGAAATAATTGTACAGCGGGCGCGGGCGATCGGCGAGCACTGCGGTTGGCGTATCATCACCCATAGAGCCGACCGGCTCCAACCCATCGCGCAACATCGGCTTGAGCACGACCGCCAGTTCCTCGGCGGTGTAGCCAAAAGCGCGCTGCAACTCACCGAGCAGCGCCGATTTACTCTCGCGCGCAGAGCGGCTCTCCGGCTCGTCCGGTTCGCTGACACGCGGCGCACCGGCCGGCGCCAGCACGCGCATATGGCGCTTGAGCCACTCGGCATACGGTTGCCGGGCTGCAAGCGCGCTGCGGATGTCGTCATTTTCCTCGAAGCGCCCCGCGCGCAGATCGGCGGCAATCATCTGACCAGGACCAACCTTGCCTTTACGGATGACACGCGACTCATCGATAGAGACTGCGCCGACTTCCGAGCCACAGACCACCAGACCATCATCGGTGAGCAGGTAGCGCGCCGGGCGCAACCCATTGCGGTCGAGCGCCAACCCGACCACCTGACCGTCGCAGAACGCCAGCGCCGCCGGACCGTCCCATGGTTCCATCATACCGGCATGATACTGATAGAACGCGCGTCGAGGCGGTTCCATATCGTGTACCCGTTCCCAGGCTTCGGGAACAAGCATCGTCAGGCTATGGCGAATGTCGCGCCCGCCCATCACCAGCAATTCGAGCACATTATCGAGCATTGCCGAGTCGCTGCCGCTCGTATCGACAACCGGACCGATCATGGCAGCGCTGAGCGCCATTGCCAGCGGATCGCCATCAATCGACGCTTCGATCAACCTGGATTGCTGTGCAGCAGCGGCAGCGCGGCGCCATTCCGCTTCGCGCGCCTGCATCCAGGTAATGTTGCCGCGCAAGGTATTGATCTCGCCATTGTGCGACAGCATGCGGAACGGTTGGGCGCGTTCCCACGTTGGGAAAGTATTGGTCGAATAGCGCTGATGATAGAGCGCAATCGCCGTTTCATACAGCGGATCGTGCAAATCGTCGTAGAACTCAGGCAATGCTGGCGCAACCAGCAACCCTTTGTAGACCAGCGTCCGGCTTGAGAGCGAAGGAATGGAGAACCCTTCCAGGCGATGCGCGCGCGCCTCGGCTTCAATCGTGCGGCGCGCCAGGTAGAGCGCGCGCTCATAGGCATTCGGCGCGGTATGGTTATGTGGCGGGCGGGCAATCAGGGCTTGCTCGATCACCGGGCACGACTCGCGCGCGCTGTCGCCGAGCGCATCGAGGTTGACAGGAACCGGACGCCACGCCAGCAGCGCCATGCCATACTGGGCAAGAATCTGCTCCACGATACCGCGCGCTGTACTCCGATGCCCTTCGTGCTGCGGCAAGAAAAACATGCCAACCGCAAGATCCTCGACCGGGTAACGAACACCGCGTATTGCCAGTTCACGAGCAAAGAAGGCGCGCGGAATCTGCGTCAGCACACCGGCGCCATCGCCGCTCTTTCCATCAGCCGCCACTCCGCCGCGGTGCGCCATCCGTCCGACAGCGGTCAGCGCATACGCCAGTATCGTGTGACTCGGTTCACCGCTCAGGCGGGCAACGAACCCAATACCACATGCATCGTGTTCAAAACGCGGGTCGTACAGTCCGCGCATCTCTGGTTGCTTCAGTTGATCCATTGTGTCTGTCACCTTGCTACCTGACGTGGCGTACACAAAACAGCGCTCCACTGTCCCGGGGGAGCGACACTGCCGTTTGCAGATGCTGTGTCTGGCGGGATGACCTGACTACTGCGTGATTCCGCTGCGTCGAGAAGCGTGCTGCGATCAGGTGATGCGAAAAACGCGAGCAACAGCGGGGGCGTTGCTGCGACTGATACGCCAAACGCCCACAGCACACACTCTCCAATCGAGCAGGCTGCGGGCGTCGCTGCAATCCGCAAAATCAGGTTAAGGGTTACTATAACGGCTCAGAGGCGATTTGTCAAGCCGTTGGCGCAACGGTATGCAGGGGTCGGGAGACGACCCCTCAAAGCAGAGGTGACGGAGTCTGATGGGTTAGGGAGGGCAGGTCTGAGACCTGCCCCAAATCCGTGGTGAAAAACCTGCGCTCCTGCGCTCCTCACTCAGCCGCACTGGAGAGCGGCTTGCCAGTGATCGCGCGCACCGTCTCCGGCTCAGGCATCTTATGAATATCCGGGTAAGCGACCGTCCCGTGCTCGCCGATGTCGAGACCGAGTTCCTCCTCTTCGGGCGACACACGCAGCCCAATCGTGCGCTTGAGGATAAAGAAGAGCAGGAAACTCGTCAACGCACACCATGCGCCGATTGCCAGCACACCGACGATCTGAGCGATCAACAGTTGCGGACCGCCGCCGGCAAACAAGCCGACCGTGCCGGTGTTGCCTTCAATCGTTGCGAACAGACCGACCGCCAGCGTGCCCCAGACGCCATTCACCAGGTGGACCGGCACCGCGCCGACCGGATCATCGATCTTGAGTGATTCCATCCACTTCATTGAGATCACATAGAGCGGACCGGCGACCAGCCCAACGATGACCGCATCGAGCGGGCGCATGTAGGCACAACCTGCCGTAATCGCCACCAGACCGGAGAGCACACCGTTGAGCGTCGCGCCGAGTTCCGGCTTGCCGCTCTTGAGCCAACTGGCAATCATTGCGCCCACAGCGCCGGCTGCCGCCGCCAGTGTCGTCGTAACCGCGACCAGCGCAATCGCGTCTGCATCGCCCTGCGACTTGAACGCCAGCTGGCTGCCGGGGTTGAAACCATACCAACCAAGCCAGAGGATGAAGACGCCGAGACCGGCAAGCGCCGCGCTATGACCGGGAATCTCACGCGGTTTGCCATCGGGACCATAGCGCCCCATGCGCGGACCAAGAAGCCAGGCGCCCATTAACGCCGCCCAACCGCCGACGCTATGAACGACGGTCGAACCGGCGAAATCGGTAAAGCCCCAATCGCCTGTGGTTGTCGGATCGTAATCGTTGAGCCAGCCGGCGCCGCTCCATACCCAGTGCACCACCACCGGGTAGATAAGCACCGAGATAACCACGCTGTAGATCAGATAGGCGCTGAACTTCGTGCGTTCCGCCATCGCACCGGAGACGATCGTCGCCGCAGTACCGGCGAACACCACCTGGAACAGCCAGACCGCGAGCGTCGGCACACTCCCTGCCTCGCGCACATCGCCCAGGAAGAACTGATCAGATCCAAAGAAACCGCCAACGCTGGCGCCATATGCGATCCCCCAGCCAACCATCCAGAACGCCAGTGCAGCCACGCAGAAGTCCATCAAGTTCTTGAACATGATGTTGATCATGTTCTTGGACTGGGTGGAACCCGCCTCGACAAGCGCGAAGCCCGCCTGCATGAAGAACACCAGGAACGCCGCAACAAGCAGCCACATAGTGTCGGTGACCACGCCCATTTCCGCAATCGCGGGGTCGATCTCCTGGGCAAAGGAGGTGCCGGTTGTGCCGATCAACAGACCGGCAAGCGCGCCAATGCCGAGCATGAGTTTTGTTCGTCGCCTGACCATACCTTCCCTTTCTCCTGTGTGATGGATGTATCTCACGCTGCCACACCGGTGCAAAACGCAAAATAATCCTGCGGCGCGCGCGGGCGCAGGATGCTGCTTCGTTGCACCGGATTGAGCGCGTGGGCTTACGATATGCTGAAGAGTACGACAGAAACGGCGTGAAGGCTACGTCCAGTTCATATGAAATATCCGGTTTCGATTTTGTCTATTTTATACAACTAAAAGACATTTGTGCATATTAATTTGCTGCGTTGCCTCGTATAAAATAGACAAAAAAGCAGGACCGTTGAGGTGCAACGGTCCCGCCTCACCGTACACCGGCGCTGCTCCCGCCTATGCGTCGAAGTACATGAAGAACTCGTAGGGATGTGGTCGGATCGCCACCTGAATCAACTCGCGCGAGCGCTTATAATCCAGATAGGTTTCGATCACATCCGACGTGAAGACGCCGCCTTCGAGCAGGAAGGCATGGTCGGCTTCGAGCGCATCGAGCGACTCCGCCAGCGAGCCGGGGGTGCCACGAATATGCGCTTTCTCTTCCGCAGAGAGTTCGTAGATATCGACATCAAGCGGCGGCGGCGGCTCGATCCGCTTCTTAATCCCGTCGATGCCCGCCATGAGCATGGCAGCGAACGCCAGGTATGGGTTGCAGGTCGGATCGGGCGCGCGGAACTCAATACGTCGCGCCTTCGGCGAGTCCGAGTAGGTCGGAATGCGAACCGCCGCCGACCGGTTGCGCTGGGAGTAGACCAGGTTGATCGGCGCTTCAAACCCTGGCACCAGGCGGCGGTAGGAGTTCGTCGTCGGCGCACAGATCGCCAGCAGCGCCGGAGCGTGAGTCAGAATGCCGCCGATATACCAGCGCGCCGTGTCCGAAAGGAGCGCATACCCTTTCGGATCATAGAAGAGCGGCTGCCCTTCTTTCCAGAGGCTCTGGTGACAGTGCATCCCGCTGCCATTGTCGCCAAAGAGCGGCTTGGGCATGAAAGTAGCGGTCAACCCAAACTCGCGCGCTGTGTTCTTGACGATGTACTTGTACTTGATGAGTTTATCCGCCATGTTCAGCAACGAGTCGAAGCGCATATCGATCTCGCATTGACCGGCGGTTGCCACTTCGTGGTGATGCACCTCAACCTCAATCCCCGCCGCCATCATGTTGAGGGTGATCTGCGAGCGAACATCTTGCAACGTGTCAAGCGGCGGACAAGGGAAGTAGCCCTCTTTGTAGCGCGGGCGATACGCCAGATTCTTGCCATGCCGGTCGGCCCCGCTGTTCCAGATGCCTTCATCGCTATCGAGGAAATAGTAGCCAAAATGGCTGCCCTGATCAAAACGCACATCGTTGAACAGGAAAAACTCAGCTTCTGGTCCGAAGTAGGCAGTGTCGGCGATGCCGGTGTTGCGCAGATACTCTTCCGCCTTTCGCGCGATAAAGCGGGGATCGCGCGTGTACTGTTCGCCGGTGATGGGATCGCGAATGTCGCAGATTAATGCCAGCGTCGGGATTTTCAGCATCGGGTCGATAAACGCAGTGTTTGGATCGGGAACGACCAGCATGTCGCTCTCGTTGATTGCCTGAAAACCGCGGATCGATGATCCATCAAAACCGATGCCGTTCACAAAATCATCTTCTGTCAGTGCGCTCGCAGGCAATGAGAAGTGTTGCCACGTGCCCGGGATGTCGGTGAAGCGCACATCGACCATCTTGATGTCGTGCTCCTTGATCATCGCCAGGACGTCTTTTGGTGTCATGCCCATTGAGTCATCCTCCCAGGATTGTCATGCGCTGCGTCGTGCGCAACGACCAAACGCAGATGACGGACATGGTCATCCGCGTTGCATCGTTGCAGGACACGCGCCAGGAACGTTCAATACTCCGAATTATAGAAGGCGACAACCGTTTGCGGTAGGGCGACTCGGTACGAAGATCGGCGGGAATAGTTTGGATAGAATAACTAAACGAGGGAGGGATGAAGGATGAGGGATGAGGGGGTAGGATTCACTTTCTCTTGCACCCTACACACCTTTCCCATTCCATCTTTCTTGTCGGCAATGATTCACGCGGCGCCGAACGCTTCCGCCTTCTCGCCTGCTCACAAGGGTGGATTTTCCAGATGTGCAGCGCGTTTTCGTCGTCTCGACGCCCGTTTTCCCCTCATCCCTCCAACCCCCTTCTCCCACAAGGGAAGAAGGGCGCGGTGGATCGAGACGGCGCTGCGCCGATATACACGGCATAATCGCCACTCGTCGCGTCGTAGAGGATGGGAGAAGCGGACGTTGGAGCGAGGCGGCGCCTGCGCTGAGCCTGCCGAACCACGCCTACACCGGACGTCCAAATGCACTCAAGCAGGCAGCGTGACGCCGTGCCCGGCATGGATCGCCCCCAGATCGATGACGCCGCCACGATAGGTCATACCGCCGACGAAGGGGTTCTCTGCCAGAAAAAGGGGCGTGTCCAGGTCTACGAAAGCGAAGCCGCCCTGACCGGCGGCAAAACAGGCAGAGACGGTCATTGCCAGAAACGACTCGACCATTCCGCCGATCATCAGGCGCAAGCCTGCAACGCGTGCAATCGCGGCGATGTCGAGCGCTTCAACAATGCCACATTTCATCAATTTGATGTTGATCACATCAACGGCGCCGGACTGCGCCAACCGCGCAACATCGGCGGCGCTCGATGCGCTTTCATCGGCGGCGATGGGCACACGGCGCGCGGCGGTCAGACGACGCAATCCGGCTTCATCATCCTTCGCCACCGGTTGCTCGAACAGGACCGGAACAATGCCGTGAACGCTCAGCATATCGAGCAATCGAAGCGCATCATCGGCGGTATAGCCGCAGTTGCCGTCGAGGATCAGGCGCGCATCCGGCGCGACATCCCGGATAGCGACAATCCGCGCCAGGTCGTGTTCCATCGTGCGGATCGTGGTGGTCTCTGGATCGCCGGCGCCGATCTTGATCTTGATCGTGGTGACGCCGCGCGCGACAATCGCCTGCGCCGCGCGCGCCGCCGCCGCCACGCTGCCGATGGTGACGGTCACATCCGTTTCCAGGGTCGTCGCCATGCCGCCGAAGAATGCCCAGAGCGGCAGGCGCGCGCGGCGCGTCAACGCATCGAGCAGGGCAGTCTCAATGGCGCAACGCGCCGAACCGGTCATGCCAGGAATAGCGGGGAGCGCCAGCGCAATCCGCCGCCACTCGCGCGCGTCGGCGCCTTCGACAATCGGTTGCGCCGCCAGGATCGCCGCGCGCGCCGTTTCCTGCGTCTCGCCGTTGAACGCCGGAAACGGCGCTGCTTCGCCGTAGCCGCGCGTGCCGTCCGTCAACTCGACGGTGATCAGCAGATTGTGCGCCATTTCCTGGGCGCCGCCGGCAATGCCGAACGGTTCGTGGAGCGGGATGTCAAGGGGGGTCACGGTCAGAGAGCGAATGGTTGTGGGTGTGGTCATAGGTGTGCTGTGCCTCGCTGCTGAGTGTACATATGCAGAGATCATAAGTATACTTGATTGGTTGGGGTTAGGGGTGACGAGAACCGAGAACTGAGAACCGAGAACCGAGAACCGAGAACCGATACTCATGCGCGGTCATTCGTGCCACACTGCCAGGGCGCCGACCCGCGCGCTGCGCCGCGCTCAGGGGGTGAGGAGATTGCTTCGCCCGGCTGCGCCGCGCTCAGGGGGTGAGGAGATTGCTTCGCCCGGCTGCGCCGGTCTCGCAATGACAGCCCACCCCGGCACGCCCGCCGGGGCGCCGACACCCGCGCGCCGCGCTCAGGGGGTGAGGAGATTGCTTCGCCCGGCTGCGCCGGTCTCGCAATGACAGCCCACCCCGGCACGCCCGCCGGGGCGCCGACACCCGCGCGCCGCGCTCAGGGGGTGAGGAGATTGCTTCGCCCGGCTGCGCCGGTCTCGCAATGACAGCCCACGCCGGCACACCCGCCGGGGCGCCAACCCGCGCGCTGCGCCGCGTTCAGGGGGTGAGGGGATTGCTTCGCCCGGCTGTGCCGGTCTCGCAATGACTGCCCACGCCGGCACGCCCGCCGGGGCGCCGACACCCGCGCGCTGCGCCGCGTTCAGGGGGTGAGGGGATTGCTTCGCCCGGCTGCGCCGCGTTTAGGGGGTGAGGGGATTGCTTCGCCCGGCTGCGCCGGTCTCGCAATGACAGCTCACGCCGGCACGCCCGCCGGGGCGCCGACCCGCGCGCTGCGCCGCGTTCAGGGGGTGAGGGGATTGCTTCGCCCGGCTGCGCCGGTCTCGCAATGACAGCTCACGCCGGCACGCCCGCCGGGGCGCCGACCCGCGCGCTGCGCCGCGTTCAGGGGGTGAGGAGATTGCTTCGCCCGGCTGCGCCGGTCTCGCAATGACAGCCCACCCCGGCACGCCCGCCGGGGCGCCGACACCCGCGCGCCGCGCTCAGGGGGTGAGGAGATTGCTTCGCCCGGCTGCGCCGGTCTCGCAATGACAGCCCACCCCGGCACGCCCGCCGGGGCGCCGACACCCGCGCGCCGCGCTCAGGGGGTGAGGAGATTGCTTCGCCCGGCTGCGCCGGTCTCGCAATGACAGCCCACCCCGGCACGCCCGCCGGGGCGCCGACACCCGCGCGCCGCGCTCAGGGGGTGAGGAGATTGCTTCGCCCGGCTGCGCCGGTCTCGCAATGACAGCCCACGCCGGCACGCCCGCCGGGGCGCCAACCCGCGCGCTGCGCCGCGTTCAGGGGGTGAGGGGATTGCTTCGCCCGGCTGTGCCGCGTTTAGGGGGTGAGGAGATTGCTTCGCCCGGCTACGCCGGTCTCGCAATGACTGCCCACCCCGGCACGCCCGCCGGGGCGCCGACCCGCGCGCTGCGCCGCGTTCAGGGGGTGAGGGGATTGCTTCGCCCGGCTGCGCCGGTCTCGCAATGACAGCTCACGCCGGCACGCCCGCCGGGGCGCCGACCCGCGCGCTGCGCCGCGTTCAGGGGGTGAGGAGATTGCTTCGCCCGGCTGCGCCGCGTTCAGGGGGTGAGGAGATTGCTTCGCCCGGCTGTGCCGGTCTCGCAATG
The DNA here is from genome assembly GCF_000017805.1 of Roseiflexus castenholzii DSM 13941. Taxonomy (GTDB): domain Bacteria; phylum Chloroflexota; class Chloroflexia; order Chloroflexales; family Roseiflexaceae; genus Roseiflexus; species Roseiflexus castenholzii. The sequence goes on along the minus strand of NC_009767.1, from coordinate 2,442,203 downwards.
ACTGCCCACGCCGGCACACCCGCCGGGGCATCGTAGGGGCGCCCCTACCAAACCTTACCCTTACCGCGTGACCAGCGGCAAATACACCCGAGTGAGGCCATACCGCGCGATAAAATCGGCGAGCGGGTTGCCCCCTGCATTGAAGAAGTCACCACCTGCCAGCAGGTCAGATCCCTGCAACGCAAGTGCGCGGACTCCGCCGTTGAGTCCAGTCGTGCCGCCGCTAAGCAGACCGCTCCACGCCGTCCCATCCCAAACGGCGATGTAGTCGGCAACAGGATTGTTTCCCGCATCCGTGAAGGAGTCGCCGACCAGCACCTCCGTTGCCACACTACGGCGCGCTGTGGTACATTATACCGATGACCTGTGAACATCCGGCATGGTCACCCCGAGCAAAGCGAGGGGTCTTGCGCGACCCGCTCAGATTCCTCGCTGAGTTTACCCTGAGCGAAGCGAAAGGCTCGGAATGACACGAATGCGGCATCGTCAATCGTCATTGGTATTATTCGGGAATGATACACACCGGTATGATTGACCTCGACGATCTCCTGGCGGTCGGCGGACGATTGACAGCGCCTCCGGTTACGCGCCGCTTTACCGGTTTTTCGTATGACTCGCGTCTGACGGGCGTGGGCGAATTGTTCCTTGCGTTGCGCACTCCGCGCGACGATGGGCATGCCTACATCACCGACGCGCTGGCATCTGGCGCTGCCGGCATCGTCTGTGCGACGCCGCCGACGGAGAGCGCCAACGCAACGGTCATCATCGCCGACGATCCGGCGTTGCTCGCGGCGCGTTGGGCTGCGGTGCGCTTGCGCCAGGTTGCGCCGCTGGTCGTTGGAGTGACCGGCAGCGTCGGCAAAACTTCGACAACCCGCGCCATCGCTGCGGTTCTGGCAGGCATCGCGCCAACCTTTCGCAGTCGCCGCAGTTTCAATTCGCTGATCGGATTGCCGGTATCGCTCGCGCGCCTCCAGGACGATCACCGCTTCGCGGTGCTGGAATACGGAACGGCGTATCCGGGCGAACTCCGGCGCCTGACGACGCTGTTTCCGCCTCAGATAGCGGTCGTGACCTCTGCCAGCCCGATGCGTTTATCGGCATTCGGCTCGGTGGCGGGGCTAACGCGCGAGTTTGGCGCGCTGGTTGAGGCGCTGCCTGCCGATGGTTGGGCAGTGCTCAACGGCGATGATCCGACAGTGGCGGCGCTGCGCGCGGTGACGCTGGCGCAAGTGCTGACATTCGGCGCCGGCGGAGGGTGTGATCTGCGCGCAGAGACGCTTCGGTTCGGTCTCGACGGCACACAGGTGCGCCTGTCCTACGGCGGCGCATCGGTTGATGCCGCCATTCCGCTGCTTGGCGAACCGGCAGTCGGCGCAGCGTTGGCGGCAGTCGGCGTGGGGCTGGCGTGCGGAATGAGTCTGGAACAGGCGGCTGCGCGGCTGGCGCACATCGAGCCGCCTGCCGGTCGTCTGCGTCCGCATCCGGCGCGCAACGGCGCGATACTGCTCGACGACACGGTCGGCGCAGAACCGGCGGCGATGCTGGCGGCGCTGCGCACCCTGGCGGCGCTCCCGGCGCGCCGCCGGATCGCGGTGCTCGGCGATCTTCCTGCCGATAGTGATGATCCCCGCAATGAAAAAAACGTCTGCACCGCCATCGGAACCCTTGCTGCGCAGGTCGCCGATGTGTTGATCTGGAAAGGGGACGCCGGAACTTCGGTCATCCACGCGGCGCGGCAGATTCGTCCCGACCTGCCGGCGACTATCGTACACACGATTGCGGCGGCGCTCGAAGCCGTGCCTTCCGACACTGGCGAAGGCGACCTGATACTGGTGTGCGGCGGCGCAGCCGCGCGCCTGGAACGCCTGGTCGCCGCGCTCGTCGCTCCTTCAGTGAATGTCGCGCAGGCGCTGGTGCGCCAGGATGCCGGTTGGCGCGCCGCGCGCATCGCCGACCCCGCCCGGCCAACGTGGGTGCGCGTCGATCTGGACGCGATCCGCGACAATGTGCGCGCGCTGCGCGCGATTGCCGGCGTGCCGCTCATGGCAGTCCTCAAGGCGGATGCCTACGGTCACGGCGCGGTGCGTGCCGCGCGCGCGGCCCTGGCCGGCGGCGCAATGGCGCTGGCAGTGGCGACGCTTGGCGAGGCGCGGACGCTGCGGGAAGCCGGAATTGGCGCACCCATTCTGGCGCTCGGCTACACGCCGCCATGGCAGGTGGCGCAGGCGGCGCGCCTGGGAATCGTGCTGACGGTCTTCGACCCAGACACGGCGCGCGCGTGTGCGGCTGCGGCAGCGATTGGATTGAACGTTACGATGCACGTCGAGGTGGATACCGGCATGGCGCGCACCGGAGTGAGCGTCGAGGAGTTGGGACCATTTTTGCGGTTGCTCACCGATCTGCCCGGTGTGCGCGTCGAGGGGTTGTACACCCATTTTGCCGATGCCGACGCTGCCGATCTGAGCGCCGCAGAAGCGCAACTTCGCCGCTTTTGCGCAACGCTGGACGCGATCACGTCTGCCGGATTGCGCCCGCCAATAGTTCACGCTGCCAACAGCGCGGCACTGTTGCGCCTGCCTGGGGCGCGGTTCGATATGGTGCGCCCCGGTATCGCGTGCTATGGGCTGGCGCCGTCACCACACACGCCACTGCCACCAACACTGCGACCCGCGCTTTCGTTCCATGCCGAGGTGGCGCAGGTGCGTGATCTTCCGCCGGGAGCGCCGGTGTCGTATGGCGGAACATTCGTCACCCGGCGCGCCTCCCGCATAGCCACAATCCCGGTCGGATACGCTGACGGTTTGCGCCGGGCGCCGGCATGGCGCGAGGTTCTGGTGCGCAGACGGCGCGCACCGATTGTCGGGCGCATCTGCATGGACTATGCGATGATCGATGTCACCGACATTCCCGGCGTTCGGCGCGGCGATCAGGTGACGCTCATCGGGTCGCAGGGCGACGAACGGCTCACGGCGGATGAGATTGCCGGATGGCTGGGAACGATCAGTTATGATGTGGTGGCAACCATTCTGCCGCGCGTGCCGCGAGAAGTCGGAGAATAAGCAACGTCCCGCACATCAGGGAAGCGGCGTGAACGCAACCACGGTCAATTCGACTGCGCCGCCGCCGTGCGTGCGACGAGCGCAATCGATCCGATCGCTACGGAACACGAGCGATTGCCAGTAGTCCACATTCTCCCAATTCGGGCGCAATCCCCATTCATAACGAACCTGTGCGGGATATCCCGACTGTGGATCGAACGTCACTTCAAGGTGAGTGGATACGCGACAGGTGCACTGAAGGGAAGACGGGTAGCAGAGACCTGACGGATGACCAAGCTGCTTCACCCAACTGAAGAGGCGAGGCACCGTCCAGATTGGCGGTTGCGCACACTGATTGAGATGCACCGTTTGCACGCGCTCGTCACGGATCTCGAGATCCTGCTCGCAAACGCCGGTGCGCGTCCGTTGCCGAATGAGCATCCGGTAGTGATGACGTGGCTGCGCATACCATACCTGCTCAGCGCGCATCTGCGCTTCGCGCGTTCCGGTTGCGCTGCTCCAGTTGATCAACCCGAACGCTGCCACCAGTACACCTACGAGCGCTAATCCCACACCTGCCAGCAACAGACGGAACCTCATAGGCGTAGCATTTCACGAGCAACAGCCCTGTCGGAGGCAGATCTGTTGCGTCTTATACCAATGACCTGTGACCATCCGGCATGGTCACCCCGAGCAGCGCGAGGGGTCGTGCGCGACCCGCTCAGATTCCGCGCTGCGTTTACCCTGAGCGAAGCGAAGGGCTCGGAATGACAGGCATGCGGCATCTTCAATCGTCATTGGTATTACCCGACGCCAAGATAGGCGTGCTGGACGAGTTTATTTTCACGTAGCGCATGGGCAGTGTCTGCCAGCACAATCTCCCCGGTCTGGAGCACATAGCCGCGATGAGCGATTGCCAGCGCCATCAGCGCATTCTGCTCGACGAGCAGGATCGTCGTGCCCTGGGCATTGATGTCGCCGATGATGCTGAAGATCTGCTCGACCAGCACCGGCGCGAGACCCATCGACGGTTCGTCGAGGAGGAGCACACGCGGACGGCCCATCAATGCCCGCCCGATTGCCAACATCTGCTGTTCACCGCCAGAGAGCGTACCGCCGCGCTGGTTGAGGCGCTCGTACAAACGCGGAAAGAGTTGGAACACTCGTTCCATATCCCTGGCGATCTCGGCTTTATCCTTGCGGAGAAAGGCGCCGATCTCCAGGTTCTCGCGCACCGTCAGGCGTGGAAAGATGCGGCGCCCTTCCGGCGCCTGAATGACTCCCATCTCGACAATCTTGTGCGGCGGCAGGTGATCAATCCGTTCGCCCTTGAAGAGGATCTCGCCTTGCCTGGGTTTCAATAGACCTGAGATCGTGCGCAGCGTCGTGCTCTTGCCGGCCCCATTCGAGCCGATCAGCGTCACGATCTCACCCTCTTCCACAACGAGGGAGATACCCTTAAGCGCATGGATATTGCCGTAGTACGTATGGACGTTTTTGAGTTCGAGAAGTGGCATAGAGAACCGAGAACTGAGAATTGAGAACTACGGGGTAGGGGTTAAGGGTGAGGGGTTCGAGCGCCTGCTTATCCTCAGCACCTTCAATCCCCACGCTTTGCCGGCGACCAGCCCTCCCTCCTGCTCCCCGAGAGCGCAGGCGTCTCGCCGGCATGCGGGCGCGACAGCCTCCACCTGCGACCTTCAACCTTCTCCCTGTCCCCTTTCACCTTTCCGCATTCACCATCAACCTCCCACCTGCTCCACCCCGTGGGCGGCGGCGCCTTTACCCAGGTACGCCTCAATCACACGCGGGTTAGAACGAATCTCTTCGGGCAAGCCTTCGGCAATTTTGGTGCCGTAATCGAGCACGGTGATGCGTTCCGAAATCGTCATCACCACGCGCATATCGTGTTCGATCAGCACCACCGTGATGCCCAGTTCATCGCGCAGCCGACGGATCAGATCGGTCGCCTCAGCGGTCTCCTGCGGATTCATGCCTGCTGTTGGCTCATCGAGCAGGATCATTTTCGGCGACGATGCCAACGCCCGCGCAATTTCCAGGCGGCGCTGATCGCCATATGGCAGGTTGCGCGCCAATTGATTGCGCTGATGATCGAGATTAACAAACCGGAGCAACTCGCGCGCGCGGTCGAGCGATACCCGTTCCTCGGCGCGAACCGACGGCGTCCCAAACAGAATCTGCCACAAACCAGCGTTCAGGCGCGTGTGCATGCCCACCAGCACATTTTCGAGCACCGTCATCGCATTGAACAGGCGAATGTTCTGAAATGTGCGGCAGATGCCCAGCGCCGTGATCTGGTCGGGACGCAAACCAGTAATATCTTTGCCATCGAACAGGATCGCACCCTTCGTCGGCTTATAAATCCCCGTCAGCACATTGAAAAACGTCGTCTTCCCTGCGCCGTTGGGACCAATGACGCTCACGATGCTCCCTTCGTCGATAGTGAGCGACACATCATTCACTGCGGTGAGACCGCCAAACTGCTTGGTGACATGTTTTGCTTCCAGAAGCGCCACAACAAACCCTCTCAACCTTCAACGCTTTGTGCAGACTCTGGAACCGCAGAGGACGTCTTTGACTCAGGGGCCGGTTCAGGCTCATCGTGGTGCAACTCCTGGCGGCGACGATCCTCCGGCAGCAAACCCTCGGGTCGGAAAATCATCATGATTACGAGCAGCAACCCGAAGAGCAGGCGCTGATACTGCGCCGGGTCGAACCACGATGGGATCGGCACGCCGCGCCGCTGGAGCGCCGCCAGTTCGCCGGCGATCCGCGGCAGCAGTTGCAGATCGAGCAGCGTGACAATCACTGCGCCGAGCATCGTGCCGGGGATGCTCCCCATCCCGCCGAGAATGACCATCGACAGAATGCCGATCGAGCGCAACAGATCGAACGTCGGCGGATTGATGAACGTTTGCAGCGCGCTAAAGATCACCCCCATCGTCCCGGCGAACGACGCGCCGACGGCGAACGCCAGCAGTTTCATGCGCACGAGCGGAATGCCCATGGCAATCGCAGCGGTTTCATCCTCGCGAATAGCCGTCCATGCGCGCCCAATGCGCGAATCGTTCAGGCGGTGAACGACGAAGACCGTGAGCGCGAGCACCAGCAACACCAGAAAATAGAAATAGAGTTGATACTCCTGCACCCGCGAGATCGTCATCCCCAGCGCCTGGAAGACCGGCTCGACGAACAACGGTGGACGTCCCACGTCCTTAATGCCCTGCGCGCCATTCGTGATATTGATCGGACGGTCGAGGTTCGTTGCCAGCACACGAATGACTTCACCCAACCCCAGCGTGACGATCGCCAGATAGTCGCCGCGCAGCCGCAGCACCGGCAGACCGAGGAGCACGCCAAAAAATGCGCCGACCGCCAGCCCGATTGCCAGAAAGAGCCAGAACCACGATCCGTGCAGCGGTTCCATCCCCGGAACGATGTTGGAGATTTGCGGCGTGCTAAAGATGCCCCACAGATACGCGCCGACGGCGAAGAACGCCACATACCCCAGGTCGAGCAGACCGGCAAACCCGACCACCACATTCAAGCCGAGCGCCAGCGCCGCGAACATGCCAGCTTTGGTGACGACATCGATGTAGAACGGGTTGAGCACCCCAAAGACCGGCATCACAACCGCGAGCAGGATCGTTCCGAGCGTCAACTTGAACGCCAGCATCGTCGGCGCGCGATAGATAATGAACATCAACAGCAAAAACAGAACGACGACCATATCAGTGCCAAGGCCGGTCGTCGGGTTGAGGAGCAGCAGCGCCGACACCACTGCGGCATACGCCAGGATCAGCGCATATGGCGCAGGACCGCGCCCCGCCACCGCGCGAAGTTGCGCCCAGAGCGATGCAGATTGACCGACCTGTCGATTGTCCGCTGTCATACCATCACACCTTCTGCGTCACCACTTCGCCCAGCAAGCCAGATGGTCGGAAGATCAAGATCAGAATCAAAATGCTGAACGCCACAATATCGGCATAACTCGCACCCGAAAACTGCCCGCGGGTGAAGAGCGAGAGATACGAGGCAACGAACGCTTCCAGGAAGCCAAGCACAATCCCGCCGACCATCGCGCCGGTAATGTTGCCGATGCCGCCGAGCACCGCCGCAGTGAAGGCTTTGAGACCGGGCAAGAACCCGACGTATGGATTGATCGTGCCGACGCGCATACCGAACAGAATCCCGGCTGCGCCGCCGAGCGCGCCACCAATGAGGAACGTGATGGCAATCACACGGTTCACATCGATGCCCATCAGACTGGCTGCCGGTCGATCCTGCGCCACGGCGCGGATCGCCTTGCCGAGTTTGGTGATATTGACCAGATAATTCAGCCCGATCAACATCAGTATCGCCACCACAATAAAGATCAACGAGCGACTATCGATGCTGACCGGAATCGTGCGCTCGTCAGAGATCGGCATTTGCGCCAACACCAGTGGTTGACCGAGGTCCGGCGTGCGAAACTGCGCATTGAACCCCAGCCCGGTGTTAACCGCAATCATGCGCATCACGTCCTGCAACACGAGCGAGACGCCGATTGCCGAAATGAGCGGCACCAGGCGCGGCGCATTACGCAGCGGACGGTACGCGACGCGTTCGATCGACATCGCCAGAACTCCAGAGACGGCCATGCCGAGCAGCACAGCGGCAATGACAAACAGAATCGGGCTGAGGGTCGTCAACATCCCCGACGATGCCAGCGCAGCGCTAAAAAAGGCGCCAACGAAGGCGCCAACCATGAAAATCTCGCCGTGTGCGAAGTTGATGAATTCGAGAACGCCATAGACCATCGTGTAGCCAAGAGCAATGGTAGCATAGAGAAACCCGCGCACCAGTCCATCGACGATCACCTGCGGCAGGATCGTGATCGTCCCCTGGAGCAGATCGATATCGGTGCGCGCCCCGCGCAACGCGAGCGCCAGCAGAATAACGATGCCGCCCAGCACAACGGCACTGCCGACGACGAACAGGAACACCTGAAGGAGAGGACCGAAGACTTCGCTCGCAAACGAGCGAAAGGAGCGACGGGTAATGACCAGCTCCGCGCCTGTCGTTGCTTCAACTGCCATGAATGTCGACTCTTCCCCTGCTTTTGATAAGACCCGAAGTGCTTCTGACAAACACTTCGGGTCAACTGCTCATCTCATCGTGGTCGATTGAAACGAACGCTCCTTACGGCGCTGCAATTTCGAGGCGCTTAACGACCGCATTCTTATTCCAGACATCCGCCGGAGCGCCTGATTCGGTGCTGACCTGGAGCACGAAGTAGGTGCCCTTCACCGGGTCGCCTTTGGCGTTGAACTCATACGAACCGGTGATCCCCTTGTAGGCGCCGAGGGTCTTCATCGCTTCGAGCACCTGCGCGCGGGTCGGCTTGCCGTTGGCAGACTTAGCGGCATTGGCAATCGCCTGAATGCAGACGCCGGCCGCATCAAACGCCTGCGCCGAGAACGGCGGCGCGGCTTCATTGTACTTCGCCTGGTAATCCTCGGCAAACTTCGCCGCATCAGGGAACTGACTGACCGGCGCAGCGACCGAAGTATAGTACATACCCTTCACCGCGTCCCCTGCCACTTCCAGCAGAACCGGCGAGTCGAGACCGTCCGGTCCCAGAAACGCCGCCTGGATACCGCGATCGCGCGCCTGCTTGAACAGTGGCGCCGCCTGGTCGTAAATGCCGCCGAAGTAGATCAGATCCGGGTTCGCCGCCTGGATGGGAGTCAGGATCGAGTCGAACACCGACTTCTCCTCGGTGCCTTCGAAGCCCAGCACCTGGATGCCGTTCTTCTCAGCGTTCTGGCGGAAGAACTCCGCCACGCCCTGACCGTAGTCAGTCTTGTCGTGGATGATGTAAACACTCTTGATGTTCAGTTCGGTGCGGGCAAACTCCTCACCCACGGCGCCCTGCACATCATCGCGACCGACGATGCGGAAGGCGTTCGGGTAGCCGCTCTCGGTGATCTTCGGGTTGGTATTGGCAGGCGAGACCATCACCAGGCTGGCGGACTGATAATCGGGCAGCGAGGCGAGCGCCACACCCGAATTCAGGTGACCGACCAGGCAGAGGATGTCATTGTCGGAAATGATATTCTTGGCATTGGCTGAACCAACCTCTGGCTTCGCCTGGTCATCGAACGGCGCCAGTTCGACCGTAAAGCCCATATCGGTCAGCGTCTTGCCAAGTTGCTCAAGCCCGAGTTCGGCGCCATTGCGAATACCGACGCCGAGCGCCGCCTGCGGACCGGAGAGCGGGCTTTGCGTGGCGATCTTGATTGTGCCCGTCATACCGGCGGCCGGCGGGGTGGTTGGCGCCGGCGCCGCCGTTGCTCCTGTTGGCGGGGTGGTTGGCGCCGGCGCTGCGGGAGGCGTGCCGCCGCCACACGCGGCCAGCAGCGCACCCAGCAACGCGAAGATGAGAAACGCACTGGCACGTTTCATCATGGTGCTTCTCCTTGTACGCTACGAGAATCTTTTACGCAGAGCATCTGTGCCGGAAATAACTGAACTGATTGCGGTGGCTATCCGCACTGAACCGCCTTGCGTCGATGCGGCGGTTGTCGGGAGATTCGAGCCTGCCACCTCCTTCTTTCCTGTGCTATCGCAGCCGCCCAGAACGAACGCGCTTGAGCATTCAGGCGGAGAGTTTCGACGATGAGGACATGCTGCATTGCACCTATGACCGCACCTGCCCGATTCTGAGCGCGACATGCACCTGCGGGCGAAGGGTGTATCCTCAACGCCGACAGGATGCAGTGACTGCCGGCTGCGAGGCAACAAGACCAATCCTCTGGCGTATAATGATGACAGGAGTGTACCCATATCAATCGGATTTGTCAAGTTTCGTCAAGGTCGGAAACTCGTAGGATAGGAGCGCCATGCACCATCAACGTTCCCCTTTTTTCATGGTCGCTCTCGGGGTGCTGATCGCGCTGGCGCTCATCGCCATCGGCGGCGTGAGCGGCGGGTCCGGCATGCCGGAGTTGACGCGCCGTTTTGCTGCGCAGCCTCCCGCTCCAGACGATCTGACGCTTCATCTGCCGCAGATCGAAGCGCCACAGGCGCCGCCTGATCTCCTGCGTGTTGTGGATGAACTGCACAACCGACTGACCGGCGGGCGCGTTGCGCCGGCGCTGACGCCGACGGTCGTCGGTCCGCGCATCGAAGTGCACGTCAGCGATCTGCGCCGCCGCGGTGAACAGATCATGGTGCGCGGCAGCGTGCGCAACATTGGAGATCGCGCGGTGACGATCCCGCCAGGCGCTTTTACCTTCCGCGATAGCCGTGGTGTGCGGTACGCCACCGCATCGAGCGGCGGCGCAATCCTTGCTCCCGGCGACGCAACCGACTTTGAGTTTACCGTCCCGGCGCCCGACGGTCGCGGGCTGATGCTCGTTGTCGATCTGCCCCCCGATCCGCCGATGGAGCAAGTGTTGCTCCTGGAGGTTGCCGGGGAGCGAGGCGGGGGGCGGGAGGCGGGAGGTGCGAGGCGAGGGGCGAGGGGTGAGGCGTGAGGAGCGAGGAGTCTGCCTGCCCACCTGCCCGCCCGCTTGACGCGCCAGGCACCCCATTGCCCCCTCTTCCCTCTCCCCCCCTCTCGCCGCTCCCCTCTCCCCTCTCCCCCCTCGCCGCTCCCCTCTCCCCTCTCCCCCCTCGCCGCTCGCCCCTCGCCGCTCGCCGCTCCCCCCTCGCCGCTCCCCTCTCCCCTCTCCCCCCTCGCCGCTCGCCCCTCGCCGCTCGCCGCTCCCCCCTCGCCGCTCCCCTCTCCCCTCTCCCCCCTCGCCGCTCCCCTCTCCCCCCTCTCGCCGCTCCCCTCTCCCCTCTCCCCCCTCGCCGCTCGCCCCTCCCCTCTCCCCCCTCGCCCCTCGCCGCTCCCCTTCCCCTCTCCCCCCTCTCGCCGCTCCCCTCTCCCCTCTCCCCCCTCGCCCCTCGCCGCTCCCCTCTCGCCCCTCGCCGCTCCCCCCTCGCCGCTCCCCTCTCCCCCCTCGCCGCTCCCCTCTCGCCGCTCCCCTCTCGCCGCTCCCCTCTCGCCGCTCCCCCCTCGCCGCTCGCCGCTCCCCTCTCGCCGCTCGCCGCTCCCCCCTCGCCGCTCGCCGCTCCCCTCTCGCCGCTCGCCGCTCCCCTCTCGCCTCTCCCCTCTCGCCTCTCCCCTCTCGCCTCTCCCCTCTCGCCTCTCGCCCCTCACACCTTTCTCAACATTCCCGCAACATATTCACAACATCCCCATGGTACACTGCGTCACAAACGAGTCGTCGATCCCAGTGGAACGATATTCCGATAGTGTCGATGGGGACAGGAATGACGCCAGTGCCGGATGGGCATCAGTTGCGCACCCATGCTCACTCAACGCACGGAGCGGTCTGTACAGCATCTGTCGCATGGGCGTCACCGCTTCCTTCAACCAACCCCCGCACAAGGCACATCGGATCACACCGTTCGATGTCCGGTTCAATCATCATCGGTCACACCAACGACTATTCCATCATCACAGGGAGGACACACACCCCATGAGCGACATGACCCCGGCAGTGTACTTTTCCCAGATTGTGCCACAGCGATTTGCTGAGGCGGTTGCAGGCGCATCGGAAGAGGTTCTCGCACAGCCCGAATTGACGGTGACCTACACAATCGAGGGCGAAGGCGATCAGGGCGGCGTATTCGGATTGAAAGTCGCAGGATCATCAATCGAATTCATCGATGGCGGCATCGAAGGCGCCGATCTCCAACTGACGCTTTCCTACGACAACTGGCGCTCTGCTGCGGAAGGCGATGGGCTTGAACCGTTCATCGACTACTTCTTGCGGCGTAAAGTCGAGGTGGTCAAGAACCTGCGTGGAATGGTCAAACTGGAGTTGACCCGCTCTGACGAGAGCCTGTTCGAGAGTGTCAGCATCTTTGGCGGTCAAAGTGAGCCTTCCGTCACGCTACGGATGACCACCGACGATTACCGGCAGATGTTGTCGGGCGAGTTGAACGGGCAGATGGCGTTTATGATGGGGAAATTGCGGTTTGAAGGCAGCCTGCCGCTGCTCATGCAGATCGGCGCGCTGAGCGGTTGACACAAAGGAGATGTGGGTATGATCTCGTTTACTCCATCGGAAGAACAGCAACTCATTATCGACACGGTGCGACGCTATGCGGCCGATCGCATGCGCCCCGCCGCCTACGAAGCCGATGAGAAGCGCACCATTCCGCAGGATATTATTGCCCGCGGGTGGGATCTCGGTCTGCTGCCAAGCGCTATTCCTGAGCAGTACGGCGGCTTTGGCGAGACGCATCAGGCGCTCACCGGCGCGCTGGCGGCGGAAGAACTCGGGTATGGCGACCTTTCGATGGCGCTCTACCTGATGACTCCCAACCTGTTTGCCATCCCTATCCTCCACTACGGCACTGAAGAACAGAAGGAGAAATGGCTCCCTCGGCTCGTGGAAGGCGGATTTGCGCCCTATACGGCGGCGCTGATCGAGCCGCGCTGGAGTTTCGACCCACACGCGCTCCATACCGTCGCCGAGCGCGAAGGGCATGTGTACGAGATCACCGGGCACAAAGCGCTCGTGCCGCTCGCCGCCGATGCGCATGCATTTCTAGTCTACGCTCGCGAGGGAGAGACGACACAGGCATTTATTATCGAGCGCGGCACGGAAGGGCTGGCAGTGCTCGAGCGCGAAAGCTTCATGGGCATCCGCGCACTGCCAACCTACGAACTGCGGCTGGACGATGTCCACGTGCCGGCATCGTGCCGGGTTGGTGGCGATCAGGGCATCGACATCGACCATCTGATGAACTATTCGCGGGTGGCGCTGGCGGCGCTGGCGGTTGGCGTGGCACGCGGCGCGTTCGAGTATGCGCGTGATTATGCCAAACAGCGCGAGGCCTTCGGCAAACCGATCGCCCAGAATCAAGCGATTGCCTTTATGCTGGCGGAAATGGCGATTGAGGTCGAGGCGGCGCGCCTGATGACGTATGAGGCTGCCTGGCATCTTGATAAAGGGCGCCATGCCGTGCAGCAGGCGGCGCTCGCCAAAGCATACGCCGACGAAATGGCGCTGATGGTGACCGACCGCGCCGTACAGATACTCGGCGGACACGGCTACATTCGTGAACATCCGGTCGAACGCTGGCTGCGCAATGGGCGCGGGTTCAGCACGTTCCTTGGGCTTGCGATGGTGTGAGGAGATGACCATGATCGATTTTGAGATACCAGCCCCGATCAAGCGCCAGGTGCAGTTTATTACGATGCTCGGCGAGCAGGTGATGCGCCCGGTTGCGCGCTACTACGATGAGCACGAAACCGAGCGCCCATGGGACTACATCAACCTGATCTGGCCCACGATCCGCGAGCGCGGCGGGCGCTCGTTCTCGGTCGACGATGGCAAAGAGCAGACGGATAAGGAGGGCAAGCCGCGCCCGCGCATCGGCTACCTGATGCTGGCGCACGTCGTCGAGGCGCTCTCGTGGGGCGATGCCGGGTTGTACCTCTGCACTCCCGGCGGCGCGCTTGGCGGCGCGGCAGTTGATGCAACCGGCACGCCGGAGCAGAAGGAGCGCTTCCTGAAGCGCTTCGGCGAGGGTGAGCCAAAATGGGCGGCAATGGCGATGACCGAGCCGCACTGCGGTTCGGATACCGCCGCCATCCGCACGACGGCGCGCCTCTCTGAAGACGGCACGGAGTGGATCCTGAACGGCGAGAAGATTTTCGTCACCGGCGGATTGATGGCGGCCAAAGAGTCGCGTGGCTTTGTCGTCGTGTGGGCAACGGTCGATCCATCGGCTGGACGCGCCGGGATGAAGCCGTTCGTTGTCGAAGCCGGTACGCCGGGGATGACCGTCACGAAACTGGAGCACAAACACGGCATCCGGGCGTCGGACACGGCGGCGATTGTGTTCAACGATTGTCGCATTCCGTATGATAATATCCTTGGCAGCCCCGAAGTCGTGAAAGGTGATACGGAACACAAGGGGTTCAAGGGTGCGATGAAGACATTCGACGCCACCCGCCCGCTGGTGGCGGCGTCGGCGCTCGGTATTGCGCGCGCTTCGCTCGAGTTTACTGCCGCATACCTGAAAGAGCGCGGGGTGAAGGTGCGTTATGGCGTCGCTCCTCATCTGCAAACCGCCGTCGAGCGCGACCTGATCCACATGGAGATGCAGCATCGCGCCGGCTGGCTCCTGGTGCTGAAAGCCGTCACCAAGATGGACGCAGGCGAGGAGAATGCGCTCGAAGCGTCGATGGCGAAGGTCAAGGCCGGTCAGGTGGCGACGTATGTCTCGCAAAAAGCGGTCGAGTTGCTCGGTCCCGAAGGGTATTCGTGCAAACTGCTGGTCGAAAAATGGATGCGCGATGCCCGTATCAACGATATCTACGAGGGTACCGGGCAGATCAATCGCCTGATCGTTGCGCGACGACTGCTCGGCTATACGAGCCGCGAGTTGCGCTGATGCGCGTAGCCTGTGCGGAGGTGAAGCAGGGGGCGTTGCTCAGACGTCCCCGCTTCTCTGTTTCTGTAAATCAAGGAGTCACCGATGACCCAGATCAAGAAAGTGGCCGTCATTGGCGCCGGTACGATGGGCGGCGGCATTGCCGCTCACTGCATCAACGCCGGGTTGCAGGTCGTGCTGCTCGATACGGTTCCCTCCAGCCTGACACCCGATGAGGAACAGCGCGGTCTGACGCTTGCGTCGAAGGAGGTGCGCAACCGCTTCGTCAAAGCCGGCCTGGAACGGATCAAGAATGCCCGACCGGCGGCGCTGTTCGATCCGCAGTCGATTGCGAAAATCGTGATCGGCAATGTGGAGGACGACCTGGCGTTGATTGCCGATGCCGACTGGATCGTTGAGGCGATCATCGAGCAGCTCGAACCAAAACGCGCCTTGATGGAAAAGATCGAGCAGGTGCGCAAACCGGGCAGTATTGTGTCGTCCAATACATCTGGCATCCCGATTGCTGCCATCGCCGCCGGGCGCTCTGAGGATTTCCGCCGCCATTTCCTCGGAACGCACTTCTTCAATCCGCCACGCTATCTCTACCTGCTCGAAGTCATTCCAACTCCCGACACCGATCCCGATGTCGTGGCAACCATCAGTCGCTTCGCCGATGTGACCCTCGGCAAGGGTGTGGTGGTCTGCAAGGATCGCCCCAACTTCATCGGCAACCGTATCTTTAGCTACGATATCGCTACGACGGTCGGGTACGCGCTGCGGAACGGCTATACGGTCGAGGAGGTCGATAGCCTGACCGGTGAGCTGATCGGCAGACCCAAGACAGCGACCTTCCGCCTGCTCGACCTGGTCGGCATCGATGTGATGCTCCACGTGCAACGCAATCTCTATGAGGCGCTGCCCGACGATGAAGAGCGCGAGGCGCTGAAGATTGCGCCCGAAATCGAGGCGCTGGCGGCAAAGGGCTGGCTCGGCAACAAGAGCGGCGTCGGTTTCTATAAAGAAGTGAAGGGCGCTTCCGGGCGCGAGTTCTGGCATCTCAACCTTCAGACGATGGAGCACGAGCCACCCAAAAAGCCACGCTTCGACCTCGTCGGCAAGGCGCGCAAGATCGAGAACCTCCCTGAACGACTGCGCTTCCTGATCGATAATGCCGACACGGATCGCGCCGGCGTCTTCATCCGTGAGACGATGCTGCGCACGCTGGCGTATGCCGCGCGCCGCATCCCGGAGATTTCCGACAGTATTGTGGATATCGACCGCGCTATGCGCTGGGGGTTCAGTCATCAACTTGGTCCGTTCGAGGTGTGGGACACGCTGGGGGTGCGCAAAACCGCCGAACGCATGCGTGAACGCGATATTGCCATTGCGCCATGGGTCGAGGAGATGCTGGCGAAAGGCGGCGAGAGTTTCTATCAGCGCGACAACGGGCGGGTCGTCGGTGTCTGGAATCCCATCGAATCACGTTATGTCGAATACACGCCACCAGAAGGAGTGCTGTCGCTCGACGATCTGCGCGCGCAGGGCAGGGAAGTCGCACGCAATCATAGCGCCTCGCTGATCGATCTGGGGGATGGCGTGCTCTGCTTTGAGTTCCACGCGAAGGTCAACGCTATCGATCCGCTGATCACCGAGATGGGCTGGAAGGCGCTCGAACTGCTCCAGGAAGATCGCTGGGTCGGCATGGTTATCGGCAATCAGTCGTCCGACTTTTGCGCCGGGGTCAACCTGGGGGTGGTGCTGATGGGAGTGATGGGCGGCAAGCCGGAGGAGTCGGCGAAATTCGCCAAAGGCACCCAAGACCTGTTCTTCCATTTCCGCACCTGTCCAAAGCCGATTGTCGCCGCGCCATATGGCCGTGTGCTCGGTGGCGGCGTCGAGGTCTGCCTGGCGGCGGCGCGACGGGTGGCAGCCGCCGAAACATATATGGGTCTGGTGGAACTCGGAGTTGGGCTGATCCCGGCGTGGGGCGGCTGCAAGGAGTTCGTCCGCCGACACGTTTCGCCACACGTCAAGACTCCCGGCGCCGATCCGCTCCCCTACCTGCAACAGGCATTCGAGACAATCGCAATGGCGAAGGTCAGCGAACTTGGCGCGGTTCAGGCAAAGCAACTCGGCTACCTGATGGACGACGACAGGATTGTGATGAACCGCGAGCGCCTTGTTGCCGAAGCCAAAAAAGAAGTGTTGCTGATGGTCGCCGAGGGGTACACGCCGGTTCCGCCGGAGGGCGAGCCGGTGTACGCCATCGGTCGGCGCGGCATTGCCGCCGTGAACGCGATGGTTTATGGCATGCGCCAGGGCGGCTACATCAGCGACTACGACATGACATTGGCGCGCTCGCTGGCATATGTGATGTGCGGCGGCGACCTGACGCAGCCGCAGTGGGTCACCGAGCAGTACTTCCTTGATCTGGAATTCGAGCAGGCGAGCCAATTGATCCAGCAACCGAAGACGCAGGAGCGGATCATGGCAATCCTGCAAACCGGTAAGCCGTTGCGGAATTAGGGGTGAAGGATTATCGGTCGCAGGAGCGTGACCAAAAGTAAGGAGACGAAAATCATGCGGGAAGCAGTGATTGTCAGCGCCGTTCGCACCGCCGTCGGCAAAGCGCCGCGCGGCACGCTGCGCAGCGTGCATCCGACCGACCTGGCAGCGACGGTGATTAAGGCGGCAGTCGAGCGCGCAGCCGGTCTCGATCCGAAAGAGATCGATGACGTCATTCTGGGATGCGCCATGCCGGAAGCGGAGCAGGGGCTGAACATGGCGCGTGTCGCGCTGCTGCGCGCCGGTCTGCCGAATGATGTCCCGGGGCAGACGGTCAACCGTTTCTGCGCCTCGGGATTGCAGACGATTGCGTTGGCGGCACAACAGGTGATGAGCGGGATGGGTGATGTGATCGTTGCCGGAGGTGTGGAGAGCATGAGCGCCGTGCCAATGGGCGGGCATCATTTCGCGCCAAACCCAGCCATGGCGGAAATGAATCCCGATGTGTACCTTGGCATGGGGTTGACCGCCGAGAATGTGGCAAAGCGCTATGAGGTCAGCCGTGCGGATCAGGATGCTTTTGCGCTACGATCCCACCGGCGCGCGATTGCCGCCATCGACGCCGGGGTGTTCAAAGAGGAAATCGTGCCGGTCGAGGTCGAAAACGTCTGGTTTGAGAACGGCAAGGTGCAGCGCACGACCACAATCTTCGACACGGACGAAGGACCACGCCGCGACACGTCGGCTGAGGCGCTGGCAAAGTTGAAGCCGGTCTTTGCGGTAAACGGCACGGTCACCGCCGGCAACTCGTCGCAGACGAGCGACGGCGCGGCGGCAGTGGTGGTGATGAGCCGCGACAAAGCCGATGCGCTGGGACTGAAGCCGCTGGCGCGCTTCGTGTCGTTCGCCGTTGCCGGCGTGCCGCCTGAGATCATGGGGATCGGTCCGGTTCTCGCTGTGCCGAAGGCGCTGAAGCTGGCCGGGTTGAGCCTCGATCAGATCGACCTGATCGAGCTGAATGAAGCCTTTGCCGCGCAGGCGCTGGCGGTCATCCGCGCGCTCGAACTCGATGAGGAAAAGGTCAACGTCAATGGCGGCGCCATCGCCCTGGGGCATCCGCTGGGATGCACCGGCGCGAAGTTGACCGTGCAGATCTTGCACGAACTGCGGCGGCGCGGTGGACGGTACGGCTTGATCACCATGTGCATCGGCGGCGGCATGGGCGCGGCAGGCGTTGTCGAGATGGTGTGAGGTGATTTCACGGCGGAAGCGGGTATGTCGGCACACCCCCCTGGCCGCCCGCCAATGTAGGCGCGCCTCTGAGAGGCGCGCCTCAGGCGCGCCCACCCCGTGACCCGCCCGCCCAAACGTCGTCGTAGAGGCGCGCCTGGACGCGCCCACCCGTGACCGGCGCGCCGCGCGGCAGACACGCATCGGCGCCAATCCACGGACGTCGCCGCGCATTCACAGCGGTTCCACGGATCGGCGGCGCTGGACGCATTGCGGGTCGGACGTGACGCGGCGAAGATTGCGGAGGAGGACATTGCACACCAGCCCGACGGAGATTCTGAGCACTCGTGCGCGTCGTGCTCGAAACCAAACGCGCGGCTGACCATCCGCCATGGTCACCCCGAGCAGCGCGAGGGGTCGTGTACGATCCGCGCAGATTCCTCGCTGCGCTCGGAATGACAAGCCGGCGGCTGACCATCCGCCATGGTCACCCCGAGCAGCGCGAGGGGTCGTGCGCGACCCGCGCAGATTCCTCGCTGCGCTCGGAATGACAAGTCGCTGCGCTCGGAATGACACGCATGCGGCAGCTTCAATCGTCATTGGTATCACCCCTCACGCCTCGCGCCTCGCCCCTCTTGCCTCTTGCCTCACGCCTCGCGCCTCGCCCCTCACGCCTCGCCCCTCACGCCTCTCATACCAATGACCGGTGACCATCCGCCATGGTCACCCCGAGCAGCGCGAGGGGTCGTGCGCGATCCGCTCGGAATGACAAGCCGGCGGCTGACCATCCGCCATGGTCACCCCGAGCAGCGCGAGGGGTCGTGCGCGACCCGCTCGGATTCCTCGCTGCGCTCGGAATGACAAGTCGCTGCGCTCGGAATGACACGCATGCGGCAGCTTCAATCGTCATTGGTATCACCCCTCACGCCTCGCCCCTCACGCCTCGCGCCTCGCCCCTCTTGCCTCTTGCCTCACGCCTCGCGCCTCGCCCCTCACGCCTCGCCCCTCACGCCTCGCGCCTCGCCCCTCACGCCTCGCGCCTCGCCCCTCACGCCTCGCCCCTCACGCCTCGCCCCTCACGCCTCGCGCCTCGCCCCTCACGCCTCGCCCCTCACGCCTCGCGCCTCGCGCCTCGCCCCTCACGCCTCGCGCCTCGCCCCTCACGCCTCGCGCCTCGCCCCTCTCATACCAATGACCGGTGACCATCCGGCATGGTCACCCCGAGCAGCGCGAGGGGTCGTGCGCGACCCGCTCGGATTCCTCGCTGCGCTCGGAATGACACGAATGTGGCATCTTCAATCGTCATTGGTATAACAGCGCCTCGAGTTCGAGTATGATAGGTGCGGCTTCACATACTCGTCAATAGGGAGACATCCGTGTTCTCGCTCACCGATCATCCGCACCGACGCTACAACCCGCTGACACGCGAGTGGGTGCTGGTTTCGCCGCACCGCACCAAACGCCCCTGGCAGGGGCAGGTCGAACAACCGCCGCCGGAACAGCGCCCGGCGTATGATCCCAACTGCTACCTCTGTCCCGGAAACGCCAGAGCAAATGGCGAAGTCAACCCACCGTATGAAAGCACGTTTGTGTTCACCAACGATTTCTCGGCGCTGCTGCCGGATATTCCGTCCGGTGAATATGCGTCGAGCGCCGGATCGCCGGACGATGCCGCGCCGCCACTCCTTTACGCCCGCAGTGAGCGCGGCATCTGTCGGGTGGTATGCTTCTCGCCGCGCCACGATCTGACACTGGCGGAGATGGACGTGCCAGACCTTGCGCGCGTGGTCGATGTGTGGGCGCAGGAGTATGAAGCAATCGGCGCGTTGCCCTTCATCGGATATGTGCAGATCTTCGAGAATCGCGGCGCGATGATGGGCGCGAGCAACCCGCATCCCCACGGGCAGATCTGGGCTACCGAGCGCATGCCATCGCTGATTGTGCGCGAAGACGCTGCCCAGTGCGACCACCTGGCGGCGACCGGACGTTCATTGCTGGCGGATTACCTGGCGCTCGAACTCGAACGCGAAGAGCGCATCGTCTGCGCCAATGACCATTTCGTTGCGCTGGTTCCATTCTGGGCAGTCTGGCCCTTCGAGACCATAATCATCAGCCGCCGACACGTTGGCGCGCTCAGCGATTTGACAGCAGACGAACGCATGGGTCTGGCGGATGTGCTGAAACGCCTGACCACGCGCTACGATAATCTTTTCCAGGTGTCGTTTCCCTATTCACTTGGGTTTCACCAACGCCCTACCGACGGCGCGCCCCACCCGGCATGGCATCTCCATGCGCACGCCTACCCGCCGCTGCTGCGCTCGGCGACGGTGCGAAAATTCATGGTCGGCTTCGAGTTGCTTGCCGAAGCGCAACGTGACATCACGCCCGAACAGGCGGCTGAGCGCCTGCGCGCGTTGCCGGAACGCCACTATCGATCCGTGTAGAAAGCACGAAGCGATGCAGTCAGAAACCTTCATCTTACGATTGAAGATGCCACATTCGTGTCATTCCGAGCGCAGCGACTTGTCATTCCGAGCGCAGCGAGGAATCTGCGCGGGTCGCGCACGACCCCTCGCGCTGCTCGGGGTGACCATGCCGGATGGTCACCGGTCATTGGTAGCTGCCGCTTCTTCGCCACGGCCCCGCTCGCTGGCGCTCCTTGCCGAGCGCCTTGAACCGGCTGCTGCGGATCGAGCCACGCTCGCCCCTCTTTTTGCCATGACGGAACCGAACGACGGATCCAGCGTCCCACAGATGCAGATGTACAGAAACCCTGCGCTCGCGGCACGAAAAAGCGTCACCCCGTAAAGCCCGTCCTGCGGATCCACCCGGCGCTGCTCATCCTCTTTCTCGCGGACCCCTACAGAGGCCCCGCCAAGCGGATGGCTGACGCCCCACCCTACCCGCTTCCCGAAGACGGCGAACTCCTCCCGGATCTCGGCTTTCTCGCCTTCGGATTGCCGCATGGAACGTGGACCACACCGGAGAAAAAACCGCGCAGCGGGGCATGGACGGACGACCAGAAAACCACCCATTGCACCTTGGCGCGCCGACGAGCGCGCATCGAGCACGCCAACGCCGAGCGCGGCCGCATACGCACAGACGTCCTGCGTCTGACGATGCCCGCGCTTTGCTTGCCGAGATCGCCTGGGACCTCTCCAACTTCCGCCTTTGCCTCACTCCTGGGAAAGATTTGGATTAATCGAGATAAAGTCTATTATTTTACCGGGCCGGGGGATCCAATGATCCCCCTGGAAGCCTTTTCGGCTTCCTGCGCCTGCCCAATGGCTGGCACCCCGGTTCGTCTATAGTATAACGCATTGCGTTAAAAAGAGAGTGATACTCCGATCACCCCGGCGTCGCGGATTAATAACAGATGGTCAATGAGAGGTTAATGGTTTTGAAAAGTGGCAGTCATGAGCGCGACCACAAGACTGTTGCCCGCGGGATGCAGGGCACGGGTTGTTGGCAATGCTTCGTGCGTCTGCATATGCTTCGGGGATGACACCATGCAGGCGCGTGGCGAGCGGTATGCCGCTCCGCCAGGATACCGCGCCGCGCCCGGAAGGACACGCCCTGTCGCCGGCGAAGCCTCCGACGGGGCGCACGGGAGTGCGCAACGGCTTCCTTGCGCTTTTGCGCCCTTGTATCTGCGATGCGGGCAAAACGGCAAAGGAGCAGGGCAGGGGCGCGTGGCGAGATACTGTACGTTCCTCCGAAAAACGCCACCCCTGAGCGCCTACCGATACTCCGGCAACCAGTCGCCGTGGGCGGCGATCAAGTCATCCACCAATGCCCAGATCTGATCCAGATCGAGTTCAGCGGCAGTGTGCGGATCGAGCATCGCCGCGTGGTAGATATGCTCGCGTTTGCCGGTCAGCGCCGCTTCGACGGTCAACGCCTGCACGTTGATGTTCGTTTGCATGAGCGCAGCGAGGTGCGGCGGCAGTGCGCCGATCTTTGTCGGCTGAACGCCGTTTTTGTCCACCAGACACGGAACTTCGACGCAGCACCCCTGTGGGAGATTATCGATCAGCCCATAGTTAGGCACATTTCCGTAGACCACGCGCGGTTGCCCCGTTTCCAGGCTGTGGATGATCAGCGAGCCATACTCGTGGCTGCGCTCGACCTTCCCTGCCTCGAGGTCTTCGGCAGATGTGATGACATAGTCGATGAACTCGCCCGTCAGGTACGGATTGGTGCGGGAACGTTCGCGCATCGCAGCGCGCAGATCGGAACTCGCAATCTCTGGATGATCGAGTTTGTACTGCACGAACTCCCAGCCCGCCAGTTGCACTTCGCAACGGCGGATGTATTCATCGAGCGGAATATTAAAGCGCTCGATCAGATCGGGTCGGTCGCGCTTGATGAACCAGGGCACGTATTCACTGAAGTGCTCGCTCGACTCGGTCACAAAATAGCCAAGGCGTCGGAACACTTCGTAGCGCACCCGATTCCACGCCGGCACGCGCCCTTCGTCGTAGACCTTGCGGATGAGCGGATAGAGGTCTTCGCCGTTTCGCTCGAAGCGCAGGTAGAACGCCATATGGTTGATGCCAGCGCAGACATAGTTGATCTCCTCTACCGGCACGCCAATGTCGTGCGCCAGTTGCTCGGCAGTGCCCTGCACACTGTGGCACAACCCGACCGTCTTAATCGTGCTGGCGCGACTGATCGCCCAGCAATTCATGGCCATTGGATTGACATACTGCAAGAACGTCACATCGGGACACACCTCTTCCATATCGCGGCATATCGAGAGCAACACTGGAATGGTGCGCAACCCGCGCATAATCCCGCCGATGCCCAGGGTATCGGCAATCGTCTGGCGCAGACCATACTTCTTCGGGATCTCGAAATCGGTCACCGTACACGGCTTATAACCGCCGACCTGGATCATGCAAATGGCATAATCGGCGCCATCGAGCGCGCGGCGTCGGTCGGTCGTCGCCTCAATCGTCGGGCGCGCGTCGAGCGCCGCAGCGACCTTGTGCGCCACGACTTCGGATGTACGCAAGCGCTCCGGGTCAATGTCGAACAACGTCAGCGTGGCGTTGGCAAGTTCGGGGAAGCTCAGGATGTCGCCCATCAAGTTTTTGGCGAACACCGTGCTGCCGGCGCCGATGAAGACAATCTTTGGCGGCATTGGAGAACCTCATTTCTTCTTCGCAGAACAATCCTGCGTTGATGGCGCGGCTATTATGCCATATCCCGCGCTGCATTCAAGCGGCGCATAAAGTCATTCGCCGCCGGCAGCAGCAGCGCCATCTCACCGACATTCCACCAGAAGTGAACATCGATCCGCGGCGCTGTCGTAATACCGGGCAAACGGCAGAGAAACGTGTTCTGCGTGATGTCCGCCGTTGCCAGCCAACCGTCGCGCCCAAAAAAGCCGGGTAGCCCCTGCGGTTGCAGGTCGGTGACGCCAAGGGCGCCAAGTTCGCGCAACGTAACCTGAAAGCGCCACATCAGGTACGTATGTTCCAGCGTGTGGAAGGTCGCCACTGCCAGCAAGAGCCATCCCCACCACCCGCGCATGCCTGCGCGCATCAGGAAGATGCAGACAACAAGAAACCCCCAGTTCCACACAAAATGAACCCACTCCGAATTTGCCGCCGAAAGCAACCCATTTGAGAGAAACGAGGGCCAGCGCAGCACGTGGTACTGGACCCATTGCGCGATATGTTCAACTGTATGAAAACCCTGGAGCGCCAGCAAGACGCTGAGCGTCATTGCCGCTCCGCCGTAGCGCCGGGCATCCTCGCGCCATTTCAGCACAAACGGCGGCAGGAGCACGAAGAGCGCACCAACCGTCGCCTGCCACAACGGCACACGCGCCTGGGTTACTGCCAGAGCGCCCCCGGCAATGCTCACCATCAGCAATGCCACAAACGGCATCGTCTGCGATCGCAGATGGATCAGATCAATCAGCGGCAGAGAGCGATGTGCCGGTAAGTGAATCATGGGATTGCATCCGCCGGTGCGATCATGGGCGAACAATCAGGAGCCGATGCCGGCGCGGCGGCGACTCGATCACCGAAACAGCGCCATCGGGCCAGCGCACCTCGAGCCGTTCGAGCGTGGCATGGGCAGGAAAACCAAAATGCACCTGCGACGTTGCACCCGACAGATACCCGGAGGTGGTGCGCACATCACGGTAGAATGCACCTGCACTGGTTTTCAACGATAGTTCTGCGCCAGGCGCGTGGGTATTGGCGCTCCCTGGCATCCGCAGATCAACCAGGAGACTCGCGCCGCCACAAAGCCGATTCTCGAAGAGTTGCGCCGGAGTCATCAGGTTATTGACCACAATATCCAGATCGCCGTCGCCGTCGAGATCGGCCATGCCCATGCCACGCCCGCTGCGCGAGACGCCAAGCCCCCATTCCGGCGCCATGGTGAAGCGCCCGTTGCCAGTGTTGCGCAAAACAACATTTTCTTCGACCAACTCGCTGCCGGGCAGATAATCGAGCAGTCCGGCTGCAATCATCCCATTGACGACATAGAGATCGAGCCACCCATCGCGGTCGAGATCGCCGAAAACACCAGACCAACTCCAACCAGTCGCATCGATCCTGCGCTCGTAGGCTTCGTTGCGCCAGCGTCCATCGGCGCCGCGCACCAGCAGCATATTCTCGGCATACTGCGGATCGGCGCTCGTCAACGGTTTCGTCAGGCGACGCATCGCAGGAAGCCAGCGCGCCATCGTCGCCTCGTCTTTGCGCACCGGTTTCATATCGGCGGCAAACAATTCCGACGTGCCATCGTTATCGACATCACCCACGTCAAGGCTCATCGGGTTTTCGCTGATCCGTTCCGGCAGCGCAAAGGGCGTCCATTCGCCGATGCCGCCGCCCTGCAACCAGGCGCCGTCTGGACGGTTGAAATCATTGGCGACCCAAATATCACGGCGACCATCGCCATTCAAGTCGGGCAGCGCAATCGCCAGCGCATCGGCCTGATCGGTCAGACGATGCGCCACATACGCCGCCCCGCGCCGTTCGTAGACGAACACACCCACACCACCGCCGCGATACTGAAAAATCAGTCCTTGTTGCTTCTGGATTTCCGTATCATACGAAGCGGCGATCAGATCGAGATCGCCATCGCCATCGAGATCCGCCCAGGTATGCGCATAGAACCAGTTATGCACATCGGGAAGCGCCCGTTCCTCGAAGCGTCCGGCGCCATCCACACCCGTGTTGCGCCACCAGACCGGCTTCTCGAACTGACGGGTTCCGACGATATCGAGCCATCCATCGCCATCGACATCGACCATCGTCAACCCACGGACACGCCCCTCACCAAGCGGCTCGGCGCGAAAACGGAGGTCGCCCTCATTCCAGAGCAGCGTGTTCGCACCTGCCAGGTTCGCCAGCACAATATCCTGATCGCCGTCGCCATCGAGGTCGCCGATGGCAAGCCCGGCGCCATTGCTCTCATAGAGGGCTGGGATGCGCGTGGCGCTGCGGGTCGTATGCGGCAGATCATGCGCGATGAACAAACCACATGGCGCATCGGAGTCGCGCAACGGCACGACTTCGACTCGCACAGGCGCGACGCGCGGCGCAGGGGATGCTGCGGCAGGATCATCCGGCGCCGCAGAGCATCCTGCCATCAGCGCCGCGACCATGCACCACAACAGCGCACCCAACCGTGGACTGCACACAGGCACACGCAGGCGTCCCCTGCCTGCTTCACGCGCCATACCGCTGTCACGTTCCCTTAACGGCGCCAGCCGTCAGACCCGACATAAACTGACGCGATGC
Source organism: Roseiflexus castenholzii DSM 13941 (assembly GCF_000017805.1). Lineage (GTDB taxonomy): Bacteria > Chloroflexota > Chloroflexia > Chloroflexales > Roseiflexaceae > Roseiflexus > Roseiflexus castenholzii. The sequence continues at coordinate 2,416,210 of NC_009767.1, read as the reverse complement.
CAGAATGAAGACGGTCAATATCGGCACAATCGCCCCGGCGGCGCCCAGAATCTGCACGCCGATCTCGGTGCCGCGCAGCGAGCGCAGCGTACTGAGCGCAACCGGCAAGGTATACTTCTCCTCCTGTTTGAGAATGAGCAGCGGGAATTGGAACTCATTCCACTTGCCGAGGAAGGTCAAAATGGCGAGGGCCGCCAGCGCAGGCACAATGACCGGAACGACAATATTCCAGTAGATACGAAACTCGTGCGCCCCATCGATCCGCGCCGCATCGATCAGATCGTCCGGGATCGCCTGAGCGATATACTGACGCATCCAGAAAATGCCGAACGCATTGGCAATCCCTGGAATGATGAGCGGATTCCAGGTGTCGATCCAGCCGAGCGTGCGCATAATGACGAACGACGGGATCAACCCGAGCACACCCGGCACCATCAACGTCGCCAGAAGGAATCCGAACAGCATATTGCGACCGGGGAAGCGGAACTTCGCAAAGCCATACCCGCCCAATGAACAGAAGAAGAGCACCAGCGCCGTGTGGATGGAGGCGATCGCCACGCTGTTCCAGAGCGAATTCCAGAACGGCAGGGCTGCCAGCAGATCCTCGTAGTTCTTCCAGAACGCATTGCCAAACCAGAGCGGCGGCGGAACACGCAGAATATCGGCACTGCGCAGCGTCGAGCCGACCAGCATGAAATAAAAGGGAAACGCTGTCACAAGCGCGCCGAGCGTCAACACCACATAGAGCGCCGCCATGCCAAACGGTCCCATCAATTGATCACGCTGACTACGGCGCTGGACAGACCGGACTGTTGCACGACTTTGAGTTGTAGTTGCCATTCTGCGCTCCTTCAATCGGTCGGGCTGCGACCCTGCCAGCGATTATAGGCGACGCTGAAGATCAGGATCAGGAAGAAGAGGATCAGCGCCATTGCCGCAGCATAGCCAAAATCACCATATTTGAACGCCGTCCAGTACAACTGCACCATCGCCACCAACCCGGCGCGGTCGGTGCCTCCCGGCGACGACGATTGCGTGCCGCCCGCCAGCATCACCGGAATATCGAAGTTCTGCATGGCGCCAATGATCGACAGAATGACCTGAAAGAGAATGACCGGTCGCATCAGCGGCATAGTAATGTGCCAGAAGACATCGCGCGTGCGCGCGCCATCAACTTTTGCCGCTTCGTACAATTCCGTGTTGATCGACTGAAGACCGGCAAGGAAGATGATCATGCTGTACCCCGTCCACTGCCAGATAATCACCATCGCAATGGAAGGCTTAATCCACGCAGCGTCTTCGAGCCAGCGGATCGGACCGAGACCGACGAAACTGAGCGCATAGTTGAGCAAACCGTAGCGGGAGCCAAAGATCGACAGAAACACAATACTGATCGCCACCGAAGAAGCGACGAATGGCGAAAAGAATGCTGCCCGATAAATATCCTTGCCGCGAATATAGTTACTGTTGATGATGAACGCAAGAATCAGAGCAATCGTCAATTGCGGCACTGTTGCGCCAAAAAACAGCCAGATGGTGTTATAAACCGCATACCACCAGATATCGTCGGCAAACAGGCGTGTATAGTTCCGCAAGCCGATCCACTGCATCGGCGAAATGCCGTCCCATTTGAAGAAACTCAGCCACACGCCATACAGCAGGGGAAACATGCCAAAGACGGCATAGAGAATATAGAAGGGCGAGATAAAGACATACGCCCAGGCGTTGCGTTTCATCTCGCGCAGCGTAGAACGGCGGTCGGCTGCGCGCTGCTGATCGACAGACACAGATGTGGTTGCCACGGCGCCTCCTAGGGGGGAACCCCGAAGACCAGAACGATCTTCGGGGTCTGCTGGAACCGGATACGACCGACAAAGGAAGGCGTCACGCCTGCATATCGGGAATGCGCCGAATCGCTTCCGCCTCGGCGTCTTTCGCCGCCTGGACGGGGTCTTTCCCTTCTTGCAGCACTTTGGTCAATTCCGCGCCAACGATGTCATCGAGCTGGAGATCGTGCGGCGTGCGGAAAATCGCCTTGATGTTGTCGCCGATCTCCGTCCAGAGACGATAGGCGCGCTGACCGCCGAAGAACGGCACCGGCTCATCGTACAGCGGGTCCTGCCAGGCGGGCTTATATGCCGGAAACACACCCGACGCCTTGAACATGATGTTCTGCCCCTCTGCCGTTGCGCATGCCCATTTGACGAAGGTCCAGGCGGCTTCTTTATTCTTGCTCTGCTCCGGGATCGCCATGAACGAGCCGCCCCAGTTATAGTTGGCTTCTGGAGCGCGTATCACGCGCCACTTCCCAACCAGATCGGGCTGCTCACGCGTCAACCCGCCCTGCATCCAGCATGCGATGACCATCCCGGCAAAGGCGTTGTCTTTCAAGCCGGTCTGCCACTCGGCGCCCCACCAGGGAATATTGGCATCGATCCCGTCTTTGCGCGCGCGCGCAGCCAGCTGGAATGGACGGGTCGCCTTTTCTTCGATCAGCACTTTGTTGCCATCGGCATATCCCTCACCCTGCTGGCGGTAAACGGCGCCATAGATGTCGGTGCCGGCATCGGCGAAGAGCGAGGTCTTGCCGCCGCTCTTCTCTTTCAGTTGCTTTGCGAACGCGAAGAAGTCGTCCCACGTGCGGTTGGGACCGCCGATCAACTCCTCGACCGCCTCTGGATCGGTTGGCAACCCAAGCGCCTCGAAAATGTCGGTGCGGTACCAAACGCCAGCCGGTCCGATGTCCCACGGCAGGCAGACGAGACGGCCATCGGCAGTGGAGCCTTGTGTCCACTTGTAGGCAACCATATCGTTCTTCAGGCTGCCGGCATCAAACGGCGGCGCCAGCAGATCGGCGAGGCCGCCTTTGGCGGTGAAATTGCCGACACGCCCGATCTCAATTGAAGCGACATCGGGAGCGCCGCTTCCGGCGGCGAAGGAGGTCAGGAGTTTGTCGTGCGCGTCGGCGAAGGGGGTGTTGACGAAGTTGAGTTTGATGTTGGGGTGCGCCTTCTCAAACGGTTCTTTCCACACCTCACCGACCTGATCCCACCACCAGAAGGTGATCTCGGTGACAACGGCGTCACCCTGAACCGGCGCGGCAGGTTGCGCCTGCCCGCCTGTCGGTTGCCCGCCCTGCGGCGCCGCGCCGCCGCACGCCGCCAGCAGCGCTGCTGCGCCAATGCTGCCCGCGCCTGCGGCAGCAACCTTGAGGAACCTGCGTCGTGAGAGTTTGGTGGTCATGGTGTTCCCTTTCCTATCCAGCATCGGATGACGGACTTCGCGGTCTCGCTCATGAGCCAGCGTCAGGCGAGACGCGCAGGAAACGTTCGGCTATTTCTGCTTCTGCCCATTCAGAAGCGCGTAGAGACAACAGCGACAGGCATCATGCGCCGGCGCCGCACGATGACAGCACCATTGATGGTCGCGCCAGATGACAACTGTGATCGGTCACATGCTGTATTTCAAGATATGTGAGCGGAGACGTTTGTCCTGATGGTATATTACAGAGTTGCTGAATTATAACCCGATGCGCGGTAAACGTCAACTGTCATGGGACCGCCAGACTGCATATCATTGCGCTAACACTGCCTGCTGCCGCGTTCGATCCGTGAATCTGCGATCGCACCACTGCGCCTAAGTCGATTCCAGCAGGCTTCGCTCGTCGTTTCGCAGGAGGAGATGCCATGGACGCCCAACCGGTAGAACTGCAACCCGTCGATGCTGTCGAGGTAACCATTCTGATCGACAATGTGATGGACGCACTGTTGCCGGGTGCGCCGAACGTCCAGCGCGCGCCGCTACGCTGGGAGAGTTTCGAGCAGGCGCCGCTCCTGGCAGAGCACGGTTTCTCGGCGCTGCTAACGGTCGAGCAGCAGGGTCGGCGCGCGTCGATTCTGTACGACGTTGGCATGGGGCGCAACACCCTGGTTCACAACATGGATGTGCTGGGTGTCAACCCCGCCGAGATTCGCGCGATTGTGCTATCTCACGGGCACACCGACCATCACGGCGGTTTGTCGGGTCTGCTGGCGCGCCTCGGTCCCCGTCAGATGCCGCTCATTCTCCACCCCGACGCCTGACGCGACCGCAAAGCCGTGTTTCCTCATGGGAGCGAACTTCACCTGCCGGCGCCGAACCGCGCTGACCTCGAACGCGAGGGGGTCACGCTGGTGGAGCGGCGTGATCCATCGCTCCTGATCGACAACCAGGTGTTAGTGACGGGTCAGGTAGAGCGCGTGACGCCCTTTGAGAAAGGGATGCCTGGACACTTCGCCCAAACTGCCGACGGCGCGTGGGAACCGGACCCCTGGCTGTGGGACGACCAGGCGCTGGTGGTTAACGTGCGTAATCATGGGTTAGTCGTGCTCTCGGCGTGCAGCCACTCCGGGATCGTCAATATTCTCCACTATGCCCGCAAACTGACCGGCGTTCACAACATCTACGGCATCATCGGCGGGCTGCACCTGTCCGGCAAAGCGTTTGAACCGATCATTCCCGACACGGTTGCGGCGCTGGTCGAGATTGCGCCGCGACTGGCGCTGCCAGGGCACTGCACCGGCTGGAAGGCGCAGCACGCGATTGCGCGCGCGCTGCCGGAGGCCTACGTGCAGACCTGCACCGGAACGCGCGTTCGGGTGGGGTAGGCTCTCCAGGGCGCGCCCCAACCGTCCACTGTCACCCCCCATCACGCACACGATCGGGGCACGCCCCTTCCTGGAACTGCCCCCATCACCCTGCGTCAGGCGCACGATCGCGGCGTGCCCCTCCTCCTTTTCACCTTCAACTGCACCACATTATACCTATTACCTGTGACCATCCGGCATGGTCACCCCGAGCAGCGCGAGGGGTCGTGCGCGACCCGCGCAGATTCCTCGCTGCGTTTACCCTGAGCGAAGCGAAGGGCTCGGAATGACACGCATGCGGTATCTTCAATCGTCATTGGTATTATCCCGGAAACGCACCGCTGCGCCGATCATGGTACTATACAGAGGACATCAGAATCGGAGCCGTCGCCGAACATATGAAACTTGCTGTTCTTGCCGACATTCACGGAAACTTCCCCGCTCTCGAAGCCGTTGCCGCCGATATTGACGCCTGGCGCCCCGACGCCATCGTGGTTGGCGGAGATATTGTCAATCGTGGTCCATCGTCACTGGCGTGCCTGCGCTTCGTGCAGGAGCGCGCTGCGGATAGTGGATGGCGCCTGATCCGTGGCAATCATGAAGATTATGTCATCTCTGTGGTTCACGACCCGACCGACCGCCCCGGCATCGAGGGCGCCGTTCGACGCAACGTGCGCTGGACGGCGGATCAACTCGGCGCTGCGGTTGCGGCTCTCGAAGCGATGCCGGAGATTATGCGCCTGTACGATCCGACCGGTGGCGAGGCGCGCATTGTGCATGCCTCGATGCGCCACAACCGCGACAATGTGCTGGCGACGACGCCGGACGACGAACTGCGCGAGCAGATTGCTCCGCCGTGCCCGCTGATCGTTGTCGGTCATACGCATCGTCCGCTCATTCGGCGCCTTGATGCAACGCTGGTGGTGAATGTCGGTTCGGTGGGGCTGCCGTTCGACGGCGATACGCGCGCCTGCTATGGACGGATGGAGTGGCGCAATGGCGGCTGGCGCGCGGAGATCGTGCGCGTGCCATATGACCGTGAGCGCGCTGATTATGATTTCATTGCCACGAGGTACCTCGACACGAGTGGACCGGTGGCGCGACTGGTGTACGATGAGTTTCTCACCGGCTGGCCCCGCATTTACACCTGGGTGGCGCGCTACCGCGAACCGGTGCTGGCGGGGGCTATCTCGATCGATGAGTCAATCGATGAGTTGTTGGCGATCTGCGACGGGGGACCTCCACCAGACTGGATGAAACCGGCGGCGCCGTTTTCCTAACCGGTCTGACACTCCTGGAGCGGTCGCACATCGACACCCCACGAGCGGAGTTCCTGCACAATGGCGTCGACGAGTGCATCGAGCCGCGCTTCGCATGCAGGGGTCAACTCCAGCCCTGGTTCGGAGGTTTCTGGCGCCATTCCCCAGAGCACTATTCGCTGCGGCGATGATCCTCCCTTCCCGTGCAGGGCGATCAGTTCATGCAAACGAACATCCTGCGGCAAGAGGTGCAAGGCTTCGGCACGCGCGATTTCTTCCCCTTCGAGTCGAACGAGCGTTCCTGATCGTCCGCCGCTGTGAACAGCGTCGATGATCAGCACGTCCTCGACGCCATCGAGAAAGGCGAGCAACGACAATCCAAGCGCACCGGCATCGATCGCTTCGACATTGTGGGGCAGCGCGTAACGTTCCATCAGACGCTGCAACGCGCGCACACCTAACCCTTCATCACGAAGGATCACGTTGCCCAATCCCATCACAAGAATCGGCGCCATTGCTCTGCTCCTCTCGCTCATCGTCGATACGAGACACGCTCACAGAACTTCATTCACAACAGTATGTTAACCAGTATCATACCATACGACACTCGCTCACGCAGTAAAGATTCGTCCGCTCAGGGTGCTGCCCGTGCGAATGACATTGCGCCTATCGTTCCCAACTGCCGGTTTCATCCTACCCGCGCCCTCTCACACCAGGGTTTAAGGGCGGGCAGCACGCATGAGCATCGTTGTACCCGCCCAGAACCCCCCACGCGCGGGAGCAGGGGGGCTTGCGCCGCGCGCGCGGGTTCGTCCCCCGGTAGGCGTGCTGGGATGCGCGCGGGTGTTCGGTCCGCCCTTAAAGGGCAGCGGGGGATTGTCGGCGCTTCGTGGACCTTCGTGTCCTTCGTGGATGAGAGAAGGCGCGCGGCGGTCAGCACGCATGAGCATCGTTGTACCCGCCCAGAACCCCCCGCGCACGGAGCAGGGGAGCTTGCGCCGCGCGCGCGGGTGTTCGGTCCGCCCTTAAAGGGCAGCGGGGGATTGTCGGCGCTTCGTGGACCTTCGTGTCCTTCGTGGATGAGAGAAGGCGCGCGGCGGTCAGCACGCATGAGCATCGTTGTACCCGCCCAGAACCCTCCGCGCGCGGGGAGCAGGGGGGCTTGCGCCGCGCGCGCGGGTTCGTCCCCCGGTAGGCGTGCTGGGATGCGCGCGGGTGTTCGGTCCGCCCCTAAAGGGCAGCGGGGGATTGTCGGCGCTTCGTGGACCTTCGTGTCCTTCGTGGATGAGAGAAGGCGCGCGGCGGGCAGCACGCATGAGCATCGTTGTACCCGCCCAGACCCCCCCACGCGCGGGGAGCAGGGGGGCTTGCGCCGCGCGCGCGGGTTCGTCCCCCGGTAGGCGTGCTGGGATGCGCGCGGGTGTTCGGTCCGCCCCTAAAGGGCAGCGGGGGATTGTCGGCGCTTCGTGGACCTTCGTGTCCTTCGTGGATGAGAGAAGGCGCGCGGCGGGCAGCACGCATGAGCATCGTTGTACCCGCCCAGAACCCCCCACGCGCGGGGAGCAGGGGGGCTTGCGCCGCGCGCGGGTCCGTCCCATTGTAGGCGTGCTGGGATGCGCGCGGGTGTTCGGTCCGCCCCTAAAGGGCAGCGGGGGATTGTCGGCGCTTCGTGGACCTTCGTGTCCTTCGTGGATGAGAGAAGGCGCGCGGCGGGCAGCACGCATGAGCATCGTTGTACCCGCCCAGAACCCCCCGCGCACGGAGCAGGGGAGCTTGCGCCGCGCGCGGGTCCGTCCCATTGTAGGCGTGCTGGGATGCGCGCGGGTGTTCGGTCCGCCCCTAAAGGGCAGCGGGGGATTGTCGGCGCTTCGTGGACCTTCGTGTCCTTCGTGGATGAGAGAAGGCGCGCGGCGGTCAGCACGCATGAGCATAGTATTACCCGCCCAGAACCACCCCGCGCGCGGGGGCAGGGGATCGGTTGATCCAGGGCGCGCAGGATATCGGCCAGAACCCCCCGCGTGCGGGAGCAAGGGAGCTTGCGCCGCGCGCGAGTCCGTCCCCCGGTAGGCGTGCTGGGATGCGCGCGGGTGTTCGGTCCACTCTTAAAGGGCAGCGAGGGATTGTCGGCGCTTCGTGGACCTTTGTGTCCTTCGTGGATGAGAGAAGGCGCGCGGCGGGCAGCACGCATGAGCATCATTGTACCCGCCCAGAACCCCCCGCGCGGGGAGCAGGGGGGCTTGCGCCGCGCGCGGGTTCGTCCCCCGGTAGGCGTGCTGGGATGCGCGCGGGTGTTCGGTCCGCCCCTAAGTATGGATACCCGCTTGAACATTGCTGACGCTGGAGGTCACTCCGATGACTCCGGGCTGTGCTGGCGCGCAGGTGGCGGAACGGTCGCTGCCTGCGCCGGGGATGCCACCGGACGCGCAAGCGACCCACCCCGCCCCACGCGCCGCCAAGAGTATGAGCGGCGCACCCACAGACACAATGCCACAAGACGATAGAGTCACGCCCCATCAAAAGGCTGGTATCATACGCGGCGGGGGAGTGGAGAGCGTGCGGGCGTCACCGGATGACGCGGCGCGCACAACGATGGAAGGAGAGACGTATGACGCAGCCAACAGGCATTGGCGTGCTGACCAGCGGTGGCGACGCGCAGGGCATGAACGCCGCGCTGCGTGCCGTGGTGCGCACCGCGCTGAGTCGTGGCGTGCCAGTGTATGCGATTTATGAAGGATACCGTGGCATGGTAGAAGGCGGCAACCGCATCCGTCCGCTCAGTTGGGACGATGTCGGCGGCATTATGCATCGCGGCGGAACGATCATCGGCACAGCACGCAGTCGCACGTTCCGCACGCGCGAAGGGCGTTTGCAGGCTGCCGCCAATCTGATCGAGCACGGGATCAATCGCCTGGTGGTCATCGGCGGCGATGGAAGTCTGACCGGCGCCGACACATTCCGCCGCGAGTGGAGCAGCCTGCTGGCGGAACTGGTCGAAACCGGCAAACTGTCGCGTGAAACGGCGGCGCGCTATCCGTTCCTGGCGCTGGTCGGGCTGGTTGGTTCAATCGACAACGATTTCTACGGCACCGACATGACCATCGGCGCGGACTCGGCATTGCACCGGATTACTGCCGCGATTGATGCGCTCGTCAGCACCGCAGCCAGTCATCAGCGCACGTTTGTTGTGGAGGTGATGGGGCGCCACTGCGGGTATCTGGCGCTGATGGGCGCTGTGGCTGGCGGCGCCGACTATGTGCTCATTCCAGAGAATCCGCCTGAGCCGGGGTGGGAGGACCGCATGTGCGCACTGCTACGCGCCGGGCGCGCCGCCGGGCGCCGCGAGAGCATTGTCGTCGTTGCGGAAGGCGCGCGCGACCGGGAGGGAAATCCGATCACGTCGGATTATGTGCGGCGCGTGCTGGAGGAGCGTCTGGAAGAAGACGCACGCGTGACCATCCTGGGACACGTGCAACGCGGCGGCACACCGAGCGCCTTCGACCGCTGGATGAGCACGCTCGTCGGGTACGCTGCCGTTGAAGAATTGTTGAGCGCCACCCCCGACAGCGAGCCGCAACTGATCGGGATGCGCTACAATCGTATCACGCGCCAACCACTCATGCACTGTGTCGAGCAGACACAGCAGGTAAGTGCAGCAATCGCGGCTGGCGACTATCAGCGCGCCATGGAACTGCGCGGCGGCAGTTTTACCGAGATGTTCCAGACATTTCAGGCGCTCGCCAGCGCTCTGCCAAGTGTGACGCGCCCGCGCAGGCGACGAATCGCACTGCTGCATGCCGGTGGACCGGCGCCGGGCATGAATACCGCCGTGCGCGCCGCCGTGCGCCTCGGTCTCGACCAGGGACACACCATGCTGGTTGTGCGCAATGGCTTCGACGGTCTCATCGCCGGCCACGTCAGCGAGTGCGAATGGCAGATGGTGGACGGTTGGGGACCAATGGGGGGCGCAGAACTCGGCACCAGCCGTCGTGTTCCATCCGGCGATGACCTTGCCGCCGTTGCGCATGCATTGACCAGGCACAGCATCGACGGGTTGCTGATCATCGGCGGGTGGAACGGCTATCAGGCGGCGCACCGTTTGTACCATGAGCGTGATGCGCACGAACCATTCAATATCCCAATCATCTGCCTGCCTGCCTCGATCAACAATGATCTGCCCGGTTCGGAGTTGAGCATCGGCGCCGACACGGCACTGAATGCGATCGTCGAAGCGCTCGACCGGATCAAGCAATCGGCAGTGGCAGTGCGACGCACCTTCGTGGTTGAGGTCATGGGGCGCTACTGCGGCTACCTGGCGCTGATGAGCGGGCTGGCGTCGGGTGCGGAACGGGTGTACCTGCATGAGGAGGGCATCACCCTTGATGACTTGCGCGCCGATATTCAGGAGATGATCAAAGGATTTCGCGCTGGCAAGCGTCTCAGTCTGGTGATACGCAATGAGTACGCCAACCGCCTCTATACGACCGATGTGATCTGTGCGCTTTTCGAGGAGGAGGGGAAAGGATTGTTCGACGTTCGCCGCGCAGTCCTCGGTCATTTGCAACAGGGTGGAAGCCCATCGCCGTATGATCGGATTCAGGCAACGCGCCTCGCAGCACGCTGCATCCGCTTTCTGACTGAGGAAATGGAGCGCGGCACCGCAGCCGCAGCCTTTATCGGTTTCATCAACGGTAGAGTGCGAATATTCGACCTGGGTGAACTGCCGCACATGGTCGATGCCGTATACCGCCGCCCCAGAGAGCAATGGTGGCTTCAACTGGCGCCAATTGCGCGCGCACTCGCACAACAGAAGCACGACATGCACGACATGAGGGAACTATGACACTATTCACCGTCGGACACCTGCGTTGTGAGTATCTGGAAAACCCGCTGGGCATCGATGTAACTCGACCGCGCCTGAGTTGGCGCCTCTTTAGCAACCGGCGCGGCGCGCGGCAGACGGCGTACCGCATTGTGGCCGCACCATCCGCCGATGATGTCGCGGCGGAACAGAACCTCCTCTGGGATAGTGGTCGCGTCGAGTTGGATCGGTCGATCCATGTGGTCTACGAAGGCGGACGACTCCGCTCGCGTCAGCGCGTCTTCTGGCGAGTGCAGGCATGGGACGAGCACGGCAACGTCGCCGTCAGCCCGGTTGCCTGGTGGGAGATGGGGTTGCTGCGCCGTTCGGACTGGACGGCATCGTGGATCGGGGCGCCGCTCGTCGGCGGACGCTGGACGACAATACCGGCGCCGTTCCTGCGCCGCTCGTTCACGCTCGATGCGCCGGTGATGCAGGCGCGTCTGTACATTACAGCGCTGGGTCTGTACGAATGTACGATCAATGGGCAGCGCGTCGGACAAGACCTCTTCACACCTGGGTGGACGGACTATCGTCGACGGGTGCAGTATCAGGTCTACGATGTGATCGATCTGCTGCGCGAGGGCGACAATGTGATCGGCGTCATCCTGGGAGATGGCTGGTACTGTGGGCATGTGGCATGGGCGGGTCGCCAGAACTACGGCGACCGCCCGAAACTGTTGGCGCAACTGATGATTACCTGCGCCGACGGCAGCACGCAGACGATGGTCAGCAACCGCTCCTGGCGATACGCCTTCGGTCCTGTGCTGGAGAGCGACATGCTGCACGGCGAGAGTTACGATGCCAGGCTCGAAATGCCCGGCTGGAACATGCCCGGTTTCGACGACTCCTCCTGGCAACCGGTGGAACTCTTCGCCGCGCCCGACGCCGCCCTGGTCGCTACGCGCGGTCCGACAGTGCGGCGGCACGAAGAAGTGCGCCCGGTCGGTCCACCAACCGCCTTCCGTTCGCACCAGGCAACGCGCTGGGTCTTTGATCTTGGCCAGAACATGGTCGGCTGGGTCCGATTGCGTGTGCGGGGTCCGGCGGGGACAACCGTCACCATCCGCCACGCTGAGGCGCTGAACCCGGACGGCACCATCTACACCGCCAATCTGCGCAGCGCGCGCGCGACCGACCACTATACCCTGCGCGGCGAGGGTGAAGAAAGTTGGGAGCCGCGCTTCACCTTCCACGGCTTCCGGTATGTCGAACTCTCTGGCTACCCCGGCGAACCCGACATCGATGCGGTGACAGGCATCGTTGTGCATTCCGCCACGCCGCCAACCGGTGAGTTCAATTGTTCCGACCCGCTGATCAACCAGTTGCAGCATAATATTGTGTGGGGACAGAAAAGCAACTTTCTCGACGTTCCGACCGACTGCCCGCAACGTGACGAGCGCCTGGGATGGACCGGCGACGCGCAGGTGTTCATTCGCACCGCAGCGTTCAACATGAATGTCGCGTCGTTTTTCACGAAATGGACGCAAGACCTGGAGGACGCCCAGAGTCCCGAAGGGGCGTACCCGCCGGTGGCGCCGCTGGCGGGTATCAGCGGATTGACCGATGGCGGACCGGCATGGGCGGACGCGGGCATTATCTGTCCCTGGACGATCTATCTGTGCTACGGCGATGCCCGTCTGCTCGAAACGCACTACCCTTCGATGCAACGGTTCATCGAATACCTCGAGCGGAGCAGCCGCGACTTCATCCGCTGCTACGAGGACTATCCCGGCTTTCGCGGCTTCGGCGACTGGCTGGCGCTCGACGGAAGCGGCAAGGTTGACGGCGGCACTGCGAAAGACCTGATCGGCACGGCATTCTTTGCGCATTGCGCCCGGCTGATGAGCCGCATTGCCGCGATCCTGGGGCATCAGCGTGATGCCGCGCGCTACCGCCGATTGTTCGAGCGGGTGCGGCAAGCATTTGTCACACGCTACGTCACCGGCGCGGGGCGCGTGGCCGGCGAAACGCAGACCGGATATGTCCTGGCGCTGCACTTCGACCTGCTGCCGCCGGAGTTGCGCCCGGCAGCAACGGACGCGCTGGCGCGCGACATCCTGGCACGCAATACTCATCTGTCCACCGGTTTTGTTGGAACGCCTTACCTGCCGCATGTGCTGACCGCTGCCGGACGACTCGACCTCGCGTATGCGCTGCTGTTCCAACAAACCTGGCCCTCGTGGCTCTACCCGGTCACACAAGGCGCCACGACGATCTGGGAACGCTGGGACGGATGGACGCACGATAAAGGGTTCCAGGACCCCGGCATGAACTCATTCAACCACTACGCCTATGGCGCCATCGGCGAATGGCTGTATGCCACCGTTGCCGGCATCGACACAGACCCGGAGCAACCGGGATACCGTCATCTGATTCTGCGCCCGCAGCCAGGAGGTGGGCTGACAGCGGCGCGCGCGGCGCTCGAAACGATGTACGGGCGCGCCGTGAGCGCCTGGCGCATCGACAATGATCGCTTCACATGGGAAGTCGTTGTGCCGCCGAACACGACGGCAACGGCGTATGTTCCAGCGCCAGAAGGAGCGATGGTGCGGGAGAGCGGGCAAGCGGCGGATGAAGCGGAGGGCGTCACCTTCGTAGAGCGCAACGAAGAGACAGCGATCTACCGCCTGACGGCAGGGGCATACACATTTACGGTGGGGTAGGGTTGGTCTGAACTCATACCGGCGGCGTAACGTATCGAGACGCGCACCGGTATATGTCATTCATATGCAGAGGTTCTGGTGGGGCACAGCGCCACCGTGTTCTGCTGTTGCCCCCCAACATTGATCACATTCCCAAACTATGGAGAAGGCGGTATGACATCCTGCGACCACACCCGACACCACCGCCGATCCATCCGATTGCCGGGATACGATTACACCCAACCAAGCGCATATTTTTGTCACCAAACGAATCCGCGCATTGCCCGGCGCATCGGGCACTCCAATCTGGCAACGCAATGATTACGACCACATCATACGCCACAAACGCGCTCTGCATGCCATCCGGCACGACATCCAGGACAACCCGCGTCGCCGGCATCTGGACCGCGAGAACGTCCGGCGTACCGGCAGCGATCCGCTGCGCGCGAAATCCGGGAGATGCTCCAGGAAGACGATCACGCTGCATCTGTCCACTGCGACTTCGGTGATGAGCCTCTGGTAGCGAAATATTCACCCCGGCGCGCCTGTTCCTCAATCCTGCTCAAGCGCACATCTGTATACTAAATACCAAAAGCAAGATGTTTCAGCGCATCGAACATCGACTTCGCCCTGCCAGTCGTCACGGATCTCGCATAACGAGGTCTGGAAAATTGATATTACGCAATAAAGCCGGTGATATGCCGGAACCGGGCACTGTGCTGATTGGGACAATCGTAGGAGGCCCCTGAGATCAGGCCACTATTGCGTTTCCTGTCCGGTCTTCCACGGTGAGGAGCGTCGCTCTTCCCCATACCACGGTGACAGGATGAAGATGCAATGAATATCCTCAGAAGCGTTGTGATGCTGGTTGGAGTTGTTCTGCTGAGTTGCGCGTCGGTCTGGAACGGCATTCCGTTCTCTGTCGTGCGCATTGTCCCTTCCGACTTTCGTGACGATCTGGCACGCGATACGTGGACCTACCTCCGCTCCTCTCAAGCAACCTCTCATCATCTGCCTTCCAGCTGGTGGTCGCCTGTTCTCTCTGGCGGCGATTATGCCAACCCCACCGAGATCGGTCTGTATGCGCTCTCGTGGATCGCAGCCCACGATATGAAGCGCCCGTGGAGTCCTTCCTGGAGCGAAACGGAAGCCGAGGCAGGCGCAGTGCTCGACCAGCTGCGCGCATGGCAGACCGGTGTGCAAACCTACCAACCGCACGGTCCCAATGCATACCAGAAAAGCGTCTTTTACCAGTGGTACTGGATTGGCTGGGATCCACCTGTGGTCGGGGCGAATATCGGCGATAATCACCTGGTTCCGTCGGTGGACAACGCCTGGTTGGCAATGGCACTCATCACTATCCGCGAGTATGCCGAAGCGCATGGGCGCTCATTCCTGGCGCAAAAGGCCGATGCGATCCTGGCTGATATGGATTTCTCTCTCTGGTACAACCCGGTAACCCATCGCTTCTTCTGGGGAGATGTGGAGAATCCGCAAGGCGGCATAGAGGCGGACTTTTACTCCAACGAGAACCGTATCATCAACTTTGTCTCCCGCGCATTGGGACAGATGAGCGCCGATGAATTCCAGTTGAGTCTGGCAGCGCTTCAGGTCCCGTCCGGCGACTATGACGGCATTGTGGTAGCACGTGTGGCATGGGATGGATCCTACTTTACCTATGCTGCACCGGCGCTCTTTATTCGGGAAATGGACACCGCCTACGGTCGCGAGACGCTCCTTCCCGTCACCCGGGCGCAGATTGCCTATGCACGAAACCAGGGCTACGCAGCCTGGGGATTGTCCGATTGTTTCAGCGTTGGAACCGGCGGCCATGTGCAACAGGGCGCGCCGCCAGTTGCCAGCCCCGCTTCGCCCGAAAGCCAACCAGGTCTGGTGACGCCCCATGCGGCTGGGCTGGCGTTGATCACGCCGCTGGCAGAGGATGCCTTGCACAATCTGCAAACCCTCAGAGACACGTTTCCCTGTATCTATCGAACAGGATACGGCTTTCGCGAGGCGGTGATGGCGCGTCCAGGCGATGGAGCGTATGGTCAATGCAGCGACCGATACAGCGCCCTGGCGCAGACGTGGCTCTTCCTGAGCCTGGTCAATAGCGAGAACGGTTTTGTCTGGCGGTACTTCTACCGTGATCCCGGCGTGCTCCAGGCGCATATCGACATGTATGGCGAATCACGGATATACCTGCCCCTGGTAAGACGGTAGCGGATCTCCGACATAGCCGTTGCCTGGCAACTTCAATATGCTCTCGGCAACACGAATTTTCACATTTGCGCATCTTAACCCGTAGACCTGCCCGCTATTCTATGCTATACTATCGATTGTGACCCAAACCACGATCCCAACGTCGGTATCGTTCCTCGCCGCGTTTTGTGCCTTCACACTCGATTGTTTGGGTGGCGAAGAGTCCGGTCAGCACCGTCCGGTGCTGACGCAGGGCAGGCGTGGCTTGCAAATCCCGTATCAGGAGGGGACGATGACTCAGACTGACCGTGAGATGATGCGGTGCCCTAACTGTGGCGCAGAGTGGCGCCCGACAACAACCATGGCAGCCAGCGCAGACATCAGTTGCCCGGTTTGCCTGCACCGTCTCAAAGCGCCGGATGCGCTGGAGACACACAAAGCGTTCAGTGTGCGCGATTTCGCCGAGCAGATCAGCGCGCTGATCAACCGCGCGCGAACCGAGGGCTTGAGCAGCGATGTGATTACTAAAGTTCTGCGTGATGAACTTGCCTACAATGCCGAGTTAGCCAATCCCAGTCATACCTTCCACGTCCAGATCGTCGATCTTGGTCCGACGGAGGGCGCCATACGCACGCTGCCTCCTAACGAAGCGCGCATGATTCTTCAACGACGCAGCACGCCGCTCATCAAGCGCTAGGACGCTCGCACACGCTCCTGCCTGCGGCGAATGTCGCCCGGTGGTTGGCTCACGTCCGCACAACTTCAACAGCGGACACGGCAGCGGTAATTGCCGCCATTCACCAACCAGCGCCCAACGATGTGCGCAATGACTCTACACGCACATCCGGTGCGCCAGTTTTCTGCGCGTTCTTCCTGACTGCACCTTTTATTCTCTGGCGTCCTCATCGGGGCGCAATTGCAGCATTGTCGCCGGAGTATGTCTATGAACCCTGTTCCGTTTGCCAGCGATCGCTCACATCAACTTGCAGCACTTGCCGCCGCTGTGCAACGCTCTTTTCCATGGGTGCGCCGTCGTCCGCCGCTGTCGGATCGCCCGATTCGCGGGGTGATCCTGACGACGGAGCAACTCGAAGCGCGCGCGCGCACACTTGCTGCCAGCCATACGATTGTCATGCAGCCGGGGAGAGCAGGTGCGCTGCTCGCATCGGTGGACCGCAATCATCGCCTGCTACAACTGGCATACCAGACACTCGCCGCAGATGCTGCGCAACACCAACCGCTCACTCCGGCGGCTGCCTGGCTGGTCGATAACTATCACGTGATTGTCGGGCAGATCCGTGAGATCCGACAGGACCTTCCAGGTGGGTATTACCACGAACTCCCGAAATTGAAGGGGGGTCCTCACAACGGTAAGCCGCGCGTGTATGCCATGGCGCTCGAACTCGTCGAGCATACGGACGGACGCATCGACCTCGAACAACTGACGCGCTTTGTGCTGGGATACGAAGCCGTTGCGCCGCTGTCGATCGGCGAAATCTGGGCGATTCCGATCATGCTGCGCGTCAGCCTGATCCAGAACTTGGGGCGCCTGGCGCGCCTTATGCTCGATGAGCGCCATCTTCGACTCGAGGGCGCGGCATGGGCGGAACGGATTCTGGCGCAGAAAGATGTGGGGTCGTTTGAGGGGAATACGGCCTTCCGTCAACTCGCGCGCACCCATCCGCAACTCCCGTTGCCGCTTGCGGTCGAGTTGATCCAGCGCCTGCGCAACCAGGAAGGAGAGTTCGACATTGCCCGGTTGATGGTCTGGATCGAGCAGCAACCTTCCATTCCCTACAATACCGCCGAAGAAATCATTCTCGCCGAGCAGCGCCGCCAGTCCGCCAATCAGGTGTCGGTCGCCAATACGATCACAAGCATGCGGACGATGGATGCGGTGGACTGGCCCGACTGGTTCGAGCGCGTCAGCATGGTCGAGCAGATTCTGCGCCAGGACCCGGCAGGCGCGTATGGACGGAGCACCTTCGCAACCCGTGACCGCTATCGGCACGAACTCGAGCGTCTGTCGCGGCGGAGTGGTCTACGCGAGGACGCAATTGCGCGACGTTTAATCCGGGTTGCAGCGCAGGCGCGGGAAGCGGGTCGTCCGCTGCGCGAAACACATATCGGCTACTACCTGGTGGACGAAGGGCGCACCGCATTCGAGATGGCGCTTGGGTGTCGTCTGACACCTGGCGAGGTGGCGCATCGCGCCGTGCTGCGGCATCCCGAAGCGGTCTATTTTGGAGCGATCGCCGCAGGAACTGTGGCTCTTACTGTGGTAAGCCGGCGTCTTGCGCAATCCGATAACGGACGCCGCGCCTCCGGCGCTCCGCCGGTCCTGACTGCTGCGCTGTCACTCACGGCGACTTTGCCCGCATTCGCACTGGCAAAAGAACTGGTTGATCGCGCGGTGACGCGCCTGACCCCGCCGCGTGTTCTGCCGCGCCTTGATTTCCGCGACGGTATCCCGCGCGAACTGCGCACGATCGTGGTCGTGCCGACGCTACTGCTCACGCCGGATAGCATCCGCACGCAGATCGAATCGCTGGAGGTGCTGGCGCTCGCCAATCAGGACCCGCACCTGCACTTTGCGCTGCTCACCGATTTCGCCGACGCGCCGCAGCCGCACATGCCCGAAGATGAGGCGTTGCTTGCGCTGGCGGTCGAGCGTATCCAGGCGCTCAACGAACGCTATGGCAGTGATCGCTTCTTCCTGCTCCACCGCCGCCGCGTCTGGAACGAGCGCCAGGGATGCTGGATGGGTTGGGAGCGCAAACGCGGCAAGCTCGAAGAGTTCAATCGTTTACTGATTGGCGCCACGGACACAACCTACGAAACATTCATCGGCGACCTCAGCATCCTGCCGCAGATCCGCTATGTCATCACGCTCGATGCCGACACCCAACTGCCGCGTGATGCAGCGCACCGGCTGGTGGGCACGCTGGCGCATCCGCTCAATCAGGCAGTGATCGACCCGCAGACACGGCGCGTGGTGAAGGGGTATGGCATTCTCCAACCGCGCGTCGGCATCGATCTGCCGAGCGCCCTGCGCAGTCGCTTTGCGCGCATTTCGTCGGGCAATGTTGGCGTTGATCCATATACCACCGCCGTTTCTGATGTCTACATGGACCTGTTTGGCGAAGGGATCTTTGCCGGCAAGGGAATCTACGACCCGGTCGCCATGCGCGAGACGTTGCACGACCGCTTCCCCGACAATACGCTCCTCAGCCACGACTTGATCGAAGGGTGCTATGCGCGCGCGGCGCTGCTCTCCGATATCGAATTGCTCGACAGTTACCCGACGACGTATGCCGCTTATTCAGCGCGCCAGCATCGCTGGGTGCGCGGCGACTGGCAGATCGCCGGATGGTTGCTGCCGCGTGTGCCGCGCGCGTCGGGAGGGTATGCGCCGAATGTTCTGCCGCCGATCAGCCGGTTCAAGATCGCCGATAACCTGCGCCGCAGCCTGACCCCACCGGCGACTCTGGCAGTGCTCATCGCCGGTTGGTTTGCGCTCCCCGGTCGTCCGGCAGTCTGGACGTTGCTCGCGCTTGGGCATTATCTTGCGCCGTTGACGTTTGCGATTCTGAATACGCGCCTCGCGCCGACAGACTGGCGCTATCTCCACGTCAGCCTGATCGCAGCTGCGGAAAACCTGCGCTGGCCCGTGCTGCAATTGCTGTTGAATGTTGCCATGCTCCCCGATCAGGCATGGCTGAACCTGGACGCTGTCGCGCGCACGCTCTGGCGTATGGGTGTGACCCATCGGCGGCTGCTCGAATGGGAAACCGCGGCGCAGGCGCAGCGCCGCCTCACCGATTCGTTCGATTACCTGATCAAACGCATGGGTCCTTCAGCAGTAGTGTTCGTGGCGCTGGCTGCTGTGCGTTTTGAGCGCCTGCGCGACGCTTGGGTCCCTGCCCTGCCGGTGACGCTCGCATGGGGCGCAGCGCCCTTCTTTGCCCGCTGGCTCGATCAAGCATACGTTCCCCGCCGTATCGAACCGCTCTCCGCCAATGATCGCCGGATGCTGCGGCGCGTGGCGCGCGCAACGTGGGCATACTTCGAGCGCTTCGTCGTTCCAGAACAGCACTTCCTGGCGCCGGACAACTTCCAGGAGACGCCGCGACCGGTTGTGGCAGAGCGCACCTCGCCGACCAACATTGGCTTGCAGTTGCTCTCCGACCTGGCGGCGGTCGATTTCGGATACCTGGGTGTGCGCAGTCTGGCCGAGCGCGTCGGACGTGTGTTCGAGACGATCCAACAGATGGAACGGTTCCGCGGGCATCTGTACAACTGGTACGACACCCGCACGCTTCACCCCCTGTCGCCACTCTATGTGTCCACGGTCGATAGCGGCAACTTCGCCGGACACCTGATCACGCTGCGGCAGGGATTGCTTGCGTTGGCAGAACGTCCGCCATACGGTCCCTGGATCATCGAAGGGTTGCGCGACACTCTTGAGATCATTCAGGAGCGCCTGCCCGCCGACGCCAGAGGACGCACGTCGCTTGTGGCGCTGCTCCAGGCGCTCGATGCCACGCCTGACACCCTGGAGGGGCATCGAGCGCGCCTGCTGCAAGCGGCCGATCTGGCGATCATCCTGGCGCGTGAGTCGCGGGTAGCGGAGTGGGCGGAGGCGCTTGCCCGACAGGCATATAGCCTGCTCGACGATATGCCGCACGACGGGAAACCCGCTGCGCCGGAGGACCCGCAGTTCCGCACCGTCGTCGAGCGGTTGTCGGGTATGTGCATTGATCTGATCGCCGAGATGGATTTCCGCTTCCTCTATGACGAACGCCGCCGTTTGTTCGCCATTGGGTACAACGTGAGCGAAGGGCGACGCGACAATTCCTACTACGATCTGCTCGCATCCGAAGCGCGCCTGGCGAGTTTCCTCGCAATCGCGCTTGGAGAAGTTCCACAGGAGCACTGGTTCTACATTGGGCGCAAGATTTCGCCGGCAGTGGCGACGCCGACACTGCTCGCCTGGAGCGGTACGATGTTCGAGTATCTGATGCCGCTTCTGGTTATGCGCAACTACCCCGAAACGCTGCTCGACGCCACGTACCGCGGCGCAGTTGAACGTCAGATTGCCTACGCCGCCGAACGCGGCATTCCATGGGGGATTTCTGAGTCGGCGTTCAACCTGCGCGACTCGCAGATGAACTATCAGTATCGCGCATTCGGCGTACCGGGGCTTGGGTTGCAGAGCGGGCTGGCGAACGACCTGGTGGTTGCGCCATACGCCACGCTCCTGGCGTTGCAGGTCGCGCCAAACGAGGCAGTCGCCAATCTCCGCGCCCTGATGGAGTATGGCGCATTCGGGCACTATGGCTTCTACGAAGCGATCGACTTTACGCCGGCCCGCCTGCCGCCCGGCGTGAAGAGCGCCATTGTGCAGACGTATATGGTCCATCATCAGGGCATGAGTCTGCTGGCGCTCGATAATGTATTGAACGACAACCTGATGCAGCGTCGCTTCCACGCCGAGCCAATTGTGCAGGCGACCGAATTGCTCTTGCAGGAGAAGATTCCTGCCGACCGACCGCTGCCGCTGCCGCAGGAGAGCGCCGTCAGTGAGATCGCAGTCACGCCGGATGTTGTGCTGGAACGCCACTTCACGACGCCGCATACTGCGGTTCCATACGCTTACATCCTCTCGAACGGCGTTCTGACTTCGATAGTGACGAATGCTGGCAGTGGAGGCTGCCGCTATACCCTGCCCGAACGCACGACGTCGGTCGCCATCACGCGCTGGCGTCCCGACCCGACGCGCGATGCGTCCGGCAGTTTTGTGTATGTGCGCGATGTGCGTGGCGGCGCAACATGGTCGCCGACGTACCAACCGCTGCGCGTCCTCGGCGATGAGTATCGGGTCACCTACGGGGCAGGGCGGGTCGAGTTCCGCCAGCAGTATGCAGGAATCGATACACGCCTGGAGATTGCGGTGTCCCCCGAAGACAATGTCGAGGTGCGCATGTTGACACTGGTCAATCTGACGGCGCAGCCGCGTGAACTGGAGATCACCGCCTATACCGAGATTGTGCTGGCGCCTGACGTTGCCGACGCTGCACATCCGGCCTTCTCGAATCTGTTCGTCGAGACAGCGTTCGACCCGCAGAGCGAGGCGTTGCTGGCAACACGCCGTCCGCGCTCACCGAATGATGAGCGTCTGTGGGCAGCACAAGCGATTGGTGTGCGTGGCCGCGCCCTGGGAGAAGCAGAATACGAAACGAACCGCCTGACGTTCATTGGACGTGGGCGCGACCCGTCACGTCCGCAGGCGCTCGACCGTCCGCTGAACGGCAGCGTCGGCGCCGTGCTCGACCCGATCTTCAGCCAGCGCCGCCGGGTACGGATCGTGCCGGGCGGACAGGCGCAGGTGATCGTGACCATGGCGGTCGCGGCGACACGCGATGATGCGCTGCGCCTGGCGGCGCACTATCGCGATGCCGCCATTGCTATGCGCGCCTTCGATATGGCGCGCACCCAGGCGCAGGTCGAGCTGATGCACCTCGGCATCAACGCCGATCAGGCGCACCAGTTCCAGCGCCTGGCATCGCTGGCGCTCCTGCCCGACCCGGCGCGCCGTGCGTCGGCCGAAACGCTGGCGCGCAATAGCAAAGGGCAGCCGGGACTGTGGGCATACGGCGTCTCCGGCGACTATCCGATCGTGGTTGGGCGTATCGCGCCAACGTCCGATACCTCGCTGGCGCGCACTCTGATCCAGGCGCACGAGTATTGGCGGCTGAAAGGAGTACTGATCGAACTTGTGCTCCTGGTCGAAGATAGCGCCGATTATCGGCAGGAACGACACGAGCAGGTCATGAGTCTGGTGCGCAGCAGTCGGTCGAGTCGCTGGCTGAACCAGCGCGGCGGGGTGTTTGTGTTGCGCACCGGAGTGATGCCCGATGCCGATCAGGTGCTGTTCGAGACGGTGAGCCGGATGACGCTCTACAGTCGGCGTGGTGATCTTGCCTACCATCTGCGTCGCCGCCTGCCCGACAAGGCGCCGCCGCCGCCAACGGTTGCGCTGCCGGTCGGCGGCGAGCCGCTGCCGGCAGAAGATCTGACGCTGACGACAGAGTATGGCGGGTTCACACCCGATGGGCGCGAGTATGTGATTGAGGTGACGCCCGACAAGCCAACGCCGCTGCCATGGGTGAATGTGGTTGCCAACCCACGCGCCGGATTCATTGTCTCGGAAAGCGGCGGCGGCTACACCTGGGCGGAGAATAGCCGCGAAAATCGCCTGACTCCCTGGTCGAACGATCCGGTCAGTGATCCGCCTGGCGAGGCGCTCTACCTGCGCGACGAATCGAGTGGCGCGCTCTGGTCGCCGCTGCCGCGTCCCTGCGGCGCAGGGCGCGTGCGCGTCTGCCACGGGATGGGATACACGCGCTTCCTGCAACGGTACGATGGCATCGAGAGCGAAACGACCCTCAGCATCGCTCCCAACGATCCGGTGAAGATCGTCCGGCTGCGTCTGCGCAACCGATCCGATCGCCAGCGACGCCTGAGCGCAACGATGTATGTCGAGTGGGTGTTGGGCGTGCTGCGCGAACAGACGGCGCTCTTCATCGTGACCTCGACTGTGCCGGAACTGAGCGCGCTGCTGGCGCGCAACACCTATAGTCACGATTTCGCCGGGCGCGTCGCTTTTCTGGCATGCAGCGAGCCAGAGGCGCTCTTCTGCGGCGACCGGGCAGCGTTCATCGGGCGCAACGGCGACCTGGCGCGCCCGATTGCCCTGGCAGGCGAGCACGATGGCGCCTTCGACCATCGCATCGGCGCCGGTTTCGACGCGTGCGGCGTCGTCTCGACGCGGCTGACCCTCGAATCTGGCGAGGAACGCGATATCTTCTTTATTCTGGGTCAAGGCGCAAATGAAGACGATGCAATCCGCCTGATAGCGCACTACCGCGATCCTGTGGTCGCTGCCGCCGCAATCGCGGAGACGATTGCCTGCTGGCGCGATCTGGTGGGCAGACTTCAGGTGCGCACCCCCGACCCGGCGCTCGACGTGCTGCTCAATGGCTGGCTGATCTACCAGACCCTCGGCTGCCGGGTGTGGGGACGCTCGGCGTTCTACCAGTCGGGTGGCGCGTATGGCTTCCGCGATCAGTTGCAGGATGTGATGGCGCTGACGATGATCGAGCCATCGATTGCGCGCGAACATATCCTGCGCGCTGCGGCGCGGCAGTTCGTCGAGGGCGATGTGCAACACTGGTGGCACCCGCCGCTGGGGCGCGGCATTCGCACCGCGTTCTCCGACGACTATCTGTGGCTGCCGTTCGTCGTGTGTCATTATGTCGAAACAACCAGCGACCACGCACTGCTCGATGCGGTGGCGCCCTACCTCAAGGGGCGACCACTGGCGGAAAACGAAGCCGAATACTACGATCTTCCCGAACCGGCGAACGAGCACGGCAGCCTGTACGAGCACTGCATCCGCGCAATTGATCGCGCACTGACGCGCATGGGGGCGCACGGGCTGCCGCTCATGGGTGCGGGCGACTGGAACGACGGGATGAACCTGGTCGGGCACGAAGGGCACGGCGAAAGCGTCTGGGTCGCCTGGTTCCTGATCGTCATTCTGAACCGCTTCGCACCAATTGCCGAACAGCGGCGCGATGTCGAACGCGCAGCGCGCTACCGCGCTGAGGCGCGCCGGCTGAGCGAAGCGTTGGACCGGCACGCCTGGGACGGCGACTGGTACCTGCGCGCGTTCTACGACGACGGCGCGCCGCTTGGTTCAGCGCAGAGCGATGAGTGCCGCATCGACTCGCTGAGTCAGTCGTGGGCGGTCGTTGCCGGAACCGCCGATCCAACCCGCGCGCGGCGAGCGATGGAGGCAGTCGATATTCATCTGGTTGATCGCAAGACCGGGATCATCAAACTGTTTACTCCTCCCTTCGACCAGACGCCGCGCAACCCCGGCTACATCAAGGGGTATATTCCCGGCGTGCGCGAAAACGGCGGGCAGTACACCCACGCCGCCATCTGGGTGGTTTGGGCATGGACGCTGCTCGGCGACAACACGCGCGCCGGCGAGTTGCTGCGCATGCTCAACCCGGTGCGACACGCGCAGCAGAACGGGCGCGTGTATGCGGTCGAACCTTACGTCATCGCAGCCGACATCTACGCTGCACCGCAACACCTGGGGCGCGGTGGCTGGACGTGGTACACCGGGTCGGCAGCGTGGTTCTATCGTCTCGGTATCGAGCGCATCCTGGGCATTCAGCGCTACGGCGACTATCTCACCCTGACGCCCTGCATGCCTCCCGACTGGCCCGGCTACGAAGCATGGTATCACTGCGGTTCGAGCGACTACCACATTATCGTTGAGCGGAGCAGCGGCGATGGCTATGCGCTGACGATTGACGGCGCGCCGGCGAGCGATGGGCGCATCCCGCTATACGACGACGGACGCGAACACATCGTCCGGCTGGCATTGCCCGGGTCGGGAGAGGTCACACCCTCACGCGACGGCAGACAGGCGACAGCGAAACCGGTGGAAAAAGGGGAATAGCACGCGGATTCGCGCGGGTGCGACGGATGGGCGCGGGTGGAAATCAGTCTTTGTGAGTCCGTCCCGAGCCAGGGGAGCCTATGCGTTCCCCGGCGCCGCGCCCACGCGCAGTGAAGTGAACAGACGAAGCCACTGGCGTGGTTCAAAGTTCTGACCGGTTATGCCAACGTCCCAACAACGACTGGTCTTTCACGAACGAACGTGCTATACTATACAAAAGTCCGTGGAGAGACAAACGACAGGCGCACGACAGTTTGCATTCCGCGTCATACCACGTTATACTCCCCATCGCACTGTCATATGTCGTGCGCGCTGAACCAGCGCCGAAGGCAAACAATGGCAACCCTACGGGCACAACCGCATTCCGGCAACAACGACTCGCCCGGTTCCGCGCCACAGACGGGCGCTGCCCGCGAGGTGCGCAACTATCGCCTCGATCAACGCATCGGGCAGGACGAACTCGCAGTCATCTACCGCGCCACCCACCTGACGCTGGATCGTCCCGTGCTGGTATCGGTATTGCATCGCACCGACTGGATCTCATCGAGCCGCTTTCAACTGGCGGCCCGTCTTGCTGCCCATCTTACGCATCCCAACCTGCTGCCGGTCATCGACGCCGGTCACGACGACCGTATCGGGCATTACCTGGTGACGCCCTATCTCGATACGCGTTCGCTGCACGATGTGTTGGCGAATGGAGCGCTCGATCCGGTCGAGGCGTTGCGCATCGCCACCCAACTGGCGAGTGTGCTCGATTATCTCCATGCACAGAACGTCGTGCATCGCGATGTGCAGCCGGCCAACATTCTGGTGACTCCGCAGGGCACAGTGTATCTGACCAACCTGAGCCTGGCGGCGTCGCCGGACACGCCCGATCTGTCGAGTATCGACGATACCGACTATCGAACGCCGTACACGGCGCCGGAGCAGACACTACGCACCGCTCAGCCGACGCCCGCCGGCGATCTCTACAGTCTCGGCGCGGTCATTTACCACATGCTCAGCGGCGATCCTCCGCCGCCGACCGGCACCCCGCCGTTGCTGGCGCTGCGCGATGAATCGCTCGCCGCTGCTGACCGCGTCATTCAGCGCCTGATGGCAGAGCAGCCATCGCAGCGGTACAGCAGCGCAGGGCAAGCGATCGCCGCGTTGCGACAGGCATTGCGTCCGCAGATCGACGCAGCGACGGTCGATATGGAGGAGTCGCGCTGGGAGCCGATTGCCGAGTGGCTCGAAAACCCGCTCGAAACAGTGCTCGGAAACCTGATCGATGCCGATTTCGTGGCGCGCAGCCGCACCCGCGCCGATACACTCCACCGGGTCGATGCCGTGCGTCGCCTGCTGGATCGCTGGAGCCGCCAGAACTGGACGCATCGCCCACAACTGGGGCGTCTGATCGAACCGGAACAGATCGTCAGTTACAACCTGTACTTCTACGAACTGCGTATCGCGTATGAAACGCGCACACCGCCGCAGGCGCGCCTCAGCGTGCATCACGGCGGCGCCCTGGCGGTCACGCGCGAAACTGGCTTATGGGAAGCGCCGGTGCCAGATGCGCCGCCGTTCGAGACGCACAATCCTGAACCGATCGTGGTTCCCGGCTCGCAGCGCGTCGTCGGCTGCCCGGAATGCACTGGCGCGGGATCTCTTCCATGCCGGACGTGCAACGGCGCTGGAACGGTGACACGCACGCGCAAAGTAAAAGAACCCGATGGAAGTGTGCAGACCCACCAACTATCCGAAGAATGCCCGACGTGCCGCGGTTATGGGCGTGAGGAGTGCGAGCGCTGCGAAGGAACCGGGCAACTGCTGGAAGAGAAGGTATTCGACTGGTCGCGCCGGGCGCGCGCCTATTTCAATGAAGACGATCTCAGCGGTCTGCATAAACCGACGCTTCAGGCAAAAGCGTTGAAGGTGTTCGATGGCCCGATCTCGTTGCGCGAAGGGCACTGGTATCAGGTGGCGCCGCTCAAAGAGACAATTGAGGAAGCACAGCGCAATTGCGATAACAACACCCGCATCATCGCTGCCGAACTGACCATCCGCGGCGTTCCGGTCACCGAGGTTGATTACCGTTTCCGCGACCAGCCGCGCACACTGGCGTTCATCGGCTTCGATAATACCCTGAAAGGCGATAGCACCCTCTACGATGTCGAACGCCTTGTGCTGTACGCGATCATTCTGATCATGGCGGTGATTCTGGTCGCAATCCTTGTGTTGCGATGAGGGATGTGGCAAGTTGAAGGTGCAAAGGGTGCAGGTGGAAAATGGAAAGAAAGCAGGGGCGCGCCGCCAGCGCCCCCCACGCCCAGCGCCCCCATGCGCGCCGCCAGCGCCCCCCACGCCCACCGCCAGCGCCCTCCACGCGCGCCGCCAGCGCCCCCACGGGGCGCATGTCCGTGGTGCGTTGAATGTGAACCCAAGGCGCGCCCCTGACCCCTCCAAACACATGTAACATTTTTCACCTATGATGCGTCTAATATGGCGGAACAACGATACATCACGTCATACCTGAAAAGGAGGGACAACGATGTTCCGTCAAAATGTCGGTCCAATCGATCGTGGCATTCGGGCAATCCTCGGTATTGTCCTGCTCATAGCCACGTTTGTGCTACTCAGTGGCTTCTGGCAGGCGCTCATCGGTTTGGTGGCGGTCATCCTCCTGATCACTGCCATTTTCGGCGTCTGCCCGCTCTACTCGGCGCTCGGCATCGACACCACGCCAACCAGGCCGGCAGCGAAGCACTGAGCAGGCGAACGACCGGAGCAGATTGACCACTCCGGTCTTCACAGCGAATGAAGGCCTCGTCGAAACGACGGGGCCTTCTCTTTGCCTCAGGCGTTCCGACCGGCAAACCTGCACGTCCCCTTCCGAAGATGGGGGCAACGGTGAGCATGACAATCGGCGACATCGTCGAGCGGAACGGTGCAGCGCTGCTACCAATGACCGGTGACCATCCGGCATGGTCACCCCGAGCAGCGCGAGGGGTCGTGCGCGACCCGCTCAGATTCCGCGCTGCGTTTACCCTGAGCGAAGCGAAGGGCTCGGAATGACAAGAAAGCGGCATCTTCAATCGTCATTGGCAGCAAGAGCATTGAGCGCATCTTACAGGCACACAAAGCAGAGTTCGCCAAACAGTACGGTGTGCGCGAGATCGGCATGTTCGACTTACACCCGATACACCGCATCCAGGTATCGCCGCAACAGATCACTGACGACGCTGCGGAACGGCAGCGATGCAGCCATACCGTACACCGGCGCCATTCCGCCTCTGGCGCGCGGCTCGCGGCGCACGGCGGCAACTGCATCGCGCAGGTCGGCGATGAAACGATCGGCGACGCCAGGCTGCGTGTGCAGCAAGGTAACGCAGATGTGGATAGCAGGTGGGTGATGCAGCCCGTTGAGGTTCCAGCCGCGCTGCGCCATCTGATCGAGCACACGATAGATATCGAGACGCATTGAAGCGAACGCGATCACCCATAGCGGGTCGCCGAGGACGCGCAACTCTGGAATGGACTCGATGCCGCAGCGGATCCGGCGCGCAGTCTCCAGGATGCGGCGGGTCGCCTCCAGATACCCCTGCTCGCCAATGCTGACCATGGCAGCCCATGCGGCAGCGCTCAGCCCGCCGGGGCGGCTGCCTGCCATCGTTGGCGAAACGTACAACCCGCCGGGCCAGTCGGCAGCAACGTAGTACTGGTAGCGGCGCAGCGCTTCGGTGCGGTAGAGGACAACAGAGGTTCCCTTGGCAGCATACCCGTACTTGTGGGTATCCACTGAGATCGAGGTGACACCGGGAACGCTGAAGTCGAACGGCGGAACGGGGTAGCCGAGCCGACGCGCCCAGGGAAGCACAAATCCGCCGAGACAGGCATCGACGTGCATGCCAATGCGCCGCTCCCTCGCCAGCGCCGCTATGTCGGCGATGGGATCGATGACGCCGTGCGGGAATGAGGGCGCCGATCCAACCAGCGCAATCGTATTATGGCTGATGGCGCGTCGCACAGCCGACACATCGGCGCGAAAGCCGGCATCCACCGGAATGCGCACCAACCGGATGCCGAAATAGTGTGCCGCTTTGTCGAACGCAGCATGCGCAGTATGTGGAACAACCACTTCAGGACGACGGATGCCGCGCCGCTCGCGCGCCCAGTCACGGTAAGTCTTCATCGCCAGCAGAATGCTCTCGGTGCCGCCAGAGGTGACTGTGCCGCAAACGCCGGAGGCGCCACCGAGCATCGACGCGGTCATAGCAACAATCTCAGATTCGTATCTGGCGATGCTGGGCCAGAGATCGACGTGGAGCGGGTTGCTCGCCGCATGGAGCGCATATGCCTGGCTCAAAAACGCCTGATGGTCGGGATCGCCGTGGTAGACGGCGCCTGACACATACCCCTCACGCCAGCGCGGGGTCTCGCGTTCCGCCAAACGACGCATCTCGTCCAGAATCTCGTCGCGGCTGCGCCCGATGGTTGGCAAGCGAGTGATGGCAGGCAGTTCGTTGCGGTATGGCTTGAGCGACGGTTCGATGTCGGCAAGCAGTGCCTCATACCGCGCTTCGAGCCGGCGCTGCACCGCCGGAATACGATGCAGGATCGCCTCGAATGCGGCAACTGCGCGCCTGCCAGCCGACGCAAACGCCTGATGGAATTGGAGTCCGCGCATGTCACCTCCGATTCAGGTGCGCGTAAATATCCCGATTCTGCCGATAGATGCGCACAAACACGCGAAATAATTCGTCATAGATGCGCCGATGCTCGCGGCGCGGGTGAAAGGTCGCAGCCACCGGCGCCTGGATGCGATTGAAGGATTGGCTTCCAATCGCAACTGCCGCAATCAATGCCGCACCACGCACATTGGCAAGAAGCGGATGTGTCGCCTGATGGATAGGACATCCCAGCACATCGGCGAAGATCTGGCACCAGACAGCGGACTGCGCGCCGCCGCCGGTCATGATGACCGCGCCGGGTGAGCGTCGCAGAAAACGGCGCACCGCATCGCGCAACCAGCGCATATTGTAGGCGACCCCTTCCATCACGGCACGCGCTATCTGCGCCCGGGAGGTTGTCAGCGACAGATTGTGAAACCCGCCGCGGAGCGTGTGATCTTCGACCGGGGTGCGCTCCCCGTACAGCCAGGGGGTAAAGATCAGCCCGCCGCTGCCGGGCGCTTCGCGCGCCGCCATGCGGTTCAGCGCCGCATAGAACCCATCCGGGAGCGGCGTCGCCAGTTCATCATCGGCGAACAACAGATTATCGCGCAGGAATGTCAGGCAGGCGCCGGCGCACTCCTGCTCATTGGTGAGCAGATACTTTCCCGGAATTGCCGACGGCAGCGACGCCATGTTGTGGAACAGATCGGTGCGCTTGAACGGCACGTGGCAGACGAACCACGACGACGTGCCCACATACAGATTGGCGTCGTAGTCGCGCACTGCGCCGGCGCCGATAGCCGCTGAATGAATATCCGATGATCCGACCGCCACCGGCGCTCCCGGCTCGATGCCGAGATGCCCGGCAGCTTCTGGAGTAAGCGGACCAAGGATGTCGGTCGCGCGGCGCAAATCGGGCAGTTTCACACGCTCAATGCCGGTCAACGTCAGCAACTGTTGCGCATACGCGACCCGATCAATGGCGCGATTATCGGTCAGCCAGTGGAGCGTGATCGAGTCGAACGACGCAGCGCGCACGCCGGTGAGACGCAGGTTGATGTAATCCTTGGGTTCAAGAAAGACGCTCGCAGAGCGGTACACATCGGGATGCGACCGCCGCAGATACAGGATGTGCGCCAGCGAATCCTTTCCAGCGAGACCAGGAGCGCCGCCGGTGAGCCGAATCCAGGTCGCCAGTTTCGCCAGCCCATACCCGGCAACCTTCGGACGACCGGCAACCAGAGCATGAACATCCGGCGCGCCGCGTGAATCCATCCAGATGATCGCGTTCGTAAGCGGACGATCATCGTTGCCGACCGCGACCGTGCCCGACCACTGCGCCGTCGCGCCGACCGCAGCGACACGGGTGACGCCGGTTGCGGCGGTCAGGCGGCGCGCTGCTATGCCGATTGCCTCCCACCATTCAACGGCGCTCTGCTCTGCGCCTCCGCCCTGCAACAGGTGTAATCGCACCGGCTCGAATTCCCACGCCAGAATATCGCCGCTGGGGGTCACCAACGCAACCTTGGGACCGGAGGTTCCCAGGTCAATCGCCAGGATGGGCTTGTCGGACGTCATTGCCTCCGCTCACGACGCGCTAAATGCTTCATCGACGCTCACGCTGAAGCCTTCGAGCAGTGCCGACGTCACCTGATCGCCACGTCGAAAAACGCCGAGGGGTGTATAGGCGTTGTCGGTCAACGATAGAACTGTGATCGTCTCGTCCTGCGGATTGACAATCCAGTACTCAGGTATTCCTGCTCCAGCATAGTCACGCACCTTATCGACAGTATCGCGTTCTGGATCGTCCTCGCTCACCACTTCCAGCACCAGGTCAGCGCCGAGCCAATAGCGATTCTGCGCTCGCGGATCATCGGCGCGCAGCAGGAGCAGCAGGTCTGGCTCACGGAACGCCGCCGGGCTTACCTGCAACCGGAGCGGTGCAAAAAGAACCAGCCCGCCGCGTGGGTGCAGAAACGCAAAGAACACGCGATACAGGAACGCCAGGATCATCTGGTGGCGTTGCGTGGGCATTGGCAGCACCTCCAGGTTGCCATCGGAGAATTCCACCAGACAGTGCGTATGATCGGTCAGTTTCAGATACTGATCGACCGTCCAGAGACCCTGCAACGGTGCGAGATCGATGGCGACGCCATCGGTTTCTCGCACCAGCAGCATCGGTGAGTCACGTATAGCGGTTGTCATGACATACCCTTTCTACGCCGCCCGATGCACAGCCATTGCGGCGCGCAGACCAGAATCGACCGCTCCCTGGATCCAGGCATGATACAGCGAGGCATGCTCATCGGCAAAATGGAAGCGCCCTTCCGGTTTGACAATCGCATCGTGCAGGAGCGTCTGCTGACCCGGCTCGAAGAGCGCGAATGCACCACCGGCAAACTCGTCATCATGCCACATATAGGACGCGCCAACCTCGAATTCTTCGATGATCTGCGGGTGAATGACAGCGACATTTTCCAGCGCCTGCTCGATCCGGTCGCGCGGCGAGAGCGATCCCCAACGCTGCGCATCTTCCGCCCACGTATAACTGGCGAGCAACACGCCGCGCCCGGTCTCTGCGCCCCAATCGGTGTAGTACAGATTGCGGATGGGCAGATCGGTCACCGTGCCGCCGCCATCGATCCCGTCGTCGGTTTCCCAGAAGCGGCGGCGGCACTGAAAGAAAATCTTGGCGGCGGCATCGTAGTGGAGTTGGCGGATGGCGCGCTGCTTGGCGCGCGAGAATGGTTTGAGCGTCTCGATATGCCGCAGAACCGGGAAAGGAACGGTGATAATTGCATCATCGGCAGTGACCTGAAACCTCCCAGACATCGTCTGGTAATGCACAATCGCGTGCTCAGGAGTCTGATCCAGAGCGATCACGCGCGCGCCATAACGGATTCGCGCGTCGAGCGCCGGAAGAAAGGCATGGACGAACCGATCCATCCCGCCAGCGATCTGGCACATATTGGTGTAGTAATTACCCGCCTCTTCGCGAAACAGCTCCAGGAAGGACGAATTCATCAATGCTTCCTGGTTGTTCAGCAGACCGAACATTTCGATCAGCCCTTCCGACCACCCCTGAAGTTCGAGAAACTCGCGCACCGAATACTCATCGTAAGTCGCATAGATCTGTTCCCATCCCGCCTGCCCGTCACGCTCGACCTGTTCGACCAGTGGACGGATCGTGTCCGCCCAGACATCTCCGGCAAGTCTCCCCTTCTCGGCGGCTGTGGTCTCGAAGCCAAGCGCATCGGGATCGGCGTGCGCCTCTGCCCTGCGGCGTTTCACCCCACCAATGTGGACGTATGTTTGCATGCTGTCCATAATAAAATCGACAGTTGGCAGACCAAATCGTTCAATGTACGCCATCGTCAGCGTATGCGCGCGCGGGATGCGCATAGCGCCCGCTTCGCCGTACAACCCTTCGGTAAACGGCTCGCGCAGCGTGCAGATCCGTCCGCCGACGCGGTTGCGCGCCTCCAGGATCAGCGGGTCGTGCCCGGCGCGCAGCAATTCGTAACCGGCAACCAGCCCGGCAACTCCCGCTCCGACGATCACCACCCGTTTGGGGCGGTGCGGCGGACCGGCGACCGCCGCGATCCCCCGGTGGATGCTATCCAGATACTCAGACGTCGAGAGTTCTTGCGCCATCGATGCGCTCCTGAAGAGATACAAGCGGGTGCACAGTGCAAGTGTAGCATGCGTATACAAGGGTTTGGGCACGATGTGGACGAACGCGACGACGGCTTCAACACGAATACGACCGCCCCCACAGACTCAGTGCATCGTCAAGAGGTATTGATCCGTGTGCATCCGTGCTCGATCCAGGGCAGTCCGCGCGCCCGTGCACGCGATGCGAGCCGGAATATGCACACGTGCTGTCAATGACAACAAGAATACCGCGATTCAGTATTGATTAAGCCAGCGACTGGTGTATAATAGTGGACGCCGAGTTAATAAAGCGTCAAGAGGGGGTGCAGATCGTTCTTACTGAAGGAGGTGATCCTGAATCACGGACAGATTTTCCCTTTCCCGGTACCGCTTTGTTGATCATTGCAGGAGGAACTCGCATGGCACTTGGCGGATTCGCAAACCGAATCGCACATGTGAATCTGACAGCCGGGACGGTGGAGTATCGCGGTATTCCTGAGGACTGGGCACGCAAGTATATCGGCGCCCGAGGTCTTGGGGTGCGCTACATGCTCGAGAATGGTCCACGGGTAGACCCGCTCTCGCCCGACAACCTGCTTTGCTTCATGAACGGACCCCTGACCGGCACTGAAGCGAATATGAGCGGACGGATGGCCATTGTCACCAAATCGCCCCTCACCGGTACCGTCACCGACAGCCACCATGGCGGATGGTCGGCAGCGCGCCTGCGCTGGGCTGGCTTTGATGGCATCCTGGTCAAGGGCAAAGCCAGCGCGCCTGTCTACCTCTACGTTCACGACGACATCGTCGAGATCCGCGATGCCTCTGAGGTTTGGGGTAAGGGCGTACACGAGACGGTCAGGTTCTTCCGTGAGCGCTATGGCGAGAAAGACCTGAGCGTGATCGCCATTGGTCAGGCTGGTGAAAATCTGGTACGGTTCGCCTGCTGGGTCAACGAGGACGACCGTGCCAGCGGACGCGGCGGCACCGGTTGCGTCGGCGGCAGCAAACTGCTCAAAGCGATTGTCATTAAGGCGCCGAAAAAGATGCCGAAAGCCGCTAACCTGGAGGCGTGGAAGCCAGCCCACAAGCGCGCCCTGTCGGCGATCATGGACGAGCGGAATATTACCAGCCCGCGCAAGGGCGGTCTCTCGGTATATGGCACAAACGTGCTGATGAACATCACCAGCACAATGGGCGCTCTGCCGACGAAGAACAGCACGCTGACCTCCTTTGGTCCAGGCGCCGAGAAGATCAGTGGCGAGTATGTCAAAGAGCATATCCTGGTCGATGACCCGACGTGCCACGCATGTCCTGTGGCTTGCAAGAAAGAGGTCGAGATCAAGGAGGGTCCCTGGAAGGGATTGCGCATGGAGAGTCTTGAATACGAGCCAGCCTGGTCGCTTGGCGCGAACTGTGGCAACGACGATGTCAACGCCGTTGCAAAACTGATCGACCTGTGCAACGACTACGGTATGGACGCCATCGAGACCGGGCATCCGATCTCGATCTACATGGAGGCCACCGAGCGCGGCTATACCAACGGCGACGGCGGACTCGTCTGGGGCGACACCATGGGGATGGTCGAACTGGTGCGTAAAATCGCCTTCCGCGAGGGGATCGGCAATGTGATGGCGAACGGCGCCGATGCGACAGCGAAGTACTTCGGGCATCCCGAACTGGCAATGACGGTCAAGGGTCAGGGCGTTCCAGCCTACGATCCGCGCGGTCTTAAGGGCATGGGCATCGCTTACGCAACCAGCAATCGCGGCGCCTGCCACCTGCGCGCCTATACCCCCGCCGCTGAATTGGGTGTAACGCCGTTGGGCGCGCTCAAGGTTGACCCGCTGGCATGGAAGGGGAAGGGTGAACTGACAAAAATCTTCCAGGACCTCCACGCCTTCTCCGACAGCCTCGATCTGTGTAAGTTCAGCGCATTCGCCGAGGGCGCCGAGGAGTATGCCGCCCAATATAGCGCCATGGTCGGGGTGGAATGCACGGCAGAGGATGTGCTCAAGATCGGTGAGCGCATCTATAACCTTGAGCGCTACTACAACAATCTTGCCGGTTTTGGTCCGGGCAGCGACTATCTGCCGGCTCGCTTCACTCAGGAGCCTTCGACCATGCCCGGTTCGCAGGGTCATGTCTGTGAGCTCGACGACATGCTCGCCGAGTATTACGCTGCCCGCGGTTGGGAAAACGGTGTCGTCCCTGAAAGTAAACTGCGCGAACTGGGCATTCTTGACTAGCAGCCAGTAGACGAGGCGGGTGCATCGAAACGCCTGCCTCGTCCTCATGCACCAACTCAAGCGCGATGCAAGTGAATTTCTATGCCACTCTTCGCCCGATTGTCGGCAGTCGAACCGTGCATTTCGATGTTGGCGAGAATCTGACGGTTCAGCAATTGATCGACGCCGTGGTAACGCGCTTCCCGAAACTGCGCCAGGAATTGCTGAACGATGAGGGGAACCTTTATCCCCACGTGCATGTGTTCGTCAATGGTCGCGACGCGCCGTACCTTCCGAACGGGGTCGAAACGCTGATCCAGGCGGGTGATACAATCGATATCTTTCCCGCTGTGGCTGGAGGGTGAAACCGATGGCTGCTCGCTCGATCCGGGCGCCTTGCGTTGCCCGTCCTCGAGTGAGCAATTAAGCAGAACGTAGCCTGTGCGTCAGACCCGCACCTCTTCACCCATCCGATCCACGTTGTAGCCACCCAGCGATTCGACGGCGCTGCGATACGCCGATTCGAAAAGTATCTGCCGCAGTGGCGCCAACAACTCGCTCTCCCAGTGACGACGCGGAACGGCCAGATCATAGCGCTCGCTGAAGAGGGGGATAAAGGCAAGACCAAGAGCGCGCGCAGCGGCGCTGATACCAAGACCCACATCCGCAGCGCCGCTCTGCACTGCCGCAGCAACCGCCATGTGCGTGAACTCCTCGCGCTGATAGCCGGTAATGGCGCTGGGGTCTATCCCTTCCAGACGCAATTGATAATCGAGCAGCATACGTGTCCCCGATCCACGCTGCCGGTTGACGAAGCGCACGCCGGGACGCGCCAGATCACGCAGCCTGCTCAGCCCAAGCGGGTTACCCGGCGCCACGAGAAAGCCCTGCTCGCGGTACGCCAGATGAACCAGCACAATCTCTTCGTCCGGCAATAGACGCCGTATATACGAGGCGTTATACTCGCCGGTCTCCTCATCAAGGAGGTGCACGCCAGCAAGGTGGGCATCGCGACGCTTAAGCGCCATCAGACCGCCCAGGCTGCCCACATTGGCTGAACTGAGGCGCCGACCGGCGCGTCGCACATGACTTGCCAGCAGGTCGAGCGCCAGATCGTGGCTGCCGATGACAACGATGGTTGACTCAATCTCAGCCTGATCGCGCAGGAGTTCGACAGTAACCTCGGCGCCTGCATGGAGACCCTCGGAGAAACGGGGAATGCGCGCGCGTCCGTCGGCACGAACAAGGGACATCACCACACCCGCACCCCGCGCCAGCGGCGTAGCGATGAGTCGCCCATCCACCCGACCCAGCGTGACGCGCACGAACTCATCCTCGCCCAGCGGCGAGAGCAGTTTGCGACTGATCGTCGCCGTCACCTCAGGGCGGGGCGGCGGGGTGAGACCCAGGAGCCGGTACAGCAGTGGACGGAGGAACAGTTCGGCGGTGAGCGCTGCCGATACGGGATAGCCGGGCAGTCCCAGAGCCGGCTTCCCGCCCGCCACACCGAGGATCACGGGGTGTCCGGGACGAATAGCCACTCCATGGACGGCCACCTCGCCAAGTTCAGCGAGCACGGTCGCCGTGTAGTCCTCGGCGCCGGCTGACGATCCGGCATTGACCACAATGACATCGTGGTGGTCGATAGCGCTCACAATGACAGCACGCAACAAATCCTGCCGGTCAGGCACAGGGGGCAGGCGCGTAGGCAGGCCGCCCCACTCCTCGACCATACCGGAGAGGATCAGTGAGTTAAACTCGATGATCTCACCGGCGCGCACCGGATGACCTATCGCCTCGCGCTCGGCAGCCGCTTCGGGCGTGACTAACTCGGTGCCGGTGGGGATAATCGCCACACGCGGACGTCGCCGCACGCTGACAGTTGCGTGACCGGCGGCAGCGATCGCTCCCAGATCGACCGGGCGCAAGCGCACACCTTCAGGGACGACCAGTTCGGTCGCAACGATGTCCTCACCCATCGGTCGCACATGCTGCCAAGGCGCTACCGCAGCGGTGATCGCCACAGTCGTATCGTCGAGCACCTGAACGTGCTCGGCCATCACCACAGCATCAGCGCCGGGCGGCATCGGGTCGCCGGTATCGACCCAGACTGCCTGCTCGCCAAGCGCGAGGGTCAGCGGCGACGACTCGGTCGCGCCGGCGGTCGTGGCGGCGCGCACGGCGATGCCATCCATGGCTGCTGCGTGGTAGTGAGGCACAGAACGGGCTGCCCACACCGGAGCGGCTGTGACGCGGTCCCGCGCCTCAGCCAGAGGAACAGTCTCGCCGTCCAGCGGATGCAGTCCGCCAACGCGCTCAATCGCCGCCTCAAAGCGGGCTACCGCATCATCCAGGGCGCGATCCTCAAGATAGTAGCGTCGTCGTGACATAGAGACCTCTCAATGGCGCTACACCGACGATCATCGTCAGCACTGCGCTGCAAAGCCCTGAGTCAGAACAGCACGACCTCCACCGTATCACCAGCGTACAGCCCGCTCAAATCGAGAGGAACGCGCACAAGACCATCGGCGTGCGCCAGAGTGTAGATCAGATTCGACTTCCCAAACACCGGTTCGGCTCGCAGCGCCCCATCACGCCGCTCGAGGCGCACCGGCACAAAGTCCTCGCGTCCAGGTTTCGAGGCAATATTAAGCGTCAGAACAGCCTGGACGGTCGGCGGGTCCACCTCAAGGGCGCCTTGGAGTCGGCGCAGCGCCGGAGCGACAAAAAGACCAAAGGCGATGATCGCTGAGACCGGGTTGCCGGGCAAGCCGAAGACGGGCCGTTCATCAGCCACGGCAATGATCGTGGGCTTACCAGGGTGAATGGCCACCCCGTGCACCAGCACTCCTGGAGCGCCGAGCGCCTCAATCACGCGGACTGTATAGTCGCGCGCGCTTACCGAACTGCCGGCGGAGAGCACGAGAAGATCGGCGCCTTCGAGCGCGCTGCGCGCCATTCGATCCAAAATGGTCGGATCGTCCGGAGCAATGCCGCAAAGAACAGGCTCACCACCGGCACGCCGCACCAGAGCGGCAATCGTATAACTGTTGATGTCGCGCACTTGTCCGGGCGCCACGTCGGCGTCGGCAGGAATGATCTCGTCGCCTGAGGCAAGGATAGCGACGCGCGGACGGGCAACGACAGGGACGCGCACAATGCCGACGCCTGCCAACCCTCCGAGGTCCTGCGGACGGAGCCGGTGACCGCGGGGGAAGAGCAGATCACCCCGCGATACATCCTCGCCAACGGGGATGACGTTTTCGCCAATCGCCACGGGGCGCACGACTTCGATCATCGTGGGATCGAGGCGCTGCGTATACTCGACCATCACGACGCTGTCACTGCCGGAAGGGAGCATCCCGCCTGTGTGGATGAGCGCAGCCTCTCCCGAAGTGACGGTGAATTCGGGCGCGCGACCCATCGGAACCTCGCCACAGAGTGTCAGGTAGGCTGGAAGACTCTCGCTGGCGCCATAGGTGTCCACAGCGCGCACCGCAAAACCATCCACTGTGG
Organism: Roseiflexus castenholzii DSM 13941; assembly: GCF_000017805.1. Taxonomy (GTDB): domain Bacteria; phylum Chloroflexota; class Chloroflexia; order Chloroflexales; family Roseiflexaceae; genus Roseiflexus; species Roseiflexus castenholzii. The sequence continues at coordinate 2,377,033 of NC_009767.1, read as the reverse complement.
AGCGCGGAAAAGCAGGGAGATCGACCGGTGAGCGCAACTCTTCAGCCAGCACCCGGTCGAGCGCCTCGTGGAGCGGGATCACCTCGCGCCGTGATAGAGGAACGATGTGAGCGCCAAGGCGGGCACGCGCCTCGGCGACGGTCACTACCTGAAACAGATCAGGCATAGACGCTCCTGCTTATGTGAGATAATGGTTGTGAATAATTATACCATTTGGAGCACAGGTCGCAAAAGACGGCAGTAAAGGCAGGTGGCAGGCAGGGACGCCCCGGGTGGGCGCTTTCGGGGATGGTTTCAGGTGGCAGGCAGGTATTGCACATCGCACGTTGAGCGTGGACAGATTACAGGTCGAAAGGTCAGAAAAGCGAACCTCTGATACCACTTCTCAGTTCTCAGTTCTTGAAAAAATCAGGTACCATGACGATATGTAAGTCCTTCCAGCACCATTCAGAGGCCATGATCCCAGACACCATCCTCTCCGGGGCAACAATTTATCCGATGGTCACCGCACCAATGACGTGCGGCGCCATCGCCATTGGCGGCGACCGCATTCTTGCAGCAGGACCGGCGGACGACATCGAGGCGCTTGCGGGAGCATCGACGCGCACGGTGCGTCTGCCGTCCGAATACGCTGTCATTCCGGCGTTTCACGATTCGCATCAGCACCTGTTGAGTTATGTGCGCAGCCGCACCCGCGTGGCGCTATGGGATACGACGAGCATCGCTGCGCTGCTGGAACGGCTGCGCGCGGAAGCGATGCGACGACCGCCGGGGGAATGGATCGTCGCTGTGGGACATGACCAGGGGCGACTGACGGAACGCCGCCATCCGACACGCGCAGAACTCGACGCTGCCGTTCCCGGTCATCCGCTCCTGATCTATCGCGCCTGCAATCATGTGGCGCTGGCGAATTCTGTTGCACTGACGCGCGCCGGCATCACTGCCGCCACGCCCGACCCGCCAGGCGGCCGAATCGAGCGCGACAGTGATGGAAGTCCAACCGGCGTGCTGCTCGAAGCGGCAATGGCGCTGGCAATGCATGTGGTCGAAGCGCCTTCCATCGATTGGCACGCCGGCGTGCGGGATGCAGCACGAGAGTACCACAAACGCGGCATCGTTGCGATTGGGGAAGCGGCGCTCGGGCATATCGCCGGTCTGCATGATCTGAAGATCGTGAACGACCTCATCCGCGATGGTGGTACGGGGCTACGCATGTATGCACTGGCATACGGCGCCGTGGCAGAAGCGATGCTCCAGGCGGCGGAAGCGGGCGAGTCGCAGGAGGCCTGGCGCAACGACGCCTGGTTGCGTTTCGGGGCGATCAAGTATTTCGCCGACGGGACACTCGGCGGCGGGACGGCGTGGCTCAGCGAGGGATATGGCGATGAGCCGGGCAACTCTGGTTTTCCACTCGTGCCAGCAGAAGAACTCGATGCGCGGGTGTTGCGCGCGCATCGCGCCGGATTCCAGGTTGCCATCCACGCCATTGGCGATGCAGCCGTGGCAATGGCGCTCGATGCGTATGAACGCGCACTTACCGCATATCCGCGCGCCAATCATCGTCACCGCATCGAGCACGTCGAAGTTGTGCATGCCGGGTTGCCGGAGCGCTTCGCGCGCCTGGAGGTGATCGCCGCCATTCAGTCGTGCTTCACCTGGTGGGAAGAAGGCGACGTGACCAGGTTAGGACCCGGGCTGGCGCCGTGGGGGCACGCCTGGGGCGCCTTGCAACGCGCCGGGGTCATCCTCGCCAATGGATCAGATAACCCGGTGTTGCCAGATTTCGCGCCCCTCCAGGGGATTGCGGCGGCAGTGACGCGCAAGGCGCACAATGGTCGCACAATCGCCGCACATCAGGCAATCGGTTTGATGGATGCGTTACGTAGTTACACCTGGGGCAGTGCGTATGCCGCCTTCGCCGAGCATGAGCAGGGCGCGCTGGCGCCGGGCATGTACGCCGATATTGCCGTGCTCGATGGCGATCCGCTAACTGTTGAACCTGAGCGCATACCGGAAATTTCCGTCGTCATGACCATTGCTGGCGGGAAGATTATGTACGAACAATGAGACATCCTATGCCGTTGACGCTTCTGAACACATCACTCCGCTATATCCTGCGCCATCCATGGCAATTTGGTCTGGCAGTGCTGGGGGTTGCTTTGGGGGTTGCCGTGGTGGTCTCCATCGACCTGGCGAACGACAGCGCGCGACGGGCGTTTCTCCTTTCAACGGAGACGTTGACCGGGCGCGCAACCCACCGGATCGTCGGCGGACCTTCGGGTATACCGGAAGAAGTCTACCGCCAGTTACGGATTGATCTGAAGGTACGTGCAGCGGCGCCATTGGTGGAGGGGGAAGCTGTTGCGCCGGATCGCAGCGGATTGACGCTTCGTGTCCTGGGGATCGACCCGGTTGTGGAAGCGCCGTTCCGTCCGTGGCTCGCTGGCGCACCCGGCGAGGGCGCGACGCTTGACCGGACATCCCCGGCGCAGGAGGGGTGCCAGGGATTTGGGTGTTACGGATTGCTGATGACACGCCCCGGCGCGGCGCTGCTCTCAGCGGAAACTGCGCGCGAGTTCGGCATTGCCGGCGGTACGCGCCTGCCCCTGATGATCGGCGCAACGCCGGTCGAAGCGGAAATAGTCGGGCTGTTAGAGCCTGCCGATGACGCCAGCCGACGCGCGCTCGACGGGCTGTTGATCGTCGATGTGGCGACGGCGCAGGAATGGATGGGAAGCGTTGGCAGGTTGAGCAGCATCGACCTGATCGTTCCCGAAGGTGCGGCAGGGGAGGCGCTGCTGCAACGGATTGCCGCGACGCTTCCTCCCAGCGCGCGCATCGAACGCCCTGAGCAACGCAGCAACGCGATCCAGCAAATGACCGCAGCGTTCGAGTTGAATCTGTCCGCCCTCAGCCTGCTGGCGCTGGTCGTCGGCATGTTCCTGATCTACAACACGATGACCTTCTCGGTGGTGCAGCGGCGCACCATGCTGGGAACGCTCCGCTGCATCGGTGTGGCGCGGCGGCAGATTTTTGCGCTGGTGCTGGGTGAAGCGTTGCTGATCGGACTAATCGGCGCGCTGGCGGGCCTGGCGCTCGGCATCGCGCTGGGGCGCGGTCTCGTTGGATTGGTGACGCAAACGATCAATGATCTCTACTTCGCGGTCACGGTGCGTTCGGTCGAATTGTCGCCTGGCGTGTTGTTGAAAGGGTTCGCGCTGGGCGTAGCGGCAACGCTCGGCGCGGCTGCGGTTCCGGCGACGGAAGCGACGCTGACCCCGCCGCGCACCGTGCTGCGCCGTTCGTCATATGAAGAACGGATACAACGGGCGGTGCGCACCGCCGCGCTCGTCGGCGCGGCGCTACTGGCGGTCGGGCTTGGGTTACTCGCCGTTCCGGGGCGCAGCCTGACGTTAAGTTTCGGCGGGTTGCTGGCGCTCACCATTGGCGCAGCCGCGCTGACACCGCTCATCACGCAAGGTCTCGCCAACATCGCGCGCCCGGCGACCGGTCGCGCCTTCGGGCTGCTGGGGCGGATGGCAGCGCGCGACATTGTAGCGTCGCTCAGCCGCACGTCGGTTGCGGTCGCTGCCCTGATGATCGCCGTCTCGGTCACGATTGGCGTCGGTCTGATGGTGAGCAGTTTTCGCACAACGGTCGAGCGCTGGCTGGAAAACACCATCCGCGCCGATATTTTCGTCTCCGCGCCAAGCGCGCGCGGCAACCGTCTTGATTCGCCGCTGCCGAACGAAGCGATTGCTCGCATTGTCGAAGCGCCGGGCATCGAACGCTACCGCCGCTACCGCAGCGCGACCATCGAGAGCAGCGTCGGTCCGCTGTTGACCATTGCGCTGGATGTCACCCCGGCGGATTACCGGGTCTTCCAGTGGGTTGGCGCTGTCGATGAACCTGCCGTCTGGCGGGCGTTCGCCAGCGGTGCGGCGTTGATCTCGGAGCCGCTGGCATACCGCCACAATCTGCGCCCTGGCGATACGCTGACCTTGCTGACCGACCGCGGCGAGCGGCAGTTCCCAATTGCCGGCGTCTTCTACGATTACGGCAGCGACCAAGGCGTGGCGATGATCGACCTTGCCGTGTACCAGGCATGGTGGGATGACGGGGCGCTCTCGTCGCTGGGGGTGTATGTTGAACCGGGAGTGGATGTCGATGAACTGGTGCGCGACCTGCGCGCGCGCATGCCGCCTGGTCTGGCGGTCAATATCGTCTCGAACCGCGGGTTGCGCGAAACCTCAATGGCGATTTTCGACCGCACGTTTGCGATCACGACCGTCTTGCAACTTCTGGCGACGATCGTGGCATTCATCGGCATTCTTTCGGCGCTCATGGCGCTGCAACTCGAACGGGCGCGCGAGATGGGGGTGCTGCGCGCCAACGGCTTGACGCCGCGCCAGTTGTGGGGGCTGGTCGTCGGGCAGACCGGGTTGATGGGGTTATTCGCAGGAGTGCTGGCGATTCCGGTTGGGGTGATGATGGCGGCAGTGCTGGTCTATGTCATCAACCGTCGTTCGTTTGGCTGGACGCTTCTTTTCGAGTTGAACGGCGCACTGTTTGCGCAGGCGGTTGCCGTGGCAGTCGTAGCGGCGCTGCTGGCGGGACTGTACCCGGCGTGGCGCATGGGGCGCACCTCACCGGCGCTGGCGTTACGCGAGGAGTAGGGGTCGCAAAGCAAGAACCGAGCACCGAGAACTGGTACCAATACTGCGAAATACCATGGGGTTTGAGGAGTTAATTCGGTATCGCTCAGTCTGGACCATGCAGGCGAGCTTCGCTTACGACACCCCAAGCACAACTAGGCGGCGATGCCGTCTAGCCCGCGCAGGCGGGCTTCGCTTTCCGTAGCCTGCGGCTTCAGCCGCCGGGCGGGTAGGCGGATAGCAGAGTATTTCTGCAAAGTCCATCCGCAAACGCTTAGAGCGTAGCATCGGGGGCGTTGGCGAAGAAATCGGCAATGCTCGCCTGGATCGGCAACGTTGGGGAAGCCAGGACTCCGGTTGGCGGAATGGTATCGACGGTCTGGAAAAGTTCAGCCACAGGGTCTGGCTCGCTGCACACCAGCGCATCGCGTTCGGCAGGGCGAACAATCCAGTATTCCGGCACGGCTGCGCGCGCATATGCTTTGCGCTTAATATCAAGGTCCTGCTCAGAGTTCGATGGCGAAACAACCTCCACGATGAGGTCTGGCACGCCATAGATGCGCCGATCATGGATGATGCCCAGGTGCGCCGTCTGAACAACAAGAATATCCGGCTGCACCGGATCACAGCCGGGCATAAAAACCCCGATCGGCGCCCACAGGGTGACGCCGAGGTTTAGATCGTCAATCTGAGCAAAGAGCGCGCGCACAATCTGGCGAACAATCCACTGGTGAAATGCGCTGGGCGCGGTCGTCATATACAGAATCCCATCGATCACCTCATAGCGATTGCCGTCATTGGGAAGCTGTTCCCAGCGCTCACGGCTCCAGTCGGCGCGCAGCGATCGCAGCACGCGATCAGGACCGGCATGCACGATTGTCATTGCACGTCTCCCCCGTTGAACGTAAACGCCAGCGCCGATTGCAGAGTCGCTGCCGTGCGCATGCTGTGCAAATCGGCGCCCAGACTGATGAGCGTCTGCGCCACCTCGGGACGGATACCGGCGACAATCGTTTCAGCGCCCATCAAACGCGCTGCCTGCGCCACCTGGAGCAGCGCCGCCGCGACGTGACTGTCGATGACGGCAACCCCGGTCACATCGATAATCAGGATGCGCGCGCGGGTGCGCTCAAGGGACTGAAGCGCCGAAGCCAGCAACTGCTGGACCCGGCTGGCATCGATACTTCCGATTAGCGGAATAACCAGGGTATCGTTGCGGACGGGAATGACCGGCACCGTCAGATCGGCGATCATCTGGTTCAGGTGCTGTTGCGCGCGAAGGCTTTCCTCTAACCGCGCAACGACTGCGCGTTGTTCGTCGGTAAGACGGCGGTAAGCAGCGGTTCGCTCTTCAATATGCGCCTCCAACGTTGCATTTGCGACCTCAATCTGTCGGTTCGCTTCTTCGGCGCGCCGACGAGACTCATCGACATCCTTCAGCGCCGACGACAGACTGCGCGCTCCAATGAAGGAAATGAACGCACTGACTATCAGCAGAATGGTGAGATGGGCGGACGCCAGATCAAGATTGATCGCGGTTCGGGTTTCGGCGGGAACCCTTACCAGCACACCCGCCACTGCGGCGAGGCAGATTCCAAGGACCACCCATATCTGGCGCGGAGGGAGCAGGACGCTGGCCAGCAAAACGCTGATGAGCAAATAGAAGGTGTTGAAGGGCGAATTTGGGTTGAGGAATACACCGCTCAGTGCGCCAATGCCACTGACGACAATCAGAACATATGCGCCTGCGGTAACGAATCCTTTCTTTCCGAGCACGGCTGCCACAGCAAACACCAGCACCGCCAGCCCAAGGTTGCCGAAGCGCCCCACCGATGGTTGAAGCAGGATCAATCCCATCCCGACACTCAACAAAAGCGCGATAACACCGAGCGACAGGGAGACCAGGATGCGTCCACGACGCTGATCGTCAGGATTACGGGCAGTGACGTTAGTGAGGGTGGCAAACAAGTGGGTCATAGCGACGCCCTCCGGTGAAGCATGGGCATTGTGGATGAGTATTATTGTTATTCTATCATGCCGGGCAAAAGGTTGAAAGATGATAAAGAAAAGATGGAACTGAAGGCGGGAACCGCTTCAACTGTGCGGTTGGCGCCGCGCGTCGCCGCCCAAGGAAGAGCGCGGGCAGCGTGGATCGCAAACCGGAGCCTCGGAGACCGATCGCCTTTCTGCGGTATAATACCAATTACGATTGACGATGCCGCATGCGTGTCATGCCGAGCGCAGCGACGGGTCATGCCGAGCCCTTCGCTTCGCTCAGGGTAAACGCAGCGAGGAATCTAAGCGGGTCGCGCAAGACCCCTCGCGCAGCTCGGGGTGACCATGCCGGATGGTCACAGGGAATTGGTATCATACGCCTGTCCTTGCACGAACTCCCACCGGTGATCCGGCATATAACACCATTCAGAGAGTGCCGTATGAATAGCAGCCGTGAACGCATGCTCGACCGTATTCGCGCCAGTCTGGGCGCGACACGCCCGTTTCTGGAGGCGGAGTCGGCGCGCGCATCACACATACCGCCACCGTTCGTCCATCCAATCACGCACGACGACCTGGCGCAGCAGTTCGCTGCCGAGTTGACGAAACTCCAGGCGTATCCCCATCTCTGCACCGACGACGAAGCCGCACTGGAGATCATCGCCGGCATTCTTGAACAGCACGGAGCGCAGGAAGTCATTACGTGGGATCTGGCGCAGATCGATCTGCCAGGTCTTGCCGATCTGCTCCATCAGCGCGGCGTAACGCGCCTCGATGGGCGGATCGAAGGCGATCCAGCGCAACGCCAGGCATCACTTCAGGCACACGAGCGCGCGCCGGTGTGTATTGCCGGCGTCGACGCGGCCATTGCCGAGAGCGCCACGCTCGTGATCCATAGCGGCGCAGGACGAGCACGCATGGCATCGTTGCTCGCTCCAGTCTTCATCGCCGTGGTGCGTCGCACACAACTGACGCGCGGTTTGGGAGAAGCCATCGAGCGCATCAAACAGAAGTACGGCGATCTATTTCGCGATGCCAGCGCGCTGACCCTGATCACCGGCCCAAGCCGCACCGCCGACATTGAACTGACGCTGACCCTTGGCGTGCATGGACCGCGTGAGGTGCATACGGTCATTATCGGGTAGAACCGACAATGCTTCAGCGGATGCGGAAGTGGTTGGAGACGGCTGCGCGGTTACGCCTCAACTTTGACGCCGCGCCAGAAGGCAATATACCCGGCGATACGACGGGCAGCCTCTTTGGGTTCGGGGTAATACCATGCCGCATCACGGTTCACTGCGTCGTTGACAACAATGTCGTAGTAACTCGCAACCCCTTTCCAACTACACACGGTATGGGTTGCGCTTTCGCGCAGATATTCATGCTTGACCGACTCAGGCGGGAAATAATGGTTGCCTTCGACAACAATGGTTGCGTCACTCTCGGCGATTACGACGCCATTCCATACAGCGCGCGCCATATCCTGTTTTCCTCCTTAAGGTGTTGGTGGACATCTCCGTTTGCCAGCGTGCTATAATTCCAGTACGGAGCCAATCGCAGAAGAGATCTCATGCCCGGAAACGTGACACGCTCCAGTCCATTCGGTCTGGTCAGCGGCATTCCGCAGCAAAAAAGCGATCTGACACTCGTCGTGACGCCAGCCAGCCCGTTTGCCCCCGAAGCGCGCAAGGGCCAGCTGCACATTGTCGTCGAAGCCGATCAGGACGTATCGCGCGGACGTGACGCCTGTGTGCTCGTGATGCGCACAATCCGGCGCATCTTTTACGAGGACCCGTCGTTTTCCGTCACTTCCTCGTTGCGCAAGGCGATCCTGGCAGCCAACCGCGCGCTCTACCAGCAGAACTTCAATGCGCCGCCGCAAAAACGCGCGGTCGTCGGGTTGACGTGCGCAGTCATCAAAGACCGCGATCTGTTTCTTGCCCAGGTCGCGCCGGCGCAGGCATATGTCATGGCAGAGGATCGGTTGCGCGCGCTGCCTGCCAATGCTGCATGGGGAGGAACAGCGTTTCCATTCCGTTCGCGCGCGCTCGGCACAAGCCTGACCATCGAGCCAGACCTGTATCGCGCAGTCTTGCGCCCCGGCGATGGCCTCCTGATCTGCACAAGCAACCTGTCAGATCTGCTCTCGCGCGATGAAGTCACCCGCTTGCTGCGCGCAGCAGAACCGGATGACACCGTCGCGGGACTGACTGAGCTGTGCCGACATCATCAGATCACCGATGCTCACGGCATTGTTGCGATGACCTTTGCCCGGCTCAGCCCTGCTGCCCAGGCTTCGCCCTTCAGCGCAGCCGGGGTCAATGAACGAGCGCGCCTGGCGCTCAGCGGCGTCGCCGAGCGCCTTGCCCGCGCCGGCGCCGACCTCGTGTGGTTGCTGCGCGGTCCGGTCGAGCGCGAAGCGCGTAAACGCGCTGAGATAACCCGCGCGCGCCTGGCGGAGGAAGAGCGACGCCTGCTCCATCCCTATGAAGAGCCGACGTATTCTGCCGATCCGCCCCCTGTGCCACGACCACTCGATCTGGGTGAGCCGCTGAGTGTTGATGCCGCTCCGCGTTCGTCATCGACAGCCCGTTCGTCGCCGCAAATGCCGGTTGCGCCAAGCGCATTGCTGGGTGAAGTCTCGTTTCGGGACACACCAGCCCCAGAGCGCGTCATTGACCTGAGTGATACACCTGGTCAGGCGATAGTCAGCCGGTATGCCCGGCAGAAACGACGCAACACCATGGCGTCTGCACGTCCGTTTGAGGACCGCTCTAACCCTTTCACCCGTCTTGGCGACGCGGTGACGCGACGATTGCGACCACGCCCCGGACCTCCGCCGCGCGCGTTGCCCCGCCAGCACCGGTCGTCCGGGCTAAGTTATCGGCGGCAAAACCCTCCATTTCCATGGTTGCTGCTGCTCCTGCTCATCTCGTTCATCAGTCTGCTCATTTTGTATGGCACAACGCTGAGTCGTGAGAATGCACTGCGCGAAACAGAGAACGTTCTGACAGAAGCCGAACAGGCAGTGGCAGCCATCCGCAGTGCGCCCGATGAAGCGACTGCACAGGAACGTCTGATCGAAGCCGAAGAGGCGCTTGCGGCGCTGCGCAGTTCGGACCTGATCACGGCAACCACGGCGAACCGTCAACGGTACGAAGAGTTGGTGCGCGAGTATACCCGGGCGCTGGCAGCGGTGCAAAAACAGACCTACTTCGAGGATCTGACCGAAGTTGCGCGCCATCCGCTGCCGGGAGGCTTGTTCGATACCGTCATCGTGCCACCGCCGCCACGCACTGTGACCGATACGTTGTCATATAGCTCGATCTATATGCTCGATGCAAATGCGGGTATCCTCTATCGCGCACCACGCACCGGCGGAGTGGCGCAACCATTCCTGCGTCCCGAAGATGGTATCGGTCCCATCAGCGTCGGACGCATCCGCGCTGCGGTCTGGCGTATCGACAATATTGTAGCGGTCGCGCAGAGCGGTGAGAGTGGTCCGTTTACGTTCTATTTTCGCAGTGGTAATGAATGGCGCTACAGCATCCTGGCAGGTAGTGAAGAATGGGGACGCGTCGGCGAACGTTTTCGCGCGGTCAACTATGAGGGCAATCTGTATATTCTTGGCGCAGCACGAAATAATGTCCTGCGCTATCTCAGCGGCGAGTACGGCTCGTTCCCGCTTCCCTGGATCCAAAACGATGGCGGACGATCAATAGAAACCGCGATCGATCTGGCAGTCGATGGCAAGATCAATCTGCTGATGCCAGATGGTCGCGTGCTGATCTTTGCAACGAACAGCGCCGGTGAGCGCGCCTTTGAACGCGAAATCCCCGTCCCGCAGATCCGTCCGCCGTTGGTGACGGCGACACGCTTTTTTGTGACCGGTCCGCCGGATAGCGGTTCAATCTTTCTGATCGATAGCTTCAACGGTCGAATTATTCAGATTGATAAACAAACCGGCGAATTTATTCAGCAGATCAGCGCTCCGCCCGATAGCCCGATCGCGCTCGATCAATTGTTAAGCGTCTTCGTTGACGAAAGCAGTAGCCGACCGACACTCTACATGGTCAATGGCGGCCAGATCGTGCGCGGATCGCTTCCTGATCGTCCTCGTTCTTTCCGCGAACCTGTAGCGCCAACGCCAACCATGGCGCCATAAGCGTTCTCTCATCAGCAAGGGATTTCAATGGAACCGGCACTCTCCACGTCACCTGCGCTTGCCGCCAATCCGTTGCGTTCGGGTATGCGCATGCAGCGCACACCACCACCATGCACCGTGGTCATCTTCGGCGCCACCGGCGACCTGACCCATCGCAAACTCATCCCGGCGCTGTACCAACTTCAGCGTGAACGGTTGCTCCCGCCCGGATTCAGCGTCGTTGGGTTTGCCCGACGCGATTGGAACAACGACTATTTTCGAGAGTCGCTGCTCCAGAGCGCGCACAGGCATTCCCGCTCCGGGATCGATGACGAGTTGTGGCACGGTTTTGCCTCAGGATGTTTCTATATTCGCTCGGCATTCGATGATCCGCAGGGATATGTTGATCTCGCCAGGCTTCTTGAGCAACTGGATGCCGAACGCGGCGCCGGCGGCAACCGTCTCTTCTACCTGGCGACACCGCCTGAAGCGTATGGCGAGATCGTCCGGCGCCTTGGCGAAAGCGGACTCAACCGGTCACCCAACGGCGGATGGACGCGCATTATTATCGAAAAGCCATTCGGTTCGGACCTGGCGAGCGCCAGGGCGCTCGACCATGCGGTGCATCAGGTGTTCGAGGAACGGCAGGTCTACCGGATCGACCATTACCTGGGAAAGGAGACCGTACAGAATATCCTGGTCTTTCGCTTTGCCAACGGCATTTTCGAGCCACTCTGGAACCGCCGCTACGTCGATCACGTCCAGATTACGGTGGCGGAGAGCGTCGGCATCGAAGGGCGCGGCGGCTACTACGACCGAACCGGCGCGCTGCGCGATATGGTGCAGAACCATCTGCTGCAACTCCTGTCGTTAACTGCAATGGAGCCGCCGGTTGGCTATCGCGCCGATGCCGTCCGTGATGAGAAAGTCAAGGTGCTGCGCGCCGTTCGCCCGATTGCCCCATCCGACGTCGAACAGGTCACCGTGCGTGGTCAGTATGGACCCGGCGCTGTCGGCGGTGTGCCAACGCCCGGCTACCGCGAAGAACCGGGCGTTGCGCCGGATTCTCTGACCGAGACGTTTGTGGCGCTGCGCCTGTATATCGAGAGTTGGCGCTGGGCAGGAGTGCCATTCTTTCTGCGCACCGGCAAGCGGCTCCCCAAACGTGCCAGCGAGATCGCCATTCAGTTCAAGATGGCGCCGCTCATGCTGTTCGAGAACGGTCCGCTCAGCGGTATCGAACCGAATGTGCTGGCGATCAAAATTCAACCCGATGAGGGGATCTTGCTCCGTTTCGATTCTAAAGTGCCCGGTCAATCGAACATCATTCGTCCGGTTATGATGGATTTTCGTTACAATGCCGCATTTGGCGTCGAGTCACCCGAAGCATACGAGCGATTGCTGCTCGATGCCATGCTGGGCGATTCGACCCTGTTCATTCGGAGCGATGAAATTGAAGCCATGTGGTCGCTCCTCGATCCGGTCATCGAGGGGTGGGCCGCGGCGCCGCCGCCGGTTTTCCCCAACTATGCCGCCGGCACGTGGGGACCGGCGAGCGCCGATGATCTGATTGCGTCGGTCGGCGCGAAGTGGAGGCGATTGTGACCGACATCACGACGACGCCATCGGTTGTTCTGACGCAGGTTGATGCTAGCGCCATCGAACGCGAACTGGCGCGCCTGTGGAGCGCAGCGACAGAGGCGGAGCATGCGGGTGGCGCGGCGCTCATGCGCGCCTGTCTGTTCAATTTTGTCGTCCTGACCGATGCGGCACATATCTCGACGATGACGGCTATCGTCGCCCGTTTGACGGCGCTGCGTCCCAACCGTGCTCTTGTTGCAGCACTATCGCGCGGGGAGAAATCGGCGATTTCCGCACAGCGCCTGGAAGCCTGGGTGCAGGCGCACTGCGCCCTCATTGCGCCGGGTCAGCCACAGGTATGTGGCGAGCAGATCACTATCATCGCGCCACACGACGCCTGGGCGCATATTCCCGGGATTGTGCTGTCCCTGTTGGAACCGGACGTGCCGGTGATCATCTGGTGGGGATTTGATCAGATACCCGGCGGTCCGACGCTGACGCAATTGCAGTCCATCATCGATCGTCTGATTCTCGACACGGCGCGGATGGATGGAGTGACAGCAGCATTGCGTGCAGTGCAGACCCTGATCGCGGCAGACGTGGCGATTGGCGATCTTGCGTGGGGGAGACTGACAGCGTGGCGGGAACAGATCGCACAACTCTTCGATGCGCCACCAGCCCTCCAACGTTTGTGGTCGCTCGAGCGGATCGTCATCGAACACGGAGCGCGTGGAGCGACGGCGGCGCTGCTCCTTGCCGGCTGGCTCGCAACACGTCTCAACTGGCGGATCTCAGAAAGGCGCGGAACCGGTGTGGCGCTCACGCGGTCCGACGGTAGCGATGTGCTGCTGGAGTTTGACAGAGTCGAAACCGCATCCGCCGATAGCCTGGCATCGGTCGCGCTGCTGACAGCGGACTCACGCTTCACCGTCACCCGTAGCGTTTCTGGCGATCACCTGACGGCCTGCGCCATGATTGATGGTCTGACGCCTGTCAAGCGGGCCGTTCACCTGCCGCCGCTTGACACCGCAGCGCTCATTGCCGATGAATTGCGCCTGGCGCAGTACGACCCGATCTACGAAGCGGCGCTGCGCCAGGCGCTCGACCTGATGGAATGTCTGGCTATGCCAGCGATTGAATAACCATTTCCACGATCCGATATGCTGCATAGACCCCGAAAAGAGTCACAACGATCACCGGAATCCAGACCGCGCCCAGCGTAAACAGACGTTCTGCGCCACTCGCGCGATCAGGGATAAATCCGGGAATAATCTGCTCCTGTGTTGACCGGGCGCCGCCAAAGAGCGTCACAAGACCGAGCGCGGCAAACGCTACTGCCGACGCAATTGCGATGAGCACCCCAAGGATGAACATGATGGCCCTTTCTAGGTAGACTCGATCAGATTCGCACAAACCGGAGCGCACGTCGAACCACGCACGATCAATTCGGTTGGCAGGACGTGGTGGATCGGTTCGCTATCCTCATCATCGAGGGCTGCCACCAACATCTCGGCTGCCAGCCGCCCCTTTTCTTCAATTGGTTGATGAACCGTTGTCAGTGGGGGTATTGTCCGTTCGGCTTCCGGGAGATCATCAAACCCCACGATCGACAACTCTTCCGGCACATGCACACCGTGCGCCTGCGCCGCTTCAAGAATGCCCAGCGCCGTAATATCGCTCATTGCCACAATTGCCGTTGGCGGTATATCCGACTGCCAGAGCCGCATAAACGCCTCGACGCCGCCTGCACGACTGGTCGGCGTTGCAATGACTTGAATGTCGGGATCGTCAATTGAGCGACCATACGCCGCCAGACCATCGCGGTACCCGGCAAACCGCGCCGCCAGCGTGCCGGTGAACTCTTCGTAGCGATGATGCCAGGATTCCAGACAGACGATGGCAATCCGCCGGTGACCAAGGCTCAACACATGCGTCATTGCTTCACATGCGCCCTGACGATCATTGATGTTGATCGACGGGACATCATTGGGCGCATCGCCATCGACCATGACGAACGGAACATGCCGCCGCCGCAGTTGCTGCACCTCGCCGCGATCAATCTCCAGACCGACCACAACAAACCCATCGACAGTGGCATGCGGAATGGCTTTGAGCATCGATCCCCATAACGGCGGCACGAGCATCAGGGTCATGCCGGTTGTGCCGCATACCGCACCGACTCCGCGCAAGAACAGCGGAAAGAAGGGATTTGCCATCGTTGCGGCGATGTCCTGGGGCAACAGCACCCCCAGCGCATTTGTGCGGCGCGTCGTCATACTTCGGGCGATTGGATCAGGCGAGTACCCCAGGCGCTCAGCGATTGCGCGGATGTGATTGACAGTTGCAGGAGAGAGTTGCGAGGGGTCATTGAATGCAAACGACACAGCCGTCTTCGAGACGCCTGCCTCCTTCGCAATTTGGCTGATCGTCACCTTGCGCTGTGTGGTGCGTTTTGCGCTCATGCTGAACCCTCGTAGCACGTGTTGCGGCAAGGAAGTTAAGAAGGAGTGCAACACGCCCGTAGACATAGTGTATCATAGCAGGTTACAACACGCAACGTGATAGTTTGCACAAAGTGACAGGTGCACACCACACCCTGCACGGGGACCCCGGCGCGCGGCCCCCGCTCAGTTCGGCGCGTTAGCGTCGGCCCGAGCGCCCTCCTGACCCTGCTCCCCCGAATCCCGAACGACCCGCCACTCGATCGTGCGTCCGGCATAGTATGGCGTCACCTCGCCATAGCGCTGCGGCACACACCATGACTCGCGGCGCAGAACAACCCGTTTGAACGGCGGAGTCACACCGTAAATGCGCTGTGCGTTATCCGAGACAAACGTCTGCAACCGGTCGAGCGCGTCGTGCTGCGCGAATATCTCCGCCAGCAACGGCAACGCAACCGGCGCGCTGAACACGCCAGCCGCGCATGCGGCGGCTTCCTTGGCATGCACCGGATGCGGCGCGGAGTCGCTGCCAAACATCACCTTCGGGTGCGGCGTGAGCGCCGCCTGCAACAATGCCGCGCGATCCTCGGGACGCTTGGCAATCGGCTTGCAGAACAGGTGCGGTTGCAACAATCCGCCAGCCACGTCATCGAGCGTGATTTGCAGGTGATGAAGGGTAATGGTCGCGTAGAGATTGGGAGAGTCGTCGAGGAGCGCCACTGCCTCGCGGGTCGTGATATGTTCCATCACAATCGTCAACCGTGGAAAGCGACGCGCCAGGTGCGCATAGATTGGCAGAAACTCGCGCTCACGGTCGAGCACGAACCCGCCGGTCTCGCCGTGAACCAGGAGCGGAATGCCGAGGTCTTCCATGAGCGCCAGCGTCGGCTCAGCATCGCGGATGCTCTGCACTCCTGCCTCGCTGTTGGTCGTCACACCGGCGGGGTAGAGTTTGACGCCGATGATATGCGGTCGCGCAGCACGCAGTTCCGCTTCGCTATAAGCGCGGAAGAAGAGAGTCATGTATGGCGTGAACCCCATACCGCCGATTGCTGTATCAATCTCGGCACGGTAACGCACCAGGCGATCCAGATTGTCTACCGGCGGAACCAGGTTCGGCATAATGACGCCGCCGGCAAAATCGCGCGCCGAGAGCGGGGCCACGGCACGCAGCATTGCGCCCTCGCGGAAGTGAATGTGCATATCGAGGGGTGAAATGAGGGTATAGATCATGGTTCCTCCCTCAAGTGACGGTCGCCTTACTTCTCCCTGCCACCCCAATCGGGGCATCGCACGCCGCTCCTGCCATGCCCGCTGCCGCGCCGCCCTCCCGCGACCGTCACCTTACTTCTCCCTGCCACCCCAATCGGGGCATCGCACGCCGCTCCTGCCATGCCCGCTGCCGCGCCGCCCTCCCGCGACCGTCACCTCAATCGGAGCATCGCACGCCGCTCCTGCCATGCCCGCTGCCGCGCCGCCCTCCCGCGACCGTCACCTTGCGCGCTCCCTGCCACCCCAACCGGGGCATCGCACGCCGGTCCTAACGTACCCACTGCCCTGCCGCAACAGTTACTTTTGCATCTGCGCCGCCGCCACTGCCGCCTGCCCCAGGCAGAGACCGCCGTCGTTCGGAGGGACACGCCGGTTGAGTAGCACCCGGAAGCCAGTGCGCTCCAACCGAGCGACCAGTAGTTCGGTGAGACGCCGATTTTGGAAGACGCCGCCGCTCAATGCCACAACTGCGGGCGCGCCGGTCGCGCGCGCCCGTTCACACGCCTGCGCCAGCGCCTCGGCAACCGTGCTATGGAATCGTCCACTCACCAGCGCGACCGGCGCGCCCGCCCGCAAATCCTCGACAATCGCGCGAATGGTCGGTAGCGCGTCAATCCGCAGTGGAGCGCCGTCCAGCAGAGCAAACGGATAGGGACGGTCATCCTGTGCGGCAACCGTCTCCAGTTCAATGGCGGCCTGCCCTTCGTACAGGGCATGGTCGCGGATGCCAGCAATGGCGGCGACGGCGTCGAACAGGCGTCCCAGGCTCGACGTGAGCGGCGCATTGATGCCGCGCTCGATCATACGCGCGATCAACGTCCATTGCTGGCGCCTGATCCGTTGCACGAACGGGATGTCCAGATCGAGGAACGCATCGCCGAAAGCGCGTTGCAGATACGTTGCACCGATGCGCCACACCTGCCGCACTGCCGCATCGCCACCAGGCAGCGGGATATATGCCAGGTGCGCAAAGCGCGTGAACTCGCGCAGATCGGCGATCAGCACCTCGCATCCCCAGATAGAGCCATCGATCCCGTACCCTGTGCCATCCGCCGCTACGCCAATGACCGGATCTTCGATGCCGTGCTCCGCCAGGACGCTGGCGATGTGCGCATGGTGGTGCTGTACGCCGATCTTCAACGGAATGTCCGACGCCAGCGCTTCTTTCGTCGCCAGATATTCGGGATGCAGATCATACGCCACCACTTCTGGCTCGCAGTCGAACAGACGCGCAAAATGGCGCACCCCCTCACGGAACGAGGTTAACGTCTCCAGATTCTCCAGATCGCCGATGTGATGGCTGAGGAAAGCATCATGCTCTTTCGCCAGGCAGAACGTATTCTTCAGATGCCCACCGACCGCCAGCAGCGGTCGGGGAAAGTGCAGCGTCAGCGTCACTGGTTCCGGCGCATACCCGCGCGACCGGCGCAGCAGTTGCACCCCGCCCGCCACGATGCGCGCCACCGAGTCATCGCAGCGCATATGAATGTCGCGGTTGTGGGTCAGCATCCCATCAGCGATGGACGCCAGGCGCGCAACGGCATCATCGTCGCGGTAGGCAATCGGTTCATCGCTCAGATTGCCGCTCGTCATCACCAATACCGCCGGTCTACCCGGCGCTTCTTTTGCATATGCGCGCAAAAGGAGATGATGAAGCGGCGTATACGGCAGCATTATGCCCAGCGTTGCATATCCCGGCGCAACCGACGGCGCCACCGGCACGTTGGGGAGGGCATCGAGCAGGACAATCGGACGGCGGCGCGATTCGAGAAGCGCTTCCTCGTCCGGGTTGACAGAGCATAACCGCTGGATTGCCTCAAGGTCCGGCGCCATGAGCGCGAACGGTTTGGCTTCGCGTTGCTTGCGGACGCGCAACCGCGCAACTGCGGCAGAGTCGAGCGCATCGCACGCCAGGTGGTACCCGCCCAGCCCCTTGATCGCCAGGATCGCCCCCTGCGCCAGCGCTGCCGCTGCCTGATCGAGCGGTGACGCATGAACTGGAAGGCGTGGACGAAACTCCGTTGACCACCAGTGAAACGCCAGTGACGGACCACAAACGGCACAAGCATTGGGTTGCGCATGGAACCGGCGGTCGAGCGGATCGTCATACTCCGACCGACATGCCGGGCACATCGGAAAGACGCGCATTGTTGTCTGCGCCCGGTCATACGGCACATCGAGCACAATTGTGAAACGCGGACCGCAGTTGGTACAGTTGATAAAGGGATAACCGAAACGCCGGTCGGCAGGGTCGAACAGTTCGCGCAGGCAATCGTCGCAAGTGGCGACATCGGGCGAGATCAGGGTGTTGCGCACAGTTGCGGCACGGCTGGTTTCGATGCGGAAGTGCGTTTCGCCCCGGGAAGCGACCGGTTCAGCGCCGATAGCATCAATCCGCGCCAGCGGCGGCGGCGATGTGCGCAACGTCTGCTCGAAGGCGTCGAGCGCACTGGCAGGACCTTCGATCTCCAGTGTCACGCCGTCACTATCGTTGAGCACAAACCCGCCTAACCCCAGGCGTTGCGCCAGGTTGTAGACAAAGGGGCGGAAGCCAACCCCCTGCACCATGCCGCGCACCATCAGGCGACGACGGATGTTCTGACTCTGATCAGAACCATTACAGTGTGCGTGTGTCACTGATCGCCTCATCACTCGACCGACATTGTGAATAGGACACGGATTCGCGCGGATACAACGGATTCGCACGGATTGGTGAAAAGGCCCGCCATTGGTCTGCGCAAATCCGTCCTGATCGGCATCAATCCGTGCGCCCCAACGAACCATACGAACGCGCGATGCGTGTAACGAACCACTTCATGACTGCGTGTCGCAGTGCCAGGGTCGTTGCAGATGGACAGTCGCAGCACGATCCCCCACCACCGTCGCCGCCAGCGCGCCCTCACCCGCACTTCTCACCAGATCAGCGGTAATCGATCCGAGCGGCACCTTGATGCGCCTGATCCAGGCGCCGCCTGGCGGTCGCAATCCCAGGTAGAGGAAGCGACCCTGCGACGGACCATGCACGAAACGCCCACTGAGATTGACGCTGCCATCGCGTCGAATGTCCGCCTGCACGTCGAAAGAAAACAGCAGCGCGCCATCCGGCAACGCAACACCCGGCGTCAGATTGCCGTTGCGATCCTGCAAGCCGAATTCAGCCAGTTGATGATCGTCCTGTGGAGGATTCACACAGATCAGGCGCATATGCAGCACTTGTTTCATCACCGACCAGCCAGACCCGGCAACAGGCGTCGCGCCTGCTGCCGAAGTGAACGATAAGCGACCCAACCCAGCAACCCCGCTCCTCCGAGCACAATCGTCTGCCGGAGCAACCAGAGACCGGCGCGCGCATACCAGGGGCGCGGCGCAGGTTCTTCCGGCGGCGGAGCGAAACGGCGCAACAGATACGCAACCAGCGGGAAGAAGACGCCGACCGTCGCGCCTAACAGCAGCGCATCACGTCCGGTGATCAACACGCGCGTCTCGTTGCCGAGATCCGCCGATCCCGCCAGCAACACCCCGACCATGCCCGACTCTACCCGCGCCTCGCGCGCTGCTACAATACCCGCCGACGCGCCGCTCAGGCGGGCATCACGCCCCACCATCAGAAGCGGCGTGGCGCTGCCGGTCATACTTACGTCACCCCCTGCATGCACCGACAGCGCGGCGCTGAACGTCATTGATACATCATCTTGCGCCGTTATTGAACGCGCAAATGCACGCGATAACGTCACCTTCTGCGCCTCGACCGCTCCGGCCGACACATCACTCAATTCGACAACATTCGCCTCGATGGTATCACGTGAGTCCGAACGCTCGATCCGCAACAATCGGTCGAACCATCCGGGACGGTGACTCGATGCCATGATACACCTCCATGGCGCTACACCAGACGCGAACAGTATAGCACACAGTGTCGGAGGGGCGTCTTCGTGGTAAGATACAGGGAGAATCGATAGACGATGGAGAGGCGGCATGACCACATACCGCGATGCGGGCGTCGATATTGAGGCTGCGGCGCGCGCCAAACAGTTGATGGCGGGAGCCGTGCACAGCACCTATTCCCCCGCAGTGCTGGCGGGCATAGGCGCCTTTGGCGGATGCTTCGATCTGCGCACCGCTCTGGGAGAAGCGCTCGGCGATGCCGTGCTGGTCGCTTCTACCGATAGCGTCGGCACGAAGACACTGGTTGCTGCGGCGCTCGGTCGCTACGAAACACTCGGCTACGATCTGGTCAACCACTGCGTCAACGATATTCTGGTGCAGGGCGCACGACCACTGTTCCTGCTCGATTATCTGGCGGTCGACCGGCTCAATCCGCAGCGTGCTGCGACACTGGTAGCGAGTGTCGCAACCGCGTGTCGCGCGGCCGGATGCGTTCTGCTCGGCGGCGAAACGGCGCAGATGCCCGATGTGTACCGCGACGGCGCCTTCGAACTAGCGGGAACGATTGTCGGCGTGGTGCAGCGCGAGCGGATGCTGCCGCAAAACGTTGCAATTGGCGACGTTATCCTGGCGCTGCCTTCGAGCGGATTGCACACCAACGGCTATTCCCTGGCGCGGCGAGCGCTTGGACCGGATAGCGCCTTCGGGTATGACGCTACACCCGCCGAATTAGGCGGCAGAAGCGTCGGCGAGGCATTACTCGAACCGCACCGGTCGTATCTTTCCGCGTTCGAGCAGTTGGCAGCAGCGGAGATACCGGTACACGCGCTGGCGCACATCACCGGCGGCGGCGTATATGAAAACCTGCCGCGCGTCCTTCCAGAAGGGTATGGCGCAGTCATCCGGCGCGGCACATGGGATGTCCCGCCGATCTGTGCGCTTGTGGTGCATGCTGCCGGTCTCGATGAGCACGAAGCCTATCGCACACTGAACATGGGTCTCGGCATGCTCGTAATCGTCCCATCCGAAGCCGCCGACGCCGCACTGCGCACCGTCCATGAAGCCCGGCTGGTCGGCGAAGTGATCGCCGGCGAAGGAGTGCATCTGATAGCATAGCACAGTAAGGGCAGGTCGCAGACCCGCCCCGACTGGGCGCAGTAGTAAGGGCGGGTCTCTGACCCGCCCCAACCGGGCAGGTCGCAGACCCGCCCCGACTGGGCGCAGTAGTAAGGGCGGGTCTCTGACCCGCCCCCAACCGGGCAGGTCGCAGACCCGCCCCGACTGGGCAGCGCTCTGACCCGCCCCGACTGGGCGCAGTAGTAAGGGCGGGTCTCTGACCCGCCCCCAACCGGGCAGGTCGCAGACCCGCCCCGACTGGGCAGCGCTCTGACCCGCCCCGACTGGGCGCAGTAGTAAGGGCGGGTCTCTGACCCGCCCCCAACCGGGCAGGTCGCAGACCCGCCCCGACTGGGCGCAGTAGTAAGGGCGGGTCTCTGACCCGCCCCAACCGGGCAGGTCGCAGACCCGCCCCGACTGGGCGCAGTAGTAAGGGCGGGTCTCTGACCCGCCCCCAACCGGGCAGGTCGCAGACCCGCCCCGACTGGGCGCAGTAGTAAGGGCGGGTCTCTGACCCGCCCCAACCGGGCAGGTCGCAGACCTGCCCCGACTGGGCAGCGCTCTGACCCGCCCCGACTGGGCGCAGTAGTAAGGGCGGGTCTCTGACCCGCCCCAACCGGGCAGGTCGCAGACCCGCCCCGACTGGGCGCAGTAGTAAGGGCGGGTCTCTGACCCGCCCCAACCGGGCAGGTCGCAGACCCGCCCCAACCGGTCGCAGTAGTAAGGGCGGGTCTCTGACCCGCCCCAACCGGACAGGTCTCTGACCTGCCCCGACTGGCAACGCGCCAAAGAACTGGCGGCGCGCGTCGCAGCACTGGAAGCAGAGCTGGCGCATCTGCACGAAAGGAGCAGCCAATGAATCTGGGAGAGAAACTCACTGAGGGCAAGACCAAAATAGTCTATGCCCATCCCAACGATCCGACTCTGGCAATCATCATCCACAAGGATGGGATCAGCGCTGGCGACGGTGCGCGGCGTCATATCATTCCGGGGAAGGGAGCGTTGAGCGGGCGCACAACCGCCAACGTCTTCACAATGCTCAACCATGCCGGCGTCGCCACCCATTTCGTCGCTGCGCCAGAACCGACGGTTATGATTGTGCGTCGCTGTGTCATGATCCCGCTCGAAGTGGTGAATCGGCGGATCGCCACCGGCTCATACATCCGGCGTCATCCCGATGTCGCTGAAGGAACCCGGTTCGACCCGCCGTTGCTCGAGTTCTTTCTGAAAGACGATGCACGGCACGATCCCCAGATCTCGCCTGAGGAGATCGTGGCTCAGGGGATCGCCAGTGCCGACGAGGTGGAACAGCTGGCCTCCGAGTCACGGCGTGTCTTTCTACTGATCGAGGAAGCATGGGCAGCGCAGGATATCGTGCTGTGCGACTTGAAGATCGAATTCGGACGCGACGCTTCAGGCGCACTGGTGGTCGCTGATGTGATCGACAATGACTCGTGGCGCATCTGGCCCGGCGGGATGAAAGAGCGTATGCTCGATAAGCAGGTCTACCGCAATATGCCGGTTGTGACCGACGATGGGTTGGAACAGGTGCGCCGATTGTATGAAGAAGTGGCGCATCGTACCGATGCATGGGTCAATCGCTGAGGGGAGCATACACGCTCCTGCTCTGAGCTTTTTTTGCGAACTGGATCAGGCGGCGCTCGCGCGGCTATTTGCCGATCCGATAGTGATCGAGCATGTACGCATGCTCAATGCGGGCATCTGCATCGGCTTGCGCGATTTGAGTACGGAACGGGCGGCAGTGATCCGTCACCTGAACGAGGCAGGCGTTCCATTGACAGCATGGCTCTTGCTACCAGAGGATCAGGGATACTGGTTCAACATCAATAACGCACCAGAAGCCGCTGCGCGCTACGCGGCATTCCGCATGTGGACGGCGGCGCACGCATTGCGCTGGCACGCCGTCGGGCTAGATATTGAGTTCGATATGCGCGATCTTCAGGCAGCGCTTGCGAATCGGCGCTATCTGGCGCGGGTGTTGCTGCGCAACCTGTTCAATACGCAGCGACGACGGCGCGCGATTGCGGCGTATTGCGCACTGGCGGAGCAGATTCGGGCAGATGGTTATCGAACTGAAAGTTACACACTGCCGTTCGTTCTTGATGAGCGACAGGTTGGCTCGTCTTTGCTCTCTCGTCTTTTGGGCTTGGCGGATGTGCCGGTTGATTGCGATATTCCGATGCTCTACAGCAGTTTCCTGCGCCCATATGGCACCGGCGTCGTGTGGAGCTACGGGCGCAACGCGCGCGCTATCGCCATCGGCAGCACCGGCGGCGGGGTGAGCGTCGGCGGGGCGGACCGGATTGCACCGCTCTCGTGGGAAGAACTGGCGCGCGACCTGCGCCTCGCGCGCCGCCAGTGTGATGCGATTGCGATCTTCAGTTTGGAAGGATGTGTGCGCGAAGGGTATCTAGAGCGGCTGCGCTCTTTCAATTGGGATGCACCGGTTGAAATACCGGCGCGCGCAGTGATACGGATTGAGTGCATTCGCGCGCTGTTGCGCAGCATCCTGTGGATCAGCGCTCGCGCACCGCAGTTCGCCCTGGCGACAGGAACGATTGCGACGGTGCTGTGGATGAAGAACAGGCATCGGTGAGAAGTGTAATGAAGCAGACCGGCATCCCCTCTCGCCGCTCCCCTCTCGCCTCTCGCCTTCCCCCCCTCTCGCCTCTCCACAAATGCGAGATAAATCTCGCGCTACGCCATTGTCGGACCCCTCTCGCCTCTCGCTTCTCCACAAATGCGAGATAAATCTCGCGCTACGCCATCGTCGGACCCCTCTCGCCTCTCGCTTCTCCACAAATGCGAGATAAATCTCGCGCTACGCCATCGTCGGACCCCTCTCACCTCTCGCCTTCCCCCCCTCTCGCCTCTCCACAAATGCGAGATAAATCTCGCGCTACGCCATCGTCGGACCCCTCTCGCCTCTCGCCTTCCCCCCCTCTCGCCTCTCCACAAATGCGAGATAAATCTCGCGCTACGCCATGGTCGGGACCCTCGCGCCTCTCGCCTTCCCCCCCTCTCGCCTCTCCACAAATGCGAGATAAATCTCGCGCTACGCCATGGTCGGGACCCTCGCGCCTCTCGCCTTCCCCCCCTCTCGCCTCTCCACAAATGCGAGATAAATCTCGCGCTACGCCATTGTCGGACCCCTCTCGCCTCTCGCCTTCCCCCTCTCGCCTTCCCCCCTCTCGCCTCTCCACAAATGCGAAATAAATCTCGCGCTACGCCATTGTCGGACCCCTCTCGCCTCTCGCCTCTCCACAAATGCGAGATAAATCTCGCGCTACGCCATCGTCGGACCCCTCTCGCCTCTCGCCTTCCCCCTCTCGCCTCTCCACAAATGCGAAATAAATCTCGCGCTACGCCATTGTCGGACCCCTCTCGCCTCTCGCCTTCCCCCTCTCGCCTTCCCCCCTCTCGCCTCTCCACAAATGCGAAATAAATCTCGCGCTACGCCATCGTCGGACCCCTCTCGCCTCTCGCCTTCCCCCCCTCTCGCCTCTCCACAAATGCGAGATAAATCTCGCGCTACGCCATTGTCGGACCCCTCTCGCCTCTCGCCTTCCCCCCCTCTCGCCTCTCGCCTCTCCACAAATGCGAGATAAATCTCGCGCTACGCCATTGTCGGACCCCTCTCGCCTCTCGCCTTCCCCCCCTCTCGCCTTCCCCCCTTCCCCCCTCTCACCTCTCGCCTTCCCCCCCTCTCGCCTCTCACCTCTCGCCCCACGCCTACAACATACACCGGGTTGGTATACAACCACGGCATTCCACGGCGATACGCTTCCATGCGGTAGACTCCCGGCAGCATGACCGAATGGCGCAGTAGACGCGCGCCACGCGCAAGAATGCGTCCATCGTGGATCAGATGCACCTGCGCATCACACCCGACATCAACCATGAACGTGAGCGGACCATCGCGCAGATCGGCAGTATCGCCCGGATGCCAGTATGCTGCTCCGCGTGCTGCGTAAAACGTCAACGCCGGGCAATCACCGTCGAGTCGGTTGACAAAATACGAACAACCGGCAGCGAGCGCGTTGAGGATGGTTCGGGTTGCCTCGGCAACATCGAGCGGCAGTCGATCTGGCAGAACCACATAATTCGTCAACGTACCAAACATCCAGCGGTAGGGAAAGACCTCGACCCGTCCCCAGAGCGTCTTGCGCACAAATGCATGGGCATCGACCCCGCCAATGCCAAAAGTGCGCTTCCCTGCCATGTTGAGCCGGTCCCACCAGGCGAGCGTCTCTGCCGTCGGACCGCTGATGCCCAGGCGCGGAAAGAAATAGATCACCTCTTTGTTGCGCCGGGTCAGATGTTCCCCCCAGTCGCTCATCAGGTTCCATAGTTCGATCCCAACGGTGCGTCCATTGCGATCACGCGGACCGTCGATTCCCCAATCGTCCCAGCGGTAGACATCTTTAAAACTATTCTTCACCCGCTCGTCGGGATGGGCAATGATGCCAAAGCCGCCAGCGTCGTAGACCTGATTGATAAACTCCTGCGGCGGAAGACGCTTGTCGATGACGCGGTCGATACCAAGCGCCAGAAAATGGTTGCGCGGCGGCGTGATCTCGTGACCGGCGATCACCAGCACGTCGTGCAGCCACCCCTCGTATCGCTTTGCCTGGAGATCATCGTGGTCGGTAATGATGATCCAGCGCAGTCCCGCATCACGCGCTGCGCACGCCAGGTCTTCGACACTGCCGCTGCCATCGGAGAAGCGCGTGTGCATATGAATGGCGCCAGGGTAGTGGTACATGAGTGAGAACCGAGAACTAAGAACTGAGAACCGTGGTACACTGTGCGCCAATAGTATAAACGACCGTCAATACATTCTGGTGAGGAATCGTTGGTCATTGATATGCGATTGTTTGAAAGGTATCGCGCTATGGATCGTTTCGATGCGCACATTGAGGAAAACAAGGGGCGCTACTTCGACGAACTTTGTGCGCTGTTGCGTCAGCCGTCGATTGCGGCGCAGGGAATCGGCATTGAAGAGACGGCGACGCTGGTCACACAGCGTCTCGAGCGACTCGGTGCGCAGGTGCAGGTTTTTCACATGCCTGGCGCTGCGCCAGTAGTGTACGGCAGCATTGGTCACGGCAATCGCACACTGCTGATCTACGACCACTACGACGTTCAACCGCCAGAACCGCTCGATCTCTGGCATTCGCCACCATTCGAACCGATGCTGCGCGACGGTAAACTATATGCGCGCGGCGTCGCCGACAACAAAGGCAACCTGATGCTGCGCATCCAGGCAATCGAGTCGTGGCTGGCGGCGTATGGCGCCCTTCCCTGCCGCGTCAACTTTCTGATCGAAGGGGAAGAAGAGATCGGCTCGATCAACCTCGAAGCCTTCTGTCAGAGCCACCCCGATTTGCTGCGCGCCGACGGGTGTCTGTGGGAAACCGGCGGCGTGAACGCCCTCGAGCAACCGACGATCATGTGCGGCGCAAAGGGCATCTGCTATGTCGAACTAGTCGTGCGCGGCGCATCGCACGATCTGCACTCCGCCAATGCAACGATGGTCCCCAACCCCGCGTGGCGGCTCACGTGGGCGCTGGCGACGCTCAAAGCACCCGATGAGCGGGTGCTGATCCCCGGTTTCTACGACTGGGTGCGCCCGCCGTCGGCAGCGGACATGGCAGCGCTGGAACGCATTCCGCTCGACGACGAGGAACTGCTGGCGGATTTCGGCATCCCGCAGTTCCTTGGCGGGCTGCGCGGCATCGAGCGTCTAAAGGCGCACCTCTTCAACCCTACCTGCACCATCTGCGGACTGATCTCCGGCTACACCGGCGAAGGTTCGAAGACGGTGCTGCCATCCGAGGCGCGCGCCAAAATCGATTTCCGCCTCGTGCCCGATATGGACCCGGCGGACGTGGTGGCGGCGTTGCGCCGTCATCTTGATGCGCACGGCTTCGACGACATCGCTATTATCGAGTACGGGCACGAAAAACCGGGGCGCTCCGACCCCGACTCGCACGTCGTCCAGGCAATGGCGACGGCAATTCGCGCCACGTACCACATGGACCCAATCATTTACCCGACAATGGCAGGCACCGGTCCGGTCTATCCAGTCTGCACAGCGGCGGGAACGCCGATGACGACGGGGTGCGGCACAGGGTATCAGGGATCGCTGGTCCATGCGCCGAATGAAAACATCCGGCTGGACGACTACTGGACGGCGATGCGCTGTATGGGGGCGTTCCTTCAGGCGTTTGCGGCATAGCGGTGCATATTCTGCACATCTACAAAGACTACCCGCCGGTTTTCGGCGGCATCGAGAGGTATGTGCGCGACCTCGCAGAAGGTCTGGTTGCGCGCGGTCATCGGGTGACGGTGCTGATCACCAATACCAGACGCTGCACCTCTATCGAACGACCATTGCCCGGATTGATGATTGTGCGCGCGGCGCGGATGGCGCATCTGGCATCGACGCCGCTCAGCCCGGCAATGATCGCGCTGGCGCGTGGGATTCACGCCGACGTGGTTCATTTGCAGTTTCCCTACCCGCCTGGCGACCTGGCGGCAATGGCAGCGCCCGGGTCGCCGCCGCTCGTCATTTCGTACCACAGCGACATCGTGCGCCAGAAAACGCTTTTGCGCCTCTACCGACCGCTGCTAGCGCTGACATTGCGCCGCGCAGCGCGGATCATCGCATCCAGTCCCGGATATATCACCTCGTCGCCGTTTCTTCGCGCACACGCCGCAAAGTGTGAGGTCGTGCCGATCGGCATCGATGTGACGCGCTTCTCTCCAGGCGACCGACGCGCCAATGCCGTGCCGCGCCTGCTCTTCGTCGGACGGCTGCGCTACTACAAAGGGCTGCACATTCTGATCGAGGCGCTGCGCATGGTCGAGGGAGTCGAACTCTGGATCGCCGGGAATGGACCGGAGAGGGCGCGACTGGAGCGACAGGTGGCCGGCGCTGGATTGAATCAGCGGGTGCGCTTCCTCGGCGACGTGGCAGATGAGGACCTGCCTGCGATCTACCGGCATGCGGATATTTTTGTGCTGCCATCACACCTGCGCGCTGAAGCATTCGGCATTGTGCTGGTCGAGGCGCTGGCAAGCGGGTTGCCGTGCATCAGTACCGCGCTCGGAACCGGAACCGATTTTGTCAATATGCACGAAGAGACCGGTCTGGTCGTGCCGCCAGGAGACGCCGCAGCGCTGGCGGATGCTATCCGTCGCCTGCGGGACGACCCGGCGCTGCGGGCGAAGTATGGCGAAGCGGGCGTTCATCGCGCGCGGGCGCTCTTCTCACGCGAACGGATGCTGGACGCCGTAGAGCGAGTCTATTATTGGGCGTTGCCATAAACGCATGCTCAAAACCAGCGCTGCCAGATTA
The DNA here is from genome assembly GCF_000017805.1 of Roseiflexus castenholzii DSM 13941. GTDB lineage: Bacteria > Chloroflexota > Chloroflexia > Chloroflexales > Roseiflexaceae > Roseiflexus > Roseiflexus castenholzii. The sequence continues at coordinate 2,348,560 of NC_009767.1, read as the reverse complement.
CGCCCCGAGATCAGGCGCACTACCGTTGAGCGTGGCAATAACTTCTCCGTTGTCCGTGAGAGTCGAAGAATGAATCGAATATCGGAAAACCGAGATCATCATATGGCACGCCTGTTCGTGCGACCGTGCCAGCCTGCCGCCTGAGCTGACGGAGTTGTGACGGGCTTAGCCGGGTAGCGGCGCCGCTGACAGCATTTCCCTTCGCCACGTCGCTCGCATCATCGATCCTATTTGCTATTCTACCTGCATCGTCAATCCGGTTTGCTACTCTGCCCGCATCGTCAATCCGGTTTGCTACCCTGGCTGCGTTGTCGATACGGTTCATTACCCGTCCAGCGTCCCCCAGCACATCCACCGCTCTACCCGCCGTGCCCGCCTTCGTCGCGTACCCGGCAGCAGTTGCACCCCCGGTAAAGATCGCCAGAATCGCAGGCAATATTTCGAACACCGTCCGTCCAACCGCTTCTCCGTACCGGCCTTCCTGCCAGTCAGTCACAATCGGCTCGACGATCGACCAGAGTACGTTTCCTGCCGTCCCCAGCGGATCGGTGATCAGCGCCTCGATCAGCGCTCCATATTTCTGCCGCGTGCCAGCATCGCCTGCGATCATTTTGACGAGATCGACTCCGAGGGTGACCAGGCCGGCAACTGTGTCATACACCCCCTCGGACAGGCCAACGAATACCCCAGCGGCCTGCTCACCCGCCCAGCGTAGCGCGTCGACAGCCTGGCTGAACCACGAATTGGACGTGCGCTGCGGCGCTTGATGCGTTACCGTAAGCCATGCGACGATCCCTGCCAGCAGACTGCCCGCTATCCCGATCGCGCGCTCCACCCACGGCGCAGCATCCGCCGCCTGCCTCAGCAGTTGCGGCAGGCTCACCACAGCATAGGGGAGCGCCGTTACCTGCGGCGCCGCAATGACGCTAGTGTTACCAACTGGCACTGTACCCGGCACGCCAGCCAGCCAGCGTGCGAGCGTCGCCGTCGCTGCATCGCCAATGGCGGCTGCACGGTCGCGGAACACCAGACTGATAACCGCCAGCAACACCAGAACGATGGCAATCAGCGCCAGGGACTCGACGGCTTCCGCACTGCGCTCGTGCCGCCACCCGCGCTGCACGAGCGCCAGGCGGCGCTCCACTGGCGCGAATCTTCCTGATCACGACCGTCCTGCATATCACCCCGCCTCGCTGATACCCCTAAAAAACGCACACGACGGCGACCCGCGATCCTGCCATGCTCTGTGCGTCCAGGCGGCGATCCATAGCGATCGTTGCTACTATAGCGCACAGCGCGGCTCGAGCGATGGATGTAACAAGGATGTAAATCTTCGCACGCGCTCCGGCAGGCGCGTTATAAGGCTTAACCAGAGCAAAGGGATGATAACCGTTTGCTCCCGACTCACTCAATCAGTGCGCCAAGGGACTCGATGACATAATCCGGCTGGATGGTCGCCTCCGCCAGCGCGCGGCGGTCGGTTGCGCCGGTGAGCGTCAGCGCGGTCGCCATGCCTGCGGCGCGCCCCATCGCAATGTCGGTCTCCAGCCGGTCGCCGACGACCAGGCACTGTGCTGGCGGCAAACGCAGCGTTTCGGCGATCGTCTGCACCATGATCGGCGATGGCTTGCCGACAACGACTTCGACCGGGTGAGCAGTACACGCCTCAATAGCCGCAATCATCGCCGCTGCGTCCGGTTCGCCGCCAGTGGGAGTCGGGCAGTAGCGGTCGGGATTAGTGGCGACGAAGCGCGCCCCGGCGCGGATGGCGTCGAAGGCGATCTGCAACTTGCGGTAGGTGAAGGTGCGGTCAAACGAGGCGATCACAAATCGGACGCCATCGGCATCATCGGCGAGGTCGAACCCGGCGGTGCGCAGTTCGTCGCAGAGGGGTGGTTCGCCCACAACGAACACCCGACTCCCTGGCGCTTCCGCCAGCAACCAGCGCACCATCACATACGATGAGTTGATGACCTCGTCTGCCATGGTCGGAATGCCGAGCGCGGTTAACTTCGCGGCGTACTGCGCGCGGGTGCGGGTCGGGTTGTTGGAAAGGAAGACGACCTTCGATCCGGCGGCGCGCAGGCGCGTGATCGCCTCAGCCGCGCCGGGCAACAGGGCATCGCCAAGGTAGACGGTGCCGTCGAGGTCGAAAATATAGGCGTTGTAGTGAGGGATAGGCATGTCACGAGAACCGAGAACTGAGAACTAGTATCAACGGCTAGGGGCTAGCCTGCCTGACCTGCACCCTGCGCCCTTTCCGCCTGCCGCCTGTAACCCTCTTGCCTATCGCCGCTTGTCTCGTTTCACCTGCAACCTTCCCGCCTTCACCCTTCAACCCCACCTGCTCTCGCCCTCTTCTCCGACCCTGACGAAACCGGCGTCAGATACCAGACGAGCGAAGCGACATTGAGTGCGAGCGCCATTCCAAATGCTGTGATGTATGCCTGGACTGGATAACGACCACCATCGTTCTGCACGAATGCGCTGATGATCACGCCCATGCCCCACTGGATCGCCGTCGCGCCGCCAAAGCCAAACAGGTTGACAGCGGTGACGGCGCGCCCGCCCATATATGGCGGAAACAGTTCGCGCACCTGCGCTAGCGTCAGCAGGCTGAATGCGCCACTGAAGCCAAACAGAAAAAATGTGATTGCCAGCGCTATCGTCGGTAACGGCACAGGCAAGAGAAGCGGCGTCTGCGCTGCCAGAAACACAAGCGTACTCACCGTCATCACCCGCCGCGCGCCGAATCTGTCTGCCAGCGCGCCGCAACTGCCATAACCGGCTGCTACGCCTGCACTGATGATCAGGATCAGGTTGCCGGCTTCAACTGGTGACAGGCGCAACGTATCGAAGAGATACGGGCCTGCCCACAGAGTCTGAACGGCGAGCGTTGTGCCGAGCAACGTCAGATTGAGGGGTGCAATGCGCCAAAAGTGCGGGTTGCGAAAAATCCAGGCAAACCCGGCGTCGGGCACATCGGACGTGGCGCGCCAGAGCACGCCAGCTGGCGCGTTGCGCGTACCGAGCACGATTCCCCCTGCACTCAGCAGGGTCACACCAGCGCTACCCACAAAGACGTCGCGCCAGCCGAACTGCTGGTTCAGCCAGGCAAGCGGCGTCGCCGCCACCAGCGCCCCCAGCGCTCCAATGCCGACCATCAGACTGGTGAATGTCGCCACACGCTGCGGCGGGAACCAGGCGCTGAATGCCTTGACTGCACCCATCAGATTGCCTGCCATGCCAATGCCGATCAGGGTGCGCCCCACGGCGACCTGCGGCAACGCCGTTGCCGTGGCGAACAACAGGCATCCGACGACCGTCATCGACATCAGGGCGGGCACAGCGAAGCGTGGACCGATACGATCAAGCGCAACACCGAGCGGCAACTGCACCGCAGCGAAGCCAGCGTAGAACAGGCTGGTCATCAAGCCGAGATCGGCGGCGCTTAACCCCAGGTCACGCATCAGATCGCCGGAGATGACGGCGTTAGCGGCGCGAAAGAAATTGGAGAGGAAGTAGCCGATGCCAAAAAAGACAAAAACGGCGAGCGCGCGATTCATGGCGTTTCACTCTCGTGTTGAACAGCAGCGTTGAGATCGGCGAGCAACCGCTTCAGGCGTTCTGGTCCAATCCCGCGCGCCGCCGCTGCCTGACGGAGGGGTTCCCACAACGGCGCCTCGACCGTTTCCCAGGGGATGCCGTAGGCTTCCAGGACGGCGCGGGTCGAAGACCAGGCGGCGGCAATGGCAGCGACCGACATGGCAGCCGTAATTGGATAGCGAGGAAGGGGTAAAACGTTCGAGCGCCGCGAAGACTCAAGCGCAGGGGCTTCCTCAGACGTCATCAACCCCAGCAGGCGCGCGCTGTTGTATCCCAGAAGATCATCGCGGATGTCGGGCGCAATGTCTAACGCCATGATGTCGTTGAGAAAGGCGGAAAGATCGGGTTCGCGCGACACCCGTGGGAAGAGCGGCAGTGGATAATCGCTGCCAAACAGGATTTTACGCGGATGGACGCAACGGAGCGCCACCGCGAAAATGTCGGCAGTCGGGTAGAGCAGCGGTGATGCCGCCGTATCGTACCAGACATTGCGGAGCGCCTGACGCACCGACGGCATGAGTTCGTAGAAGAACAACCCCCCTCCCCAGTGCGCCAGGATGATCGTGAGTTCTGGAAACCGCAGCGCAAGATCATAGTATTGCGCCAGCGGCGTGACGGCTTTGCCAGGGTAATAGCGTCCCACCGGCTCGTTCACATGGAGCAGAATCGGCAGTCCGAGGTCAATACAGGTCTCTGCCAGTCGCAGAAACGCGGGTGAGTCGAGCGTGAACCCCTGCGCATACGGGTTGAGTTCTCCGATACCGGCAGCGCCAGCAGCAGCGCAACGCCGCACTTCGTCGAGTGCGCGATGGTCGGTGGGCTGCACGATGGCAAAGACCAGAAATCGTTCCGGGTGGCGCCGATACAGCGCCAGCGCGCGGTCATTGGCAGCAACGCATGATTCGTGCTGGCGGTAGTACTCTCCCTGGATCACCGCGCGGTCGATCCCGGCGCGATCCATATCTGCCAAAACGCGCCCTTCATCCGCCGATGTCGCAGTCTGACGAGTCTCTGCGTGCAGACCGAGGAGCATTGCCCAATACGGTTCGCGTTCCGCCGCGTCAGCCAGATACGCGAACGCTTCCGGAGGCTGGAAGTGCATGTGGATATCGATGCGCACGGCTATTTCAGCGCAGCGAGCAACTTTTCGACCTCCGCCAGGTCCTTGTCGCGTCCCTGAAGGCGGTAGAGTTCGATGGCGCGCTGATAATCCGCCCGCGCCTCATCGGTGTCGCGCAGCGCCTGGTGCGCCCTCCCACGCTCGCGGTAAGCATCGGCGCTATCGGGATCGCGCGCAATGACGGTATCGAGGTCGGCGACGGCGGCGCGGTAATCACGGAGCGCAATAGCGGCTCTGGCGCGGCAGAAATACGCATCGATCTCGGTAGCGTCGAGTTCGATGGCGCGGGTGCAGTCCCTGAGCGCGCCACGCGCATCGCCCTGCTCTAAGCGCAACCCGCCACGCCCGACATATGCCAGACGATACTCCGGCGCAATCGTCAGCGCCCGATCAAAATCGGCGCGCGCCCGCTCAAGCCTGCCGGTCGCCTGGAACAACAATGCGCGGTGGTAATAGGTGAAACTGACGTCCGGGTTCAACTGGAGCGACTGATCGAAATCCGCCAGCGCCTCGTCGTACTGGCCCTTGTCGCGGTAGGCGACGCCGCGGCGCATCAGGAGAACATCGTTGTTGGGATCACGCGCAAGCGCCTCGGTGAAATCACGAATGGCTTCGTCGTACTGTTGCAGGCGATAGAAGGCGCGCGCGCGCTGGTGGTACGCCTCGGCGTTCTCCGGATCGAGCGCCAATGCTCTGGTGAAATCATCGACAGCATTTTGGAAGAGCGACAGATTGAAGTTGACCTGAGCGCGCCCAAAGTATGCCTCGAACGATGACGGATCGGCGCGGATCGCTTCGGTATAGCGTTCTGCCGCCTGTCCCAGGCTGCCACTAGCGGCAAGTTCTTCCGCCTCACGCACCAGCGCTTGAACATCAACCGGCGTCGGCGTTGGCGCCGGAGTAGCAGTTGGAATACTCGTCGGCGTTGGAACCGGCGTCGGCGCTTCCGGCTCAACGGTTGGAATCGCCGCTTCCTCGGTTGGTTGCGGCGGATTGAGAATATCTGGATACAGATACATCAGTCCGACGAGCAACAGCACGACGACCGCAAGAATGCCCACGAGCGCAACGATAACGGTCCGTGTGCGCTTTTTAGACCGCTCGACAGGTATGGCGGTTGGTGGAGCATCTGCGGCGGCGTTGCCGGCAGCGCCCGGTCGTCGCAACAAACCGCTGCGCTTCGCAGCTGCGCCGGGACGCAGTGATGCCAGGGAATCAACCGGCGCTGATTCGGCAGGCATCGCCGGGGGAGGCTTTCGGAGATCGTCCGGCGCTCGCTGCTGCACCCCGGTCGTCGTCGCAGCAGCGTCAGGAGCAACGGTTTGGGGTGCTGGCGGAGCGATGGTGGCAGGTATCGGCGGGCGCGGCAGCGGCGTGGCGGTCGCTGTGCGTCGTGTCGTGGTCGCATCGGGCGCAAGTGGGTCGAACACCGGTTGCTGCCGCTGCGCCGGTTGCGACGGAGCAGTCGGTTTCGGCGCCGATGCGGCGGGGGATGGCGACAGAGCAGCAGGCGATGAAGCGGCAGGCTTAAGACTTGCCAGCCCGCGCTGCGCAATCTCGTTCTTCGGGTTGATCGCCAGGACCCGTTCGAGACAGTAGCGGCGCTGCACAGGATCGGTCAGCGCACCAGAGAGCCACAGCCAGCCGCGTTCGTTCTGGGGATCGAGTTGTACTGCCTGACTGAGTAACTGGCGGGCGCGCGCCTGATCGCCGGCACGGATTGCCGCCATTCCCTCGTCGATCAGGCGCTCTGCGCGTTGCCGGGGAGTCAAGGATTCGTTCATGGTCGTGTCAACAGCATTGGGCGTCCTTCAGCCCTGATCCTTGCGCAGTATAGCACGATCCCGGCGGGGAAACAATGGTACAATACGGTATCGTCACATAAGCGTTAGTCTATTGCCCCAACATCGTATGAGTATTGCGCCCGCTCAACTGATGACCGCTGAGTCGTTCTGGTTGTTGCCGGAAGGACCGATACGGCGCGCCCTGGTGCGCGGGGAGGTTGTCGAAACCATGCCCCTAGGTGGACGACACGGGATGCTTGCACTCCGCATTGGCGCGCGATTGCAGCAATGGGCGGAAGCCGGCGGTCACGGAGTGGTCTGTGTTGAGTCCGGGTTTGTGCTTGCGCGCAACCCCGATACGGTGCGCGCTCCTGATGTCGCCTTTGTCGCAGCGGCGCATATTCCGGTGACCGGTGTTCCCGACGGATTTTGGGAGCAGGCGCCCGATCTGGCAGTCGAGATCGTTTCCCCATCCGAGACCGCCGGGGACGCGCGCGAAAAGGTGCGCGATTTTCTCTCCGCCGGCGCCCGTCTGGTCTGGGAAGTCCACCCACGCACCCACGAAGTGCTCGTGCATCGAGCCGAAGGTTCGATTCAGGCGCTTTCTGGCGATGATCTTCTGCAAGACCCGGATGTGCTTCCCGCGTTTAGTTGCCGCGTAGCGGACATTTTTGCGCCATACTGAAGAACGCTCTCTCACTCACGCATGCAACCGCGCAACCTCCGGCGCCTCGTAAATGCGCCGGATGACACTTTCAATCTCCGGTTCCTCGATCGCCAGATCACGGATCGGATACCGGCTGCTCAGGTATGCGATCAGCGCAGCGGCGGTCGTCGCGCTCCGATCGAAGCGCAACCGGAAGCGAGTTCCATAGCGTTCGATCACTTCAGCGCCGGGCGCCTCCAGGGTATCATCAAGCGCGTCGTCGCGTTCCAGATCGACGATCAGGATGCGCCAGCGACCGAATCGCTCGCGCAATGTCTCCAGCGCCCCGTCGTAGATTACACGTCCGTGATCGATCAGAATGACGCGCCGACAGAGACGTTGAATATCATTCAGGTCGTGAGTGGTCAGAATGATGGTCACGCCGCATTCATGGTTGATGCGCTCGAGAAATTGACGGATGCGCTCACGGGCAATCACATCCAGCCCAATGGTTGGTTCGTCGAGAAAGAGAATTGCCGGGTCGTGCAGCAGCGCAGCAGCAAGTTCGGCGCGCATGCGTTGCCCTAGCGAAATCTGGCGCACCGGCGTGTTGAGGAACGCACCGAGATCGAGCAGATCGTCGAAGGTGGACAGGTTCGCCTTCCAGCGTTCCAGCGGGATACGATAGATATACCGCAGCAACTCGAACGACTCTATCACCGGCAGATCCCACCAGAGCTGGGTGCGCTGGCCAAACACAACGCCGATTCGACGCGCGTGTTCGATGCGTTGGCGCTGCGGCTCGCGCCCATCGATCGATAGATGCCCGGACGTCGGCGCAAGAATGCCGGTCAGCATCTTCAATGTCGTCGATTTGCCCGCGCCGTTCGGTCCCAGATAACCGACCATTTCGCCAGCCTCGATAGCGAACGAGACATGATCGACAGCACACACATCACGGTACTCACGGCTCAGGAAGGTGCGCAACGCGCTGAAACGCCCGCTCTGACGCACCACAACACGGAAGACTTTGGTGAGATCGGCTACATCGATAAGCGGCATCTTACGTCCTTTCCATCCAACGCATCCTCAGATCACGAGTCTGCGTATTCTGACATCGATGACACTGTATCCGTGAGGCTGCGCATGATATCACGTTTCCTGGCGCTAACGCTTCTGGCTTTTCTGGTTGCCGCCTGTGGCAGCGCGCCCCTGGCGGAGCCGCCGGTCTATCCTGATGCAACCGCTGCATCACAGGGCGAGTCGCCGCTAGCGGATGCAATGGTGAGCGGATTGACCGCTGAGATCGTCGGCGAGCAACAGGCGTCCGCCATCCGACTTTTCCGGGTTCCGGGGAGCATCGCCTGGGAACAGGTCAAACAGTTCTACGCCGGTCGACTCGAGAGCAGCGGGTGGCGTGCTGATGGCAGGTTGCTCGTCGAAGGCGACACGATCAGTTATGCCGCATGGCGCAACGGTGATCAACTCCTGGCGCTTGCCCACACAGAGGATGCTTCAACCGGCGCGACCTATCTCGCGGTCGCGGTGCTGCGGCGGTAACCTGCATCAGGTTCCGGTGCTCTGGTACCGGCGCACGCCGATCTGCCAGAACCCCAGAACAGCGGCAAAAAATACGCTGGCAACCACCGGGGCGCACCATGCAATCCAGGCGGGCAACCCATGCGGGTCGCTCCGCCCAAGAATTACCAATGCCGCCGGATAACTGGCGAACGCGACGGGTGCAATCGAAAGAAATACCGCGCGTATCCACCGGTCGTAAATGCTCAATGGCAGGCTTGTCAACTGCTGCCCGCCAAACGTGAACACATTGATGACCTCGGGAGTCTTGATCGTCCAGAAACAGATTGTGGCGCCGATGACGATCAGCCCCACATAGATGAGGGCGCCCGACAGAATGCTCAGCAGAAGCAACAACAGCAGCACTGGGGTCCAGAACGCTTCCACCTGAGCCAGTGAAAAGATCAGCACCCCCGCACCCTGCACAGCCCGCCCTAATCGTCGCAACTGAACCTCGGACGCCAGCACCTGAACAAAACTGCTCAGGGGACGGGTCAGCACCCGATCGAAGTCACCATGCTGGATCAATCGTTCGAAAGGACTATCGAAGCCGCGTCCGATCATCTCCGCCAGCCCAAACGATACCGAGGTCAGACCGTACAACAGCCCGATCTCGTGGAGCCGCCAGCCACCAATCAGTGTAAAGCGTTGGAGCAGCAGAAATAACACAACGAACTCCATGCCAGTGGAGACCGCCGTCCCCACAAGGTCGAGCCAGAACGAGGTTTTGTACTGCATCTGTGATCGGATGCGCGCGCCGATCAACCGAAGAGAGATCGCCAGCATTATCCGCCCTGAAGCACGATCTTGCGCATTGCCGCGCGTAGCGCGAGCAGCGCGGCGCCGGTCAACGCCATAGCCCAGCACACCTGCGTCGTAAGCGCCAGCGCCAGATCCGCGCCTCGCACCTGACCCAACAATGTGCGCACAGGAATGCTCGTAATCGCCTGAAACGGCAGCGCCTGCGCAATGACAGCGAGCGCAGGCGGGAAGAAAGCAAGCGGCAGCAAGAAACCGGAAAAGAAGCCCATCGTCAGGTTGGTAACCAGCACGAGACCGGTAATATCGATCAGCCAGAACGCCGTGATATTGACCAGAAAGTTGAGCGCAGCAGAGATCAGGATCGACAGCAGCACCGCAATGGCAAATGCTGCCAGCGCCTCAATGGAAGGGATGAGCGCGTCAAAATAGAGAATCCCGATCAGATAGGTCAGGCTGCCGCGCACCAGCAGATTGAACAGGCGTTCCCCCAGCACGCGGCTCAACCAGAAGGCATAGAAGTTCCACGGTCGCGCAAGATCGGCAACGATGTCGCCGGTGCGTATCCCGCGTTCCAACTCCATGTGCCACGAGATCCATCCGGCGCCGATCGCGATCAACGCCTGGCTCAACCAGACGTAACTGATCGCGTCATGCAACGTCAACCCGGCGATGCGCTCACGTCCTTCGTACAGCGCGCGATACATCGACGAGAAGAGAACGCCAAAGAAGGCATTCGTCAGGATACCGGCAACATAGGCGCTGCGATAGATTGTCGCGCGGCGGAAGGAGCGGATGGCAATTTCGTAGTACAGACGCATAGAACCTGCTCAGAGATGCGCTTGCCATGCGGCTATGGTATCATAGACTGCGTGTTGAACGAAACGGCGTCCATCTTCCTGCTCGCAGTTGCTGCGCTCATACCACTGCTCCTGGGCGCAGCCTGGGCATGGCAACGCTTCTACCGCGAAGACCAGTCCGACACTGCGCGCACCATCGCCAAAAACAGTGCGCTGCCCATTGCTGCAAATCTGATCAACAAGGCGATCGACTTCGGGTTTGCGGTCATCGCGCTGCGCTTCCTGGGACCGGAAGGGAATGGCGCGTATGCGTTCGTTGCCCTGATCGCCGGTCTTTATTTTCTCACAATCACAAACTGGGGCTTGAACGATCTGACAGTGCGCGAAGCCGCGCCCGACCTATCGCGCGCGCCGCGCCTCTTCAGCATCACCTTGCTGCTCCGGCTCGGCATCACAACCCTGCTGCTCCCGATTGCTGCGCTCCTCGTCGTCGGCTATTCGCTGCTCGAACGCCCGCTAAGCAGCGCCGAGATCACCGCGCTGGCGTTGCTGATGCTGCACCTGTACCCGGCGGCGCTCGCCGCCGCCTGCTCGGCGTCGTTCCAGGCATATCAGCGCATGGAAGTGACGGCGCTGGTGGTGCTGCTGACAAATGTCGTCAAAACGCTCGCAGGGGTTGGGGCGCTGCTGATCGCGCCGGATGCGCCCGCGCGGGTGGTGGCGCTGGCAGCCGTGGCGCTGGCAGCGACGGTCCTGAATGCTGTGATCTTCTATATCCTTCAACGGCGGATGCTCTTTCGCGCGCCACTGGTATGGGACTGGCCCACCGGACGTGATCTGTTGCGCGAGGGGTTTCCGCTGCTGCTGAACAGTCTGTTGCTGGCCGTCTTTTTCCGTTTCGATGTGGTGCTGCTGCGAGCGCAGGCGGGAGTTGCCGCGCTCGGTCTGTACGATGCGGCGTACAAAGTCATCAATATGACACAAATTGTGTCGCCCTATTTTGTGGCGGCGCTGTTCCCTTTGCTGGCGCGCTATGCAGTGACGGATCGCGCCGCCCTCGAGCGGATGTACCACCGCGCGCTTGGGCTGCTGCAACTCGTCGCCTGGCCCGTTGCTGTCGGCGGAACGCTCCTGGCGCCGGTCATCATTGCCGTGCTTGGCGGGCGGGCATTTCTGCCAGGCGCGGCGCTGGCGCTGGCGATCCTGATCTGGTACCTCCCGCTTTCGTATGCGAATGGGGTGACACAGTACGTGCTCATTGCTCTGCGACGCCAGCGCGCAATTACGGTAGCGTTCGTCATTGGTGCGGTGTTCAACCTGGGGATGAATCTGCTGCTCATCCCAGCGTATGGGTATCTGGCAGCCGCATCTGTGACAGTTGCCACGGAGGTGGCGCTGTTGCTACCATTTTTGCGCACCCTGCGACGTGAAGGGGCGATGCCGCCGCTCCTGCGCCTCATGTGGCGCCCGGCTCTTGCCTCGCTCATCATGGGCGCCGCCATGTGGCCCGCGCTTGTGCTCTCACCGTGGCTGGCAATTGCCGTTGGAGCGTCGGTCTACCCGGCGGCGCTCTGGGCGCTTGGCGCATTCGGTCCAGAAGAACGGGCGCTGATGCGCCGAATGCTGAGCAAAAGCGGCGTATCTTCTGGTGGGGCGCATTAATCGTACCGTCATGTTCTGATCTTGGTAGTACACGTTTCCGTGGCGTAAGGTTCTTCCATCACGATCTCCTGTGTAGTGGAGGAGCCAACGCTATGGATTACGACGATCTGCCGGATGATGCGCCAGGTGGCGATTGCCCCGATCACGGACCATATGCCGATGAAGAATGCCCGAAGTGCATGTAGTTGCCCGGTCCACCCCTTGCTGCCTGCATGGTGGCGCGTGAGCCACGAACCCGCTACCAACGCCTGCCCGAACCTCACAGGCAGGCGTTGCCGTCCATCACTTGCGATGCGCGCATTAAGGCTCAAATCCCGCCTGCTCCCGCCCATAGTCGATCACGACAGTTGCGAAGCGCGCCAGCAATGGCATGCCAATATTGGCGCGTGATGCGCGCCCCAGATCGCCTCCCCAGGTGAGCGGAGCATCAATATCGATATTCGTCAGGGTAAACGGACCCAGACGCACCTGATCGAACCGGCGACGCAACACATCGCCGCCGCCGCCGAAGCCTTCCCCCCGAACGATGCGCACATCTGCGCCATTCCTGCGCAACCCCAGACGCACCGCCAGGTCGGGACCAACGGTAATTGCAGCGTTCGAGCCGGTGTCGATCGTCGCCTGCGGGATGACCACACCATCGATGACCAGATTGCCGATTGCCGGGAAATGCTCGAAGAACGAGAGTGGCATCACGACACCAGAGGAGCCGATGGACGGAAATCCGAGATCGGGATGCGCCAGTGTCAGTGAGCGGGTCCGAAAGTCGATCCGCAGCGTCAAATGGCGCAGGACGCTATACCCGATCACCACATCCACGGCAAAGGGCAACCCGCTCAGATCGAGCGCTGGCGCATAGAGATCGCGGACGGTCAGCGCCTGGTTGCCGGGAGCATCAGCATTGCCCAGGCGCAGCCAGGGAAAGACCGCTTCGGTGAACGCAACGGTATTGGCGGCGCCCTGCCCGATGCCGCTGCCGCCGGTTGGCAGCGCAAGACGATGCACAAGCCGAGCATCCACTGCTGATGGATCGGTCCCGGTATCGATCAGCACACGCAGCGGATGCCCTCCTGGACCGGAGGCGCGACAGCACAACACGCCAAATGGCTCACAGAGCGCAACCGTTGTTGCACCCTGCGCCGGAAACTCGATCTGCGTGCGATCTTCGACCATACGATGCCTCAGAGAACAGATCGGCTCACCCGCACACAACGGATGAGCCGATAAAGCTCGCTGAAAAACCGGCGACGCGCTTATGCGACTGCTTTCTGGAAGCAGGCACGGTGATGATACGTCTTGTTGCGACGCCGACCGTCCATAACCACAACCATCTCGCGGTCGTTCATAATGCGCTCACCACAGTTTGCGCAGTTGTGATTGGTTACCCTGCCGCTCTTGTCACGCGCGGTAACGTCGGTTTTCGATTTCTTTTCTGCCATGATAACGATCTCCGTTGCCAGATGTCGAATGATGCAGGAAGTCTTTCTCTTTCGATATTATACCATACCTTGTTTCGTTGTGGCATGGTCAGGCGTGTGATAGCGCACAGATACGCGCGGATTGAAACGGCTTCTTACGGATTGGTCGATGTCCTCGATTGCAGACGAACGGCGGGCAGTGTACGGGTGGAGCGGATCATCGCCTGCGTCTGCCGGGTTGTCGTAAGAGGCGGGTAGCGACAGGTCTGAGACCCGCCCTTTCCGCGATCTGGTACAGGGTGTGATGAGAGAGCATTGAGTCAATGCACCATCCATTCGGCAATTGCACACCTTGCATCCACTGATTGCACAAAATCGTAGTATCATAAGAGTGTCGCAAGGTCACGCATCTCGCAACCCCCATGCCTGCAACGCTCGTCGTATCCATGACGGTCGCGGCGATCTGCCGCGTAGGAGGCGCCCATGAACACGGTCCGATCTGGTAATCTGACGTGGGACAAAACAAAGACGAATAACGGTCTGGTCGTGACAGTCGAGCGCAACCGACGCATTGCGGCGAGCGCGGATCGCGTGTTTGCCACGCTGTCTGATCCGCAGACGCTGGCAGGGTTGCTTCCACGAGTAAAAAAAGTTGAGGTATTGCACCGTGGCGCATCAAGTGCGCGTGTCGCCACACACATGGCAATGGGACCGTTTGCCACTATTCGATCCGAAGGCGATGTGCGCTGGAAGCAGGATCAGGAAGTCGTCTTTACGTCGCGCCACCCGGTGACCGTTGAGTCGCACTGGTCGTTCGTGCCGGAGGGGAAAGGCACCGATCTGCGTGTCAAACTGACGATTGACCTTGCGCCGATGCTCGGACCGCTGGCTGCTATGGTGCCTGCGGATCAGGTCGCCAGTATGATCGGACCAGACCTCGATCAGGCGCTGAGTGCGCTTGCCCGGCGGATCGAGGGGTCAGGGGTCAGGGGTTAGTTCCTTCTACCAGAACTTTTGAGGTTAACGTGCCTGGGGCAAACGAGGACTGTTCCGCAGGCAACGTTCCTCCGGGGGAAAGGGGCAGTGACTGAAACCTCAAAGATTGAGCAGGTTCATGCCCTCAACTCTCTCACCTTCAACCTTCCTACCTGTTCCTCGCGCCTCGTGCCTGGCTTCTTGCGCCGCCTTCCCCCTTCCACACCGGGCGCGGCACTGCCACCGGATATGGCACCGCCGCGTCCCTCCATTTATACCAACTACGATTGAAGATGCGGCATGCTTGGCATTCCGAGCGCAGCGCAGAATCTGAGCGGGTCGCGCACGACCCCTCGCGCTGCTCGGGGTGACCATGCCGGATGGTCACAGGTCATTGGTATTACCTTGTACTCGCCCCTCACACCTCTCACCTTGTGGTATGATGCATGGCGTTCCATTCCCGATGGAAAACGCTATGATCGATGTTCCTCGCATTGCTGCCGGATTGGTGTTGAGCACCGTCATCGGCGCTGTCGCTTACCGCAGACAATCGCTCGACCTCAGCGGCTGGCTTGGCGCCGTTGTCACCGGAACGTTGACCTTCGGTTTTGGCGGGTGGACGTGGGGATGCGTGCTGATTGTCTTTTTTGTGACATCCAGCGCGCTCTCTCATTTTCGGCAGGCGCAGAAGCAGCGCATCGCCGGTGAGAAGTTCGAGAAGGGTGGACGGCGCGATCTCTGGCAGGCGCTCGCCAATGGCGGCGCAGGTGCAACGCTTGCGCTGGTCTATGGACTGGCTGGCGAGCCAACTGTGCTGCTGGCGGCATATGTCGGCATCATGGCAACGGTAACCGCCGATACCTGGGCAACCGAAATTGGCGTCCTCAGCCCACATTCGCCGCGTCTGATCACCTCTGGTCGGGTCGTGCCGCCAGGCACATCGGGCGGTGTGACGATCTACGGGTTCGGCGCTTCCGCCGCAGGCGCGTTCCTGATCGGCGCTGCAACACTGGGGTTGATGGCAGTTGAGCGCGAAATCTGGCTTCCTCTGTTATTGCCGGTAGCGCTCGCCGGAGGCGTCGGCGGCAGTTTGCTCGATAGTCTGCTTGGCGCAACGGTGCAGGCAATGTATCTCTCGCCAACTGGCGAAACCGAGAAGCGCGCATCGCGCGAAGGACGCGTCTTTCCCCTGGTGCGCGGATGGCGCTGGATGAACAACGACATGGTCAACTTTCTCAGTTCGCTGGCAGGCGGCGCTGTCGCTGCCGGTATGTACGCCTGGATCGCCGGGTGAGCGCTCGTCGTTTGCGTTACACCGCCGGAACCTGCTGCGTCAGGCAGTGCCAGGCGCCAAGCCCCCACACCATATCGGTGCAGTCAATCCCCACAATCTCGCGTGTCGGAAAAAGTTCCGCCAGGATCGCTGCTGCGCGGTCGTCGTTCGGGTGGTTGAACGTGGGGAGCAGCACAACACGATTGGCAATGTAAAAGTTCGCGTAGGAAGCGGGCAGGCGCCGCCCTTCATACACAATTGCAGGTGGCATCGGCAGTGCGACGATCCGCAGCGCCCCGCCGCGGTGATCGGTCATGCGCCGCAGACGACGGAGATTTTCCTGGAGCGCGTCGTAATTCTCATCCGACGGATCGCTTTCCACCGCAGTCACAACGGTGTCGGGCGCGACAAAGCGGGTCAGGTCGTCAACGTGCCCATCGGTGTCGTCGCCTACGATCCCATCGCCAAGCCAGAGCACCGTTGAGACACCCAGATAATCGCACAATCGCTGCTCGATCTGCTCGCGGGTGAGATGCGGATTGCGATTGGGGTTGAGCAGGCAAGCCTCGGTCGTGAGCAACAGTCCTTCGCCATTGACATCGATCGAGCCGCCTTCCAACACCATGCCGCCATCGAAGCAGGGCGCCCCCAGCGCCTCCGCCATGCGCCGGGGAATCTGCCGGTCCAGATCGAAGGGCGGGTACTTGCCACCCCAGGCGTTGTACTCCCACCTGATCGCTGCCAGGGGATCGTCGCCATCGCGCACAACGAAGATCGCGCCGTGGTCACGGCACCAGGCATCGTTGGTGGGAAAATGATGAAAGTGAATGTCGCCTTCGGCGCCGACGCTGTGCAGTAATCGACACGCTTCTTCTTCCATTGCTTCGTCGTTGACGTTGATGTGAACGGTTTCGGAGCGCGCCAGCGCAGCGACCATGCGCGCATAGATCGGCAGGACGATGTGCAGTTTGCCGGGCCACGACTCCTCGTTGTGGGGCCAGGAGAGCCAGGTCGCTTGGTGTGGCGCCCACTCAGCCGGCATCCGGTATCCGAGTTGGGCTGGCGTCGGTTGGGATGTCGTCATCGTTGCTGTGTCACTCCTCATCGATATAGCGCCTGGTCATCTCGCCATACGCATCGATCCGCCGGTCGCGCAGGAAGGGCCAGTGGGTGCGCTGTTCGTCGATACGCGCCAGATCAATCGACACCACCAGCACGTCTGGACGATCAACCGCTGCCTTTGCCAGGATCGTTCCAGATGGATCGGAAACAAAACTCTGACCCCAGAACTCGATGCCACCGTCCGAGTCGCCTTCGTGCCCGGTGCGATTGACGCTGACGACGTAACACCCATTGGCAATGCCGTGGGACCGCTGGATGATTTCCCAACTCGCGTGCTGCGCTGCGCCGTATGCGTCCTTCTCTTGGGGATGCCAGCCAATCGCCGTGGGGTAAAAGAGAATATCAGCGCCGCGCAGCGCCGTGAGGCGCGCTGCTTCGGGGTACCATTGATCCCAGCAGATGAGAACGCCAGCGCGCGCATAGCGCGTTGCAAAGACCTTAAACCCCAGGTCGCCGGGGGTGAAATAGAACTTCTCGTAGTACAGCGGATCATCAGGAATGTGCATCTTGCGGTATTTGCCCAGGTAGCGACCATCAGCATCGATGACGGCGGCAGTGTTGTGATACAACCCCTCGGCGCGCTTCTCGAACAGACTGGCGATGATCACCACGCCAAGGTCGCGCGCCAGTGCGCTCAACGCCTCGGTGGACGGACCGGGGATCGGCTCCGCCAGCGCGAAATGGCGATGGTCTTCGCTCTGGCAGAAGTAGAGCGAACGAAACAGTTCCGGCAGACAGACAATCTGCGCACCGCGCGCGGCAGCCTCTCGGATGCCTTCCACGGCTGCGCCGAAGTTCCGCTGCGGATCATCGGTCATGCGCATTTGCACCAGACCAACAGCAACAAGACGCGACATTTGGTTCTCACTTTCGCGGAAGATATTCAGGGCAACCGATCACGCGCCGGGAGGCGCGCGATCTCTACGTCGTCGAGAACGACCGGGATTATACCAATGACGATTGAAGATGCCGCATGCGGGTCATGCCGCGCGCAGCGACGGGTCATGCCGCGCGCAGCGCGGAATCGAAGCGGGTCGCGCACGACCCCTCGCGCGGCTCGGGGTGACCATGCCGGATGGTCACAGGTCATTGGTATTACATCGTCTTCGAGAACATCACGGCGTTGCGCACAATCGACTTCCCCTCCAGCAACCGAAGGCTGTGCATACCATTCAACCTTGCGCTCGACAAGACTGACGATCCAGTAGACTGATTGCGCGTGCATACATCCGCTTCTTCAGGGTTCGATCCCGCTTGAGCGTGGTATCTGCCACTTCCACCCTGTCACAGAGACGCCGGTTCAAGCGTTCATACCGGTTCGATCCCGCTTGAGCGTGGTATCTGCCACTTCCACAACCAGCGCAATGTCCTGCGGGTGGTGACCGTGATACGGCGCTCGCCACAGACGACCAGAACATCCGGTTCCGGCTCGCTCACGTCAGCGGTGAATGGTTCCTGCGCATCAATATACCATTGCGCTGGCACAACCTGCGTAAGCGCGTTGCGTGTCAAATGTGCCGCAAGGTTATACGACGAATTTTTGGGCGTGCTCGTCACCAACAACCCTTCGAGAAACTCGACGGAATCATCGTCGGTGCGGATGCCGGTCTGGATTATGTGATAGCACTGCTCCAGGCTCAACCGCCAGACCGGCGCCTCTGGAATGGTCATCGCCAGCGCACGACGCCGATCGGTCTTCACGGTCATGCCTGACTCACCTGTCGAGAACGAAGCCATTCTTCACGGAGCGTCGCAATATCCTGGCGCCATGCCGCAACCAGCGGATCGGTCGCCGGGTTGCCGCCTTCGCGCGCGACGTGCCATTTGCGGAATGCCAGTTCATTCTGCGCCAGCGCCAACTGCCACGGAGTGCCGCGGCTTCCCAGTGCGCCAAACATACGATCATTCACAATTGCGGAATACTCTTCGGGCGTGACGCTGACGCCAACCTCGTCCGCCAGGTAGGTGCGGATCACTTCGCGCTCCCAGCGCGAGGTCAGCGCCAGCAACACCAGCAACGCAACGTAGAACACGCCCTGCACCAGCACATTCATAATTGCTGCCGCCGTCCACAGCGCAAAAGGCGAGACGCTCATCAACCCGCCTTCGACATCATACCCCATCACGACCAGAATGACTCCCAGAAGGAAGACGCCAACCGAATTGTTGAGTGCGTGACCGAACGTTGCCGCCAGGTATCCGGCGACCGGCGCTCCCAGCGTGGTGCAACCGCCGCCAGTTGACTGGCGCGCAAACCCGACGCCAGCGCCGCAGATGGCGCTCCAGAGCATATGCCCATTGAAACCGAGGAAGACGAAACGACCGGCGAACTGCTCGGCGAAAGGCGCGACGCCGCTTTCGGCGTACCCCTGCATCACATAAAGCGCATACTCGGCGATATTGAATCCGATCCCGACCAAAGCGCCATAGATGATACCATCACGCACATTGTCGAACTCGGCGCGCAGAAACCAGAAGAGCACCAGGATCGCCAGCCCCTTGAACGCTTCCTCAACCGGCGGCGCAACCAGCGTCGCCGCAAGCAACTGCCCGATCAATTCGGAATCGACCCCGCCGACGATCTCCAGGCTGACCGAGATGAAGCCAAAGCCAAGCGCATTGAAGATGGCAGAGAGACCGGTGCTGATAACGGCGCCCCACACCACAGCGCCGATCGCCAGCCAGAGCGACTCGCGCTCGCGCCGGTCGAGCCAGCGCAGCAGCGCCAGAAGGGGAAGCGATGCAACCGTACCGATCAGAACACCGGTCAGAAAAATGCCGACGCGAGTAACAGGTTCCAGAATCCAGAGCGCCAAATGTCCCAGGAATGCAAAGCCGAGCAGCGCCAGCATCCCCGCAACAAACAAACACCCTCCAAAGGGTCGCGCGATAGGAGACCCGACCATTGCGCGCGCAACCAGTTTCGCCGAAGCGGGCATAGACTCCTCTCACACATCCCATGTGGCATCGCCACAAAAACCTTCGGGCGCATGCGCCAGGAAGCGCTCGATAGCGGCGCGCCGGTCGCCAAGCCGGAAGGATGGACCATGACCAGGGTAGCAGATCGTGTCATCGCTCCAGGTCAGCACGATGGTACGCAACGTAACAAGAGTTGTGTGAAAATCGTCTACCGACCAGGTGCGTCCCGGTCCGCCGTCAAACAGGGTGTCGCCAACGACAGCAATCGGCGCGCCCTCCACCAGATAGCACACCATATCAGCGGTGTGACCAGGGGTGTGCCATGCCCGAATCACCGAGTCACCGACCGTCACCACATCACCGTGCGCCAGCGCGCGATCAACGGGCGCCATGCCGGCAACGCAGGGGCCGGGATGGGCGAAGACCGGCACACCGAGCCGGTTGCGCACCTCCTCGAGTGCGCCGATGTGATCGGGATGGGTATGCGTCAGCAAAATGGCAACCGGAGTCGTGTCGTCGAGCATAGCGATAAGTTCGTCCGATTCCGCGCCGGGATCGATCAGAACACTGTGGCGCGTCGTCGGGCAAACCAGTGCATAACTGTTCATGGGCCAGGGACCGACTGCTCTGCTGCGCAGTTCCATAGGCGCTCCGCTTGAGCAAAAACTGTACGCCTTTGCATCTTAGCGGATCGTGATGAGGGGTGTCAAATAGCGCCAGTTCGGGCAACGTCCGGGGCAGGCATGCATGGTCAGGAACCGCCGTCTCGCTGCGGACTGAAGCCCTGGCTGAGGACATGCAAGCCCCTGCGAGGCTGGTCTGAATGCTAGGCGTCATCCAGACATCCGGGAAAAAGCGCGATGACGGACGAGTGCGCCATCTTCGCGCGCAGCTGCTGGCGCGTGCGCCCACGGCAGTCCCGCAGGGACGCGCCTGAGCTGAGCAAGGGCGTATGAAGATCAAACGAACAAGACCGGCATTCCTGGGCGTTGCAGGCTGAAGCCCCGACTGAGATCACACAAGCCCCTCCGGGGCTTCCAGGTCTTAAGCGAGGGCTTTAGCCCGTAGCAGAACGGACTCTTGCCGTCCTTCGCCGCCAATCCGAGGGGCTTCCAGGTCTTAAGCGAGGGCTTTAGCCCGTAGCAGAACGGACTCTTGCCGTCCTTCGCCGCCAATCCGAGGGGCTTCCAGGTCTTAAGCGAGGGCTTTAGCCCGTAGCAGAACGGACTCTTGCCGTCCTTCGCCGCCAATCCGAGGGGCTTCCAGGTCTTAAGCGAGGGCTTTAGCCCGTAGCAGAACGGACTCTTGCCGTCCTTCGCCGCCAATCCGAGGGGCTTCCAGGTCTTAAGCGAGGGCTTTAGCCCGTAGCAGAACGGACTCTTGCCGTCCTTCGCCGCCAATCCGAGGGGCTTCCAGGTCTTAAGCGAGGGCTTTAGCCCGTAGCAGAACGGACTCTTGCCGTCCTTCGCCGCCAATCCGAGGGGCTTCCAGGTCTTAAGCGAGGGCTTTAGCCCGTAGCAGAACGGACTCTTGCCGTCCTTCGCCGCCAATCCGAGGGGCTTCCAGGTCTTAAGCGAGGGCTTTAGCCCGTAGCAGAACGGACTCTTGCCGTCCTTCGCCGCCAATCCGAGGGGCTTCCAGGTCTTAAGCGAGGGCTTTAGCCCGTAGCAGAACAGACTCTTGCCGTCCTTCGCCGCCAATCCGAGGGGCTTCCAGGTCTTAAGCGAGGGCTTTAGCCCGTAGCAGAACAGACTCTTGCCGTCCTTCGCCGCCAATCCGAGGGGCTTCCAGGTCTTAAGCGAGGGCTTTAGCCCGTAGCTCAGAGGACGTGCGACTCAGCAGCACGGGTCGATTGGATAACATGAGACCGCTGCGCCAGCATGCCGTCTGACCATGCATGCCTGGACCTGCAACGTTCACTATAGTTGACAGACACTTCTGCAATACGGTACACTACCCAATACGCAGCACGCCTGTCCGATGGTGTTACAGCTGCCGCGCGTTATTCAAGAGGAGAAGCACGGTGTTCGAGAGTTTGCCCGACGGTCTGGTCACCATTGCTGCATTCCTGCTCATGCTCGGGCTGCTGGTGCTGGTTCACGAGTTGGGTCATTTTCTGACAGCGGTCTGGTTCGGCATCAAAGTCGAAGAGTTTGGGTTGGGATATCCGCCGCGCGCGATGGTGCTCTTTGAGCGAAATGGCGTCAAATACACGCTCAACTGGCTGCCGATCGGCGGGTTTGTGCGCTTCGGCGGCGAAGGCGAGCAGATTTATGGCGTCGGTAGTCTTTCCGCAGCATCGCCATGGAAGAAAATTGCCGTTTTGTTCGCCGGACCATTGATGAATCTGCTGCTGGCATTCCTGATCTTCAGCGGCATCTTTATGGCGCGTGGCGTTCCTGAGGCATTCAATGGCGCGCGCATCGATGTCGTCTACCCGGCGACCCCAGCCGAACGCGCCGGGTTGCAGAGCGGCGATCTGCTGGTGTCGCTCAACGGGCGCACACTCGACACCGACCTGAGCGTCATTCGCCTGATTGCGGCAGAGAACCGGGGGCGCACGATTGAGGCGGTCGTGGAGCGCGATGGGGCGCGCGTGGTGCTGATGATCACTCCCGGTCCCTGGCAACGTGACGGCGTTGCGTTTGAGAATGGGTTCGGCTTCGCCTATACGCCCAACATTCAGATCGTTCCGGCAACGCCGCTCAAGGCGCTCAACGCCGGTTTTTCCTATACGTTCGACATTCTGGGGCGGTTCATCGCTGGCATTGGTCAGATGCTCGGCAGCCTGTTGGGAATCACCGAAGCGCCACAGGGCGGGGTCGCCGGCGTCGTCGGCATTGCCCGCGGCACCGGAGAGGTCATTCAGCGCGATGGCTGGCTCGGCTTCTGGCAGTGGACGGCGCTCATCAGTCTCAATCTGTTCCTGATCAACCTGTTGCCCATCCCGGCGCTCGATGGCAGCCATATTCTCTTTTCGCTGATCGAGATCGCGCGTGGCGGTAAGAAGATCCCGCCTGAACGCGAGGCGATGGTCCATGCTATTGGCTTCATGATGCTCATGGGGCTGATGGTGGTCATTACCGTCTCCGATGTAGCAAACTGGATCGGCGGCAATCCGGTGTTGGGTGGCGGATAGTTCCATCACGTCTGAAATATGCCTGGTCCGCGATTACCAATCATCCGCGCCAGCGAGATTGGCGAATATGTCTACTGCGCGCGCGCCTGGTGGCTGCGCCGGGTCGCCGGGCTTGAACCGGAAGAACGCGCACGGCGTGAGTATGGCACAACACTGCATCACCGCCATGCACGATCTGTTGCCCTGAGTCGCCTGTTCGCCATCATCGCCGCGCTCCTTGGCACGCTTGCGCTGGCGCTCCTGATCGGCGGATGGATGGCGGGTTGACCTGTGGCGATCACCGTCGGACTTGCTCTGCTTCTGTTGGCACTGGTCGCGCTGATCGGCGCCCTTCGCCTGCGCGCCTCCGCCGGTCTTCCATGGGCGCCGGTGGTGTACCGCGATACCGACGCCCAATCGCCGGAGCGACCGTTGATTGCACGGCGGATCGGACTGGTCGGAAAGCCTGATTACCTGATCCAGAAACGTGGACGCCTCATCCCCGTGGAAGTCAAGCCGGGGCGGAACGCAACGCGCCCGTATGAGTCCGATCTGATGCAACTGGCGGCGTATTGCCTGTTGCTTGAAGAAACCACCGGCGTTGCTCCGCCCTATGGGTTGCTGTGCTATGCGGATCGAACGTTTCGGCTGTCGTACACGGCGCAGGTGCGCCAGGAGACGCTGGCGCTGATTGAGGAAATGCGCGCAGCGCTTGACAACGAATGTGATCGGAGTCACGATGATCCGGCACGCTGTCTGGGATGCGGATTCTTCTCGATGTGTGATCAGGCACTGCGCCGATGATGGTGATCACGTGCACCATGGTGGCTGAACAGATCGACGAGCGACTATCCGGCGCTCTGACCAACGAGGCGCTGGCAGCATGGGCTTTCGACCGCTTCTATGATGTAGAACTCGGTCTGGCGCGCTTCGAGGAGGGCGCCGCAGCGCGCATCGCCGATGTGCTCGATGCGCTCATGTTCAGCGACTACGAGGCGTTTCGTCTCAATGAAGAGGAGTTGCGCAGGCTGGCTGCGCTGCTAAGGATGCCATGAAGATTCGAACCCATCCACGGATAGGCGCCATCTGTGTTGGCGATGAGGTGTATTCATACCGCTATCATCTGTTTGCGCGCGTCGAAGCGGTCTTTCCGGCAGCAGTGTGCGTCAAAATTGCAGCCATTGGCGGCGTGCATCCGCTGGAATTAACCCTCATCCCCCAACTCTGGCGCGCCGACGATATTGAAAATCTGAGTGTGTGCCGCTACTGTGGCGGACGCAGCGATCTCTCCCTTGAGCGCGAGACAGGCATTCCATTTCGCGTATGCGCACACTGCCGTATCGTTCCACCGCAAGAGCATCGGTACGTCCAGTGGCGCTGGTGGTAGATCATCCTTCCGGGTTGATCAGCGGCTTTGGATAGACCCTGCCATATGGCTCTCCCCACCATTCCGCAAGTGAGCGACCTTCAACCAGGATCTGCACCCCGCTGACACGCGGCAGCGTAGTCAGCGATTCGACCAGCGTGCGCACTGCCGCGTTGCGATCCGACGCTTCGGCGAATCGGGCGCTGAAATCGACCCGCGCGACTCCCTGGTTGATGCTGATGGCGCGAAGTTCGGTTCCCGGCGGAATGGTGCGCTGCACAGCGTACTCGTAGATTCCCGGTCCCTCGATGAGCGCGCGCACCGTTCCCTCTGCCACCTGGCGCGTCTTTGGCACCATGCGAATGATGCGGATTGTGTGATACCCATCGTTCGCCAGGTAATACGTCGGTAGAAACTCGGTGGCAGCATAATCCACCGGCAGGTTGTTCGGGTTCAACGGGTTGACGACCGGGCGCCCGATTGGACCGCTCCCATCGATGCCGATGTTCCTGCCGTTGACCTGGAACTGCACCCGGCTGATCGTCTCGAAGTGGGTCAGGGTCAGGACGATTGAGTGCAATCCGCGCGGATCGCCGTTCAGGTGCGGCGGGCGGTCAAAGTTGACTGTGGCAAGCCCGTTGTTGATGGCAATGCTCAAGAGGCGCGCCTGCGGATCGATCAAACGCTCAAGCCCATTGCGAGGACCCTCGATCAAGGCGTTGATAGCGGCAGTGGCTACTTTGCGATCTTCAACCGGAACGAGCCGCTGGACAGGAACGAAGAGTGTGCCGGTCGCATCACCGAAGTAGAGCCACAATCGTTGCTGCTGAACCGTCGGCGCCGCCGGCGGCGCAGGCGTTCGCGGCATTGCTGGCGGCACGGCAGTCGGCGGTTGCGGAGGTGCGGTCGGCGCTGTCGTTGGCGGCGGCGCTGCGGTTGCCGTGAGAGTCGGAGACGCCGGCGCCGGTTGACCTGTTGGGGAAGGTGTTGCCGGTGCAGCGACCGTTGGCGATGGTGTTGCCGTCGCGTTGTCGGTTGGCGAAGGCGCGACACCGGCAGTACCGGTCGGTTGCGTCGGCAGCGCCGTTGGCACGATAATCACCGGTTCCTGAGTTGGCGACGGGTTCGGTTGCGGCGAGGGCGTACTGGTTGGCAACGCAGTGGGAGTGGGAGGCGGCGGCGTCGCCGTTGCCGATGGAGAGGGGAGCGGCGCCGGGGTTGCGGTCGCCGTCTCCGGCGGCGCCACGGTTATCGGCGAAGGTGCGCCTGTGACCGGCGCAGTCCCGGTCAGCGCCTGCCATCCCGCAATAGCGTACACAAGCACGATTAGCGCCAGCATGCCCAGCATCAAGGCATAGATCGCGCGGTCGCGCGGCGACAGCGTGCGTAGCCAGCCACGCAATCCGCCGGGCGCTGTCGTGGTCGCACCGGATGAACTGACCGTTGCCGGGATTGAGGGGAGGGTTAAACCCATGTATAATGGGCACTGAACATGATTGCGAGAAAGGCAGAATGCGCTCTGATCAACAGGTATATCGACCGGCTCGCCGCTGACATAACAGCGATGCTCCGGCGTCGGCGACGAAAACCGGATGGCGCGATTCTGTTTCAGACCAAGATACGGGCAATACCCCGGACCAGTTGGCGTTGGCTCGCTCATAGCGCGCCGGATCTCCTTGAACGTTGAGCGCTACGACATTCAGGCGTATTATAGGAGCGGGCAAGAAGAGAAGCAAAGCCCTGGCATTACCGAAACCTTACAGCCAGATTGCAGCTTGCTTCAACCTCAGACTGCACCAGAGCGTCCAACGTGGTATGATATGCAATATATGTGCGGTCAGCCTGCTCAGGCGGTTGTAAGGACGTGCCAGGACGTATGCGCATCCTGATCCTTTCGGATATTCACTCGAACATTGTGGCGCTCGAAACGGTGTTGTCTGCTGCCAAACCATACGATACCGTCTGGAATCTGGGAGATACCATCGGATACGGTCCGCGTCCCAACGAATGCGTGGCAACGATCCGCACTGAAGCAAGTATGATGCTCGCAGGCAATCACGATCTTGCCTGCCTCGGATTGTTGGACCTGAGCGACTTCAACCCGGACGCGCGCGCCGCCAATGTCTGGAATGGCGATCAGTTGACGGACGATCATCGGATGTTGCTGGAAGAACTCGAACCGATCCAACCGATCAACGAACGCTTTCTGGCGGCTCACGGCAGCCCGCGTGAACCGGTATGGGAGTATTTACTGACGCGCTATCAGGCGCTCGATAACTTTCGTCGCTTTGCACAGCAAGTCTGCCTGATCGGTCACTCGCACGTGCCGCTGGTCTTCCGCCTGACACCCGACGGACGCTGTGAAGGACCATCGTCGCCGGACGACGGCGCGAGGCTGACATTGGAAGATGGATTCCGGTATATTATCAATCCTGGCAGCATCGGCCAGCCGCGCAATCAGGATCCGCGCGCTGCGTTTGCAATCTTCGACACCGCTATCGATACGATCACGTTTCATCGCGTTGCTTATGACATTGCGCTGACGCAGCGCCAGATGCGCGACGCACAACTGCCCGAGGCGCTCATTGCCCGACTGGAGTATGGAATCTGATGACAATCATTGAGACATACATCCAGAAACATCCGCGATCCCAGGCATTATTCGGTCAAGCGCAGGCATTGTTCCCCAGCGGCGTCACCCACGATGGGCGTTACGTGACACCCTTTCCGTTGTACGTCGAACAGTGCGCCGGCGCCCATAAATGGGATGCCGACGAAAACCGGTTGATCGATTACTGGATGGGGCATGGGGCGCTGTTGCTCGGTCACGGGCATCCGGCAATCGTCGCTGCGGTGCAACGCCAGATGGAGCGCGGGACGCACTACGGCGCCGAACACGAACTCAGCCTGCAATGGGCGCAACTGGTGAAGCGCCTGGTTCCCGGCATCGAACGGTTGCGTTTCACCGCATCCGGCACCGAAGCGACGATGATGGCGCTGCGTCTGGCGCGCGCCTTTACCGGCAAACCGGTCGTTCTTCGCTTCACCGGGCACTACCACGGCTGGCACGATCTTCTGGCGCATGATACGAACGATGCCAGCGCGCCCGCCGGATTGTACGACGGCATGCTTGGATCAACCGTCGTTGCGCCGACCGATCTTGATTATGTCGAGCAGGCGCTGCGCAGCCGCACCGATATTGCTGCCGTTATCCTCGAACCAACCGGCGCATCGTATGGCGCTATCCCGTTGCCGCATGGCTTCCTGCGCGATCTGCGGCAACTGACCTGGCGGTACGGTGTGCTGCTGATCTGCGATGAGATCGTCACCGGCTTTCGGGTGGCGCCCGGCGGCGCGCAGCAACGCGCAGGGGTTACCGCCGATCTGACGACCCTGGCGAAGATTCTGGCAGGCGGGCTGCCCGGTGGCGCCGTCGGCGGGCGCGCCGACATTCTCAGGCATCTGGCGTTCGGCGATGCGGAATGGAACCAGGTGCGCAAAATCCGGCACTTCGGTACCTTTAACGCCGCACCACTCTCCGCAGCCGCGGGGACGGCGATGCTCGGCATCGTGGCAAACGATGCGCCAGGGGCGCATGCCGCTACGCTGGGAGAGCGACTCATCACCGGAATGAACGCCGAACTACGTCGGCGGCGACTCGCGGGTTGGGCGGTCTATGGCGATGCTTCGATCTTCCATATCGTCGCCGGATGCTCGGTCGGCTTCCCGCCGGGCGAACTCGATCCGACAGCGCCGCCGGACGAACTGAAGCGCGGCGGCGATCCGCGCCTTGTGCAACTGCTGCGCCTGGGCATGATCAACCACGGCGTCGACCTCATGCGCGGGCGAAGCGGCTTTGTCTCGGCTGCCCACACGCCGGGCGACATCGACGCAACCATTGCAGCGTTTGCGACCACGCTTGACGAGATGGTGACAAACAACGTATGGTCCATCTGTAGTGGTGTCAGAACATGAACGATCTTCCTTTGTTTCGATTACCTAAGCCGATTGAAGACACATTTCGATCTGACGCAGAGATCGTTGTATTCAATGGAGATGTCAGTGATTTTATCAAGCAGATTCCCGATAATTCCATAACTCTCATTGTCACTTCGCCGCCTTATAATCTAGGTAAGGCATATGAAAACCGTATTTCTATCGAGAATTACCTGAGATCACAGTCTCAGTTAATAAATCAACTATATCGAATCCTCAAGAATGATGGGAGCATTTGCTGGCAGGTGGGAAACTTCGTCGAAGATGGAGAAGTATACCCGCTGGATATTCTTTACTACCCTATTTTCAAAGAAATTGGCATGAATTTGAGAAACAGAATTATCTGGAGATTTGGACATGGATTACATGCCTCCAAACGATTTTCAGGGCGGTACGAAACCATCTTATGGTTCACCAAATCAGACAAGTACATCTTCAATCTCGACTCCGTCCGTGTTCCATCAAAGTACCCCGGAAAACGGCACTTTAAGGGTCCAAATAAAGGAAAGCCTTCGGGAAACCCTCTTGGCAAAAATCCATCTGACATATGGGAGGTTCTGGCGCAAGACTGGGAGGAAGAGGTTTGGGATATTCCGAATGTAAAGTCCAATCACCCGGAGAAAACCGTACACCCCTGTCAGTTTCCTATCGAACTCATCGAACGGTGCGTTCTTGCACTTACGAATGAAGGTGACTGGGTTTTCGATCCATACATGGGTGTCGGCTCGTCTCTTATCGCTGCCCTCATGCATAATCGACGCGCAGTAGGTTGCGAAAAAGACGCTGATTATGCAGAGCTGGCTCGTCAGAGGATACGAGACTACTATAATGGCACGCTTCGTTATCGCCCCATCGGAAAACCGGTGTATCAACCGACAGGAAACGAGAAGGTATCTCAAATACCGGAAGAGTGGATAGAGCAATCTCAGGAGCGTCTGCTTGAAACCCGAGGAGATTACGAGTGATCATAGCAGCAGTATACTATTTCAAAGGTTCTCAGAATACATTTTGGACATATAAGAACGAACTTGCAGAAGTTGGGGAAATCATCAGGAGTGTTGATAGCGCTCAGTATAAAACAAAACAGAGCCAAAAAAAAAAAAAAAAAAAAAACAATGCTTGGTATAATGCTCTATAATCCTGCCTCCTTGAACGATGCCTTCAAAGAGGCTTTCACCCGCAGGAAATAGGAAACAAAAAGAGTATCTTGTGAATACTCTAGCAAGCACTATTTACCGTACTTTAAATCGAAGACAACGCCCAAGCATGCTTTTCGGGAGATGGATTTTGTCAAAAATCGTGTAGGTGTCGAGGTTCAGTTCGGCAAGTATGCTTTCATGGTCTACAATGTTTGCGCAAAGATGACCATCTTTCACAAGAAGAAATATATCGATGTCGGTATCGAGATTGTCCCGATTAAGGAGTTTGCAGACCAAATGTCCACGGGCGTCTCATACTTTGAACAGCTTGTTTGGGATTTAGAGGAACGTGGCGTTGCAGACATCGACATTCCCGTGCTGATTTTGGGAGTTAGCGAATAAGCACGCAGATGCGCGTCATAACAGGAACCGCCAAAGGTCGTCGCCTGAAAGCACCGGAGGGTCTCGGCACCCGCCCAATGCTGGATCGGGTCAAAGAGGCGCTCTTTTCGGTCATTGAAGGATATGGACCGATTCGTGGGCGCGTGCTCGACCTGTACGCCGGCACCGGATCGCTGGGGATCGAATGCCTGTCCCGCGGCGCCGCATGGGCTGATTTTGTCGAACATAAAGTGCACGTTTGCCGGATCATCCGCGAAAACCTGGAACATACCCGACTGGCGGATCGGGCACGCATCTTCCCCATGTCGGTCGAGCGGTTTCTGCGCACTTACGGTCACCGCGAGAAGTATGATATAATCATTATGGACCCGCCCTATGCTGATCCTGCAATTGAAGCGACGATTTGCGCCGTGGACGACGCCAACGTACTGACTGACGACGGTATTCTGATCGTCGGTCATTCGCCGCGCGTCGAACTCAGTGATCATTATCAGCGTTTCCGCCGCCGTAAATTCCGCCGCCTGGGCGACTCGTGCTTTTCGATCTATGAACTGGCGCCGGAGGATGCCGCCTCCGAACATTGACGAGATGCACCAATCCACTGCGTCGCCGACCAGGGTCACTGACTGAACGGCGCAGCAGCCTGCGGATCCGCGTTGCACCAGTGAAGGAGAGAAGGGGTGACGATTGCCGTCTATCCAGGAAGCTTCGATCCGGTCACAAATGGACATCTGGACATCGCTGCGCGCGCGTCGCGCATCTTCGATACGGTGATCATGGCGGTCTTTGATCGCCCCAACAAACAGTTACTCTTCAGCACCGACGAACGAGTCGCGCTGCTGCGCGAGTCGACTCGCCACCTCCCGCGGGTTAAGGTCGATACCTATTCGACGCTGACGGTCGATTATGTGCGCAGTGTCGGCGCGTCGGTCATTGTGCGCGGCATGCGCGCCGTCGGCGACTTCGAGGCGGAGTTTCAGCTGGCGCAGATCAATCAGACGCTCGCGCCCGATATCGACATTGTGCTGTTTATGGCAAGTCATCGGTATACCTTCTTCAGTTCGAGCACGGTGCGTGAAATCGCGTCGCTTGGCGGCGACGTTTCCTGGCTGGTTCCCGGTCCGGTAGTGGATGCGCTGAAGCGCGTCTATGGCAGGAGGTGATGAGCCATCGAACTGGATCAGTTAATCGATGAACTGGAAGATGTCATCGCCGAGGGCAAACGGGTGCCGTTCAGCGGTCGGCTGTTGATCGACGAAGATCGCGTGCTCGACATTATTGACCGCATGCGTGTGGCGGTTCCTGAGGAGTTGCGCCAGGCGCGGCGGATCATCAGTGAGCAGGAACGGTTGATCAGCGAAGCGCAGGAACGGGTGCAGCAGGTGTTGCAGGAACAGGGATTGCTCGAAGCAATTGAGGCTGAACGCGCGCGGTTGCTGGAACAGGCGGAGCGCGAGGCGCGCGCCATCCGTGCAGGCGCCGACGAGTACGCGCGCCAGGTGCTCGAAGAACTCGAACAACGCTTGCTGAAAGTCATTACCAGCGTGCAGAACGGACTACACGAACTGGGTGCAGTGCGCGAACCGCGGGCGCCCGGCAGATAATTCGTCTTGACAGCAAGACGCCGCTGACCTATAATGCAGCCTCTGTCAGCGCAGAGGGCGCTCTCATGCACATGTCAAAACCGATCACCGATTTGAAGTTCAACGTCGCCCAACTGTTGCGCGAGTACGTCGGCGCGTCACGCAGGTACGACTTTGCTGAGCCGGTGCTGCGCCTCGACGATACGCTCGAAATGCGCGGCATGGTCGGTGAGGTGCGGTTTACCCGCACCGCCAGCGGGGTATTGGTCGATGTGCATGCCCGCGGAACGGTGGAGATGGAGTGTGTCCGCTGCCTCAATCCGGCTGTGCAGCCTATCGAGGTGCGCTTCCGTGATGAGTTCCATTCGCGGATCGATGTGACGACCGGAACGCCGCTGCCGCAACCCGACGAGGAGGACCCCTTCTATCTCGATGAGTTGCATATGGCGGACGTCGGCGAGATGCTGCGCGAGTATGTGCTGCTTGAACTGCCTATGCAGCCGCTCTGTCGTCCCGACTGCCGTGGTCTTTGCCCGGAGTGCGGCGCCGATCTGAATGTCGAGCAGTGTTCGTGCGGCAGTTCTGGCGGCGATGAACGGTTCGCTGCGCTGCGCGCGCTTCTGAAGCCAGAATAGTGCTAAGGGTCAATGTGTTATGGGTGCTGTACCAAAAACAAAAGTTTCTCGCCATCGGCGCGGCAATCGGCGGCAACATCAGCGCATCGATATGCCGACACTCGTGCCATGCACGCGCTGCGGTCAGTTGATGCGCGCGCATTATGTCTGCAAGTCGTGCGGGTATTACCGGGGGCGCCTGGTCGTCGAGCCGAAGAGCGAAGCCAGGGAGGAATAATACGTCACGTGCGCGTCGTGCGGGGTTATTGACAGCCATGCCGGCGGGTCAGTAACCCTTTTTTGTATTATCGAGGCGGGTATGGCGAACTTTGCTGCAATTACGGGTTGGGGCATGGCGGTTCCTGAACGTGTGCTGACGAATGCCGACCTTGAGCGGATGGTCGAAACGTCGGACGAGTGGATCCAGACCCGCACCGGTATTCGTGAACGACGCATCGCAGGTCCTGGTGAACATACTTCTGCTCTGTCGATCGCCGCAGGGCGCGCTGCCCTCGCGCGCGCCGGTCTCGACGCGGCGCAGATCGACACGGTCATTCTGGCGACCTGTACGCCGGATCGTCCATTCCCGGCCACCGCCTGCACGGTTCAGGCGGGGGTCGGTGCGCGCCGCGCCGCTGCCTTCGATATCGTGGCGGCATGCAGCGGCTTCGTCTATGGCTTGCAGGTGGCCACCAGTATGGTCCGCAGCGGTGCGGCGCGCAATGTCCTCTTCGTCGCCTGTGATATTTTTACCCACTTCATTAACTGGAACGACCGCAATACGTGTGTGCTGTTCGGCGATGGCGCCGGCGCCGTGGTGCTCCAACCCTCCGACGAACCAGCCGGACTCCTTTCGTGCGTCCTCGGCGCCGATGGCGAACAGGAAGACCTGATGGCGGTCGATGCTGGCGGGACGCGCCTCCCCGCAACGCCGGAACTGCTCGAAGAGGGACGCCAGTATGTCTTCATGAATGGGCGCGAAATCTTTAAGCACGCAGTTCGTGAAATGGCCGCCTCTTCGTTCGACGCTCTTCAGGCTGCCGGGCTTTCTACCGACGATGTTGCGCTGGTGATTCCCCATCAGGCGAACCTGCGCATTATCGAAGCGACTGCCAAACGCCTCGAAGTGCCGCTGGATCGCGTGTTCGTCAACCTCGACCGCTACGGCAACACCTCAGCCGCCAGCATTCCCATCGCGCTCGTTGAAGCCGTCGAGCAGCAGCGGCTGCGCAAAGGGGACTATGCGCTCCTCACCTCGTTTGGCGGGGGACTGACCTGGGCATCGGCGGTGATTCGCTGGAGTGCGGGGTAGCGCCGGTCACCCGTTCCAGATGCGGAAACAGCAGCATCAGCCACGCCGGACGGGTGGGTCTCAAACCTGCCCTGACCTCGCCGTCCGGCAGCAGCGTTTCACCCCTGATACACCGGCACTCCTTCGAGGGTCTCGACGATCAGATTGTCCACCACGGCGTGCAAGTCATTCGTTTCGCGAAACACCGCCAGTTGCCGGTCGGCGCTCGATCCGCCATCGGCGACGTTGAGCAGGTATTCGACTTCGTGGCGGCTGCCAAGTTCATCGACCACCTCATCGACGAAGGCGACCAGTTCGTGCATGAGCGCCTTCGCTTCCACTTCAGCGCGCTTGCCGAAGTCGATCAGTTTGCCATCCAGCCCCCAGCGTTGAGCGCGCCACTTGTTCTCCATAATGACGGCGCGCCGATAGACGCGGAAGGTGGTGTTTTCGGAAAACATCAGATGCAGTTTGACGACCAGCGCCTGCATGAGCGCCGCCAGCGCGATGCACTCGTCCACGCGCGTCGCGGCGTCGCACACGCGAAATTCGAGGGTGCCAAAGTACGGGTGCGGGCGCAGGTCCCAGTAGATCTTCTTCGCATCGTCGATACAGTTCGTCTTGATCAGCAGTTTCACATAGTTCTGAAACTCGGCGGCAGAATGGAAACTCGGCGGAATGCCGGTGCGCGGAAAGTTCGAGAAGAGGGCGGAACGGTACGACTTGAAGCCGGTGTTGCGCCCCATCCAGAATGGCGATGATGTTGAGAGCGCCAGAATATGGGGCAGAAAATAGCGTGCAACGTTCATCAGTTCAATGGCGACCTCATCATCCGGCATCCCGACGTGGACGTGCATGCCAAAGATCAGCAGTTGCAGCGCCAGTTGCTGCATCTCCTCGACGACGCCTTTGTAGCGCTCGAACGGGGTGATCTCCTGGCTCATCCACGACGAGATCGGATGGGTTCCGGCGGAGATAATCGTCAATCCGTGTTGCCGGGCAAGACCGGCAATCGTGCCGCGCAGCCGCACTACTTCGGCGCGCGCTTCCTGGATGGTTCGGCATGGTTGTGTGCCGACTTCCACCATGCTCTGGTGCAGTTCCGGCTTGATCTGCTCGCGCAGGATCATGCGCCCGCGGTCGAGAATCTGTGTGATGTACGAGCGCAGTTCGCGCGTTTGCGGGTCTACGACCTGATACTCTTCCTCGATGCCAAGCGTGAACGGAAAATCGGGCGATGCAGGATTGTACGATGTCAAGGCGCTGCTCCTCTCCCCACCAGAAAGACCGGCGTCGTCGATCCGCCGCCGGCCGTGACATTCAACAGCGTCACCGTCGAAAGACGGCACAAGCACCCATGCACCTCGCCGCCGAACACAAACGGATCGCTGTCCACCAGGCGTCGCCCGATCTGCACTCTGCCATCAACCATCGCAGGGTAATCCTCATAGGCGATGGTCACGCGCTCCTGCACGATCGACGGCGTGCGCAGCGCATCGCCAAGCGCGCGATCCCATGCGTCTGGCGATGTTTCCCAGCCGATAACGACCCCCTTGCCGCCATACTCGTCGTTTGGCTTGAGCACCAGGCGCTCGCGCTCAGTACGCGCAAATGCCATCAAGTCAACCGGTGTCCCGGCGCAGGTTGTCATTTCAGGGCGCACCAGACGTGTCCAGGGCACGTGCGCATTGATTGCAGCGCGCTCTTCAGGTGTAAAGAGATCGGACAACGTTTCGTCGGTCAGAAGCGCAAAGATCGCCTTTTTATGCAGCAGTTTGGCGCGGAAGGAATTAACCATGCAGATCGCACCGTCTGCGTAGGCGCGCATCAGTGGATGGTCGAGCGCCGCATCGCCGTAGCGCACCAGAAGTTCGGCGGTCAACACTCGCTTGTACACCAGATCGATAGGAAATTCAGTTGCTGTCGTTGGCTCAGTTGCCTCAAAGCGCGTGGCAACCAGGCGCCCATCGCGGTACGCCAGATCGTCGGGCGTGCAGATCACCGCTTCGACGCCGTGATTGCGAAAATAGTGTTGGAACAGCACGAACTCTGAGTGCGTCGGCAAACCGCTCCAGTCCAGAATGGCGATCCGCGGCGAGCCTGAGCCACCGAACTGACGCCAGGCGTCGAGGAGTGTAGCGAGCAACCGGTGGCGCGCAGGCAGCGGCGTGATGGCGTAGCGCCGGGCAAACTGCTGCATGGCAGGAAGCGAATTGAACAGTTCCGACAGCACATCTTCATAGGCAATCGCCGCCGGGCTTTCGCCGTTGTACTCGACAAACCGGAGCGACGCGCCATCGAGGGTCAGAAACGTATCCATGCGCGAATGGGCGCTGTGATACGGATAGCCAGGATCGCGCGCCAGCAGCGCCTCTTCCTGTGGCGTCAGCGCGATACGGGAGCGCAGCGTGGCATCCGCCAGCAGCGCATCGCCAAGGCGTTGCAACGCTGCGACGACCAACCCGACGCCCCGTTGCAACAACTCATATTGCTGGTGCGTCAGAAAGCGCGGACGCAGCACCGTAGCGAGCGGCCTGGTCCCGAAGAAGAGACGCCGCTCGCGCTGCCCCTCGGTCAACGCCTCCCATGTTGCGCGCGCAAGAGCCTCATCTTCCAGCAGTGCGTGATAATCAGCAATAGCCTGTTCCAGCATTGGCGCCCTCACGACAGATCATGAACGTCTGTGTCGCCGTTATTGTCTCCACCTCTTGCGGGCGTAGGAGAGCCACACAGCGGATGTCTGGCATCGCGATCCCCTTTTTGCCCTCACCCCCTCCGCAGGAGGGGACAAACGATGGAGCGGCTTGCCAGGAATCGACCTATGTGACCTGCACCCGTCTTCCTCATACGGAAGACGGACATGGCACGGACCACCCTCAGCCCTTCATTACAGCATCACGCGGATTGAGCAAGCGACTCCAATGGATCTCATCGAGCGTCGCCGGACCGGAGAGCGCCTTTGCAATGCACATATCCGCCATCTTCGTCACTGCCCAGCGGAAGAACTTCTCCTTGAGCGACCAATAATCCATATCCGGCGCCGGGTTGGTGAAATCGATGGCGTAGGGCACGCCGTCCTTGATAGCAAACTCGACCGTATTCATATCGTAGCCAAGCGCGCGGCAGAGGGTCAGCGCATCGCGCACCACCCGCTCATGCTCTTCAGGCGTCAGATAGTCCGGTTCATCGAAGTAGCGGTGCGGATACGGCGCACTCACGTCGAACTTCATCACCAGCACATGTTCGCGCCCGATGACCAGGCAGCGTACATACTTCTCCCAGTGGATGAACTCCTGCATCATCATGCATTCGGTGCCGCTCTCGTTGTACGCCGCCCACAGCCCCTGCATATCGTAGACTTTGTAGACCTGCTTGAACCCGCCGCCGGCGTGCGGTTTCAGAATCAGCGGAAAGCCGCCGACATATTCGACATGCTGCTCCCACGGAATGCGCGGCTCCAGATTGCGCAGCGACTCGACGGGATGAATGGCAGGAATGTAGGAATGTGATGGAAGTGCGACGGTTCGGGGATGAGCGACACCAAGGCGCGTGGCAATGGTGGCGCCGGTGAACTTCTCATCGGCGCTCCACCAAAAAGGGTTATTGACGACATGCGTTCCGCCAATTGCTGCGGTTTTGAGAAACGTTCGATAGTACGGCACCTCGTGCGAGATTCGATCAACGATGACCGCATAGCGCGGCTCTTCCGCCATATACGTACCGCTCAATTTGACGAACTCAGCCACGACGCCTGCATTGCGCCGGTTGACTTCCTCGATGAACGCCGGGGGCCAGGTATTTTCCCGCCCAACCAGAATGCCGATTTTCAGGGTCACGCCTCACTCCTTGGGCATAGGCGCGGTGATCAGTCCGCGCCATTGATGTAGATACGGATCATCTGCTGCCAGTAGGGCCAGTCGTGCGCCCAGCCGTCCCACCAGCGCATCGCATGCCAGATACCCTTGCGCCAGAGTGCTTCCGAAAGCGCGGCATTGCTCGGCGCCAGTTCGTCGTCGCGTCCAATCGCCATGATAATATCCAGCCGACGCAGAGCGTCGGCGTACTCTCCCGGCTGCAACCCGCCGATGAACTCGACCGGGTTGTGGAAGTACACCTCCTGATCGTGATAGCCATCCATGAATGAGCGAATGTCCATCAAGCCGGAAAACGCCAGGACGCGGCTGAAGCGCGTCGGATGACGCAGCCCAAAGAGCATCGCGTGGGTTGCGCCGAATGAACAACCGTGAACCATAATGAAGGGATTGGGATTCTGGTGGTGGATAAACGGCAGCACTTCATCGAGAATGTAGTGTTCATACTGATCGTGACGGCGCAGGCGATCACGCGGATGGATCCAGCCGCAGTACCAGCTTTCTGCATCCACGCTGTCCACGCAGTAAAGTTGAATCCATCCCTGTTCGATATGATGCCCCAGTGTGGCAACCATGGCGCGGTCTTCGTACTCGAAGAATCGACCGCGCGATGTCGGGAACACGATCACCGGCGCACCCGCGTGACCAAACACCAGCAGTTCCATCGGTCTGCCGAGCGCCGGGCTTTCCCAGCAATGGTAGGTACGTTGCATGAAAACTCCGTTGTGCGAGGAACGCCACACGCCAGTGCATGGCGGCAGAGAGGTGCGTTACCTCATGGGTGTCTTGTGTGGTTCGCAATGATACCGTAATCGTGCGCTGTCTGTCAATTCTTCGTGCATGTGTGGTACAATCTTCATGCTGCCATGCAGCGCGTTCTCGCGGTGGGCAACGGTGACGACCGCTGTCGCGCTCATCGACAGGCAATGGAGATCACGTCCATCGTGCAAGGAGGGCGCAATTATGCGTGATGATATCACAAACATCGCAATCGAGGATTATCTGGCTGAACTGATGCCGCCGCGGCCGCAGGCGCTGGCGGAATTGGAGCGTCAGGCGCGTGAGCATGGCTGGCCCCTGGTGGGACCGGTGGAAGGGCAGTTGCTCTACCTGCTGGCGAAGATGCATGGCGCGCGCGAAGCACTGGAGATCGGTGTAGCCACCGGGTACGCCGCCATCTGGCTGCTGCGGGCAATCGCGCCGAACGGCGGTCGCCTGACGGCGATTGAGCGCAACCCGGAGCGCATCGCGCTGGCGCGCACCTATGTGGCGCACGCAGGCTACAGCGATCATTTCAATATTATCGAAGGGGAATGGTTCACCACCCTTGAGCGGATGGAAGGTCCTTACGACCTTGTCTTTCTCGACATTCTCCGCCATCTGACGGGCGAACGCGAGTCGTTGCGCGCGCTCGATCTCTGCGTTTCCCGCCTGCGCCCCGGTGGTCTGTTGATCGCCGATAACGCATTGTGCAATGCGCTGGTGCTGGAAGATGACGCAGCGCCGATTGTGCGTGGCATTCAGGAGTTCAACCGTGCAATCATGACTCACCCACAACTCGAGTCGGTTATTGTACCGGTGCGCGACGGCGTGGGCATATGCCGCAAGCGCGATTGAGGCGCCGTTACGAGCAATTCGAGATTGCCGGCGGATGATGCTGCCGTAGGGACGTGAGGATTATCACGCCCTACAGTGGCGTTGCCCGCCCGATGAACGGGCGGCGACCCAGTTCACTGGCGATAATGTGCGCACCCCACAGGATTAATCCGAGCGTTCCGAGCATTCCAATGCTGGCAGCCCACGATTGGGCACGGAGCAGCAGCACGGTGTACAGCGGCGCGCCGAGCAAGCCATGGACCAGTGCGCTCATCAGAAGTGGCGTGGGCAGCACTACTGCCATGAGCATGGGCCAGGCATAGTGGCGCGTGATCAGCAACACTGCCAGCCCTCCGAGCGACACCAGCCCATTCATCAACCCGGCGAGCACGTGGACGCTAATATCGAACGGCAGCGCGCCGCCATCGACGTACCGCCACCAACCAGCGCGCACGCCGATTGTCTCGATCAGGATGTGGTAGAGCGTGAAGAGCACGAACGTCAATGCACCCGTGAAATAGCCAGAACGCCACCAGCGTCGCTGATAGAGGAAAAAAATCACCAACGGCGGCAGCATGATCGTCCAACCCGCCAGGAAGATCATCGTTGGCAGTGGGCGATCCAGCACGCTGAAGAATGGGCTGAGCGACGGATCGTAGGAGAACCCGTACAGGCGCTGCCAGAGGGGAGAAAGGAGTGTGGCGACCAGCCCGGATGCCAGAGCGATCAGATACTGAGGCTGACGATCACGCCACGCGAGCGTGCCTGCAACCCCAAATGCGCCAATCGTAAGCAGCAGAACGCCCGACTCCATCACGCCATCTCGTACTCGCGGATCTGACCGCCAACCAGAGTGAAAAGGCGATCGGTCAACCCATAATCGCGCTGAACCGCGTCGATCTGGATCTGTGCTGCGACACTGCGAAGAATATCGGGATTTTCGTCCCCCAGAGCGATCAGAAAATCGCGGTTCGGGATGCCGATCACCAACTGACCGCGAACACGCTGCGCCCAATCCGCCAGAATATCGGTCAGCAGCAGGCGTGTGGCATCGTACCCATCATTACTGTTGAAGATAAAGAGTCGCTGTTCATCCTCCCCAATCATCGCATACGGGACGCGCTCATCGGTGCGGCGCCGTAGATTACGCAGCGCTGCCTCGTGAATGTCGCGCTCACTTACCCCCCACTGATCGAGATGCTGTTCGTTGATATACGCGACACTCTGTGGTTCGTCCACCACATACGTAATGATGAGATCCGCCAAAAATGGACGATAGACCAGCATCGGCAGGCGACGATCGCGCACGAATACCAGCAGACTGATCGGTTTGAGCATAGGAAAGAGATGCTCGCGCAACACCGCAAAATCACCGCGATCACGCGCCGGGATGTCACGGGTCAACATACTGACCATCGTTTGTACAATGGCATCGAG
The DNA here is from genome assembly GCF_000017805.1 of Roseiflexus castenholzii DSM 13941. Classification (GTDB taxonomy): domain Bacteria; phylum Chloroflexota; class Chloroflexia; order Chloroflexales; family Roseiflexaceae; genus Roseiflexus; species Roseiflexus castenholzii. Next base: position 2,308,484 of record NC_009767.1, on the reverse strand, counting down.
CCGGGCAGGATCGCGCGCATAAGCGCGATAGAACCGGTCGAGAGAGACAGTGACCTCGTGACCTCGCGCATGCACTATCAGCGAGGAACCCCGGCGCTCACGCACCTCGAGCACGTCGTCGTACAGGCTCAGGCGCCGCTCGATATACGCAGCAAACTGATCCGCCTCCATGAGCGGCGTATCACCATTTCGCATCTCTGCCTCCTTCGTCGAGCCGTCAAACGACGGTTGCACCCTGCCATGCCGCTGTGATCGCGGAGAGCGGAAGATGCACCACCGTGGCGCCGGTCAAGCCGGTGATCTGCACATCCGCTGCTGTCACCACCCCAATCCGCGCGTGCGCATACCCTGCGAGCATCGTCTCGAATGCCGCAGTGTCTGCGGGGCGCACTTCGACCAGGAAGCGGCTTGGCGACTCGCTGAACAGCAGCGTCAGATCATCGTCAACATCGGGGTCACGCGGTACGGTCCGCAGATCCAGGGCCAACCCAAGATTGCCGGCAAGCGCCATTTCTGCCGCTGCAACCCCCAGACCGCCTTCGCTCAGATCGTGGCAGGCGCGCACCAACCCAGCGTCGATTGCCCGGTGCAGCGCTGCCATCAGATGCGGCGCCTGAACCAGATCAACCCTAGGAACTCGCGTTTGCGCGCGAGATACGGTCGCAGCAATGGATGATTGCGGTAAAACATCGAACAGATGCGCACCGCCCAACTCCGCCTTCGTTATGCCAACCAAATAGACAGAGTTGTCCACTTCCTTGAGATCCGACGTCACGGCGCGTCGAATGTCGGGGACCAGCGCCAGCGCCGAAATGAGCAGGGTGGGCGGGATCGGTGTGCGCCGCCCCTCGGCATCGCGGTACTCGTTGTTGAGCGAGTCTTTGCCGGAAATGAACGGCGCGCCATACGCAACTGCGGCGTCGTAACAGCCAGCAGCGGCGCGCACCAGCCCAGCCATGCGGTCGGGCAGACGCGGATCGCCCCAACAGAAATTGTCGAGCAGCGCAGCGCGGGCCGGGTCCGCGCCCACGGCGACCACATTGCGCAACGCTTCATCGACGCACGCAAGCGCCATCCAGTACGGATCGATCCGCCCATAACGCGGGTTGATGCCGCACCCGATGGCAATTCCGCGCATGGACGACGGCAGCGGTTGCAGCACAGCAGCATCGCCAGGACCGTCGCCAATGAGTGGCTTCACGACCGTGCGGCCGCCGACTTCGTGGTCGTAGGTGCGAACGATCGGCTCTTTGGAGGCAATATTCGGATGCGCCAGCAACGCCAGCAGCAGGTTCGAGGCTTCCGTCTCTACGCAATGACCGTCGTTTGTGCGCCGTTGCTTAGACGGTGCGACGCCATACCAGTGCGCCTCCAGCACCCGCTGCGGGCGTCCGTTGTGAAGGAACGACATCGCCAGATCGACGACCAGCATATCGTTGTAGCGTACCACCAGACGACCGGTATCAGTATAGCGCCCAATGACCGTCGCTTCCACATCCTCGCCGGCGCAGAGCGTCAGCAAGTCCGTCAGGCGCGATTGCGGCACTGCCAGCACCATGCGCTCCTGCGCTTCGGAGAGCCAGATTTCCCAGGGTTGCAAACCGGCGTATTTCAGCGGCGCGCGCGCCAGATCCACCTCGGCGCCACACTCCGCCCCCATTTCGCCAACCGCCGACGACAACCCCCCGGCGCCACAATCGGTAATCGCACTGTAGAGTTTCCGGTCGCGCGCCTGAAGGATGACATCCATCATCTTCTTTTCCGTGATCGGGTCGCCGATCTGAACGGCGCTGCCAACCTCTTCAGCCGTGGTGTGGGTCAACTCCGCCGATGAGAACGTCGCGCCATGAATGCCATCGCGCCCGGTGCGCCCACCGATCACAACAATGGCATCGCCGGGGCGAACCGCACGCGGATGCGCGTCACGCGGCGCCAGACCGACGGTGCCACAATATACCAGCGGATTCGCCACATACCCGCGGTCGTAGAGCACCGCGCCATTCACGGTCGGGATGCCAAGTTTATTGCCATAGTCGCGCACACCGGCAACCACGCCTGCCGCAACACGCCGCGGATGCAGCACTCCGGGGCTGAGATCGGCTGATGGCAGATCGAGCGGACCAAAGCACAACACATCGGTATTGGCGATCGGTTGCGCCGAAACGCCGAGCACGTCGCGCACCACGCCGCCGACGCCGGTATTCGCACCGCCGAAAGGTTCAAGCGCCGAGGGATGATTGTGCGTCTCGACCTTGAACGAGACCTCGTAATCATTATCAAACGCCACAATGCCGGCGTTATCGACAAACGCCGAGATCACGGCAAAATCGAGACTCTTCCGCTGTTCAAGCACACGCCGGGTGGCCGCCATGAGAAACGTGCGAATGAGACTGTCAATCTCATCGTCGCGCATCAACCGGTGCAGCGACGGATAGACCTCTGCGGGCAGCGCCGTATCGTCGGCGTCCGGCGGGACAAGATTCTTGTAGATAATGCGACCCTTGAACGTCTTATGGCTGCAATGCTCGCTCCAGGTCTGCGCCAGGGTCTCGAGTTCGCCATCGGTGGGTTCACGCCCTTCACTGCGATAATACGCCTGGATCGCGCGCATTTCATCCAGATCGAGCGACAGAATACCCTCCTGACTGATGCGCATAAGGTCATCGTCCGACGCAGTCGTGATCGGCACACGTGCCACAAACGGCTCGTGATCCGCAGGCGGGTGAAGCAAATGCGCATACCATGCGCGTCGTTCAACCGCGCCCGAACCGGCAGGATAACGCAACGCCGTCTGGATCAGGTCATTGTACAGGTCGCGCTCATCACCCGGTTGCGCCACTCGATAGCGGCGCAGCGTCTTGACCATGTTTAGCCCGCCAATGCCAAGGCGAGCAGCGCCACTGCGCACACTCTCCGCCTCATTATCGGTCACACCGGGGCGATAGGCAATTTCGACCAGGAACACACCTGCAACACCGGCGACCGGCTCATCGTCCAGGTTATCGATCAGCGTCCAGGATGCTTCCTGCACCACCGGATCGTGGAGCAGATCGGTTGTCATGCGTGCGACCGCAACGCCATCGAGATCGCCATCGAGCAGGAAGAGATGATCCGGCTCAGCAGGATCATGGCGTGAGCAAACAGTGACAAGATAGGCAGGCATAAGGTTTAATGAAGCACAATCGCTTCGCCATTGGTAACGGCGCCATCGGGACCGGCGAGGCGCAACGCAGCAATGGCGACCTCCTCCGGCGACATAGCGCGTTGCTGACCGCCGCGCGACAGCAACGCCTCACGCGCCTCTTCCGGCGTGCGACCGGTCTTCGCCGCCAACGCATTGATCGCCTCCGCCATCATATCGGTGTCAACCCAGGCAGGGCAGATAGCATTCGACGTAATATGGTACCGTTGCAGCTCGAGCGCCAGCGAGCGCGTCAGACCAAGCAGACCGTGCTTCGCAGCGCTATACGCCGCCGAGAAGGGCATCCCAACGAGCGATGCCATCGATGCGATATTAATGATCCGCCCGCCGCCGCGCGCGATCATATCGGGAACAATCGCCTTGCAGCAATAATATGCCCCGTTGAGATTCACCTGAATGACTCGCTCCCAGAGCGCATCATCGGTATCGGTTAACTTGGCGCTATAGGTGACCCCCGCGTTGTTCACCAGAATATCAAACGGACCAAGCGCCGCGCGCGCCGTACTGACGGCGGTGTAGACCTGCATTGCATCGGCGACATCGCATGTGACGGCAACCGCACGCCCACCACGCTGCTCAATGATAGCGCACACCTCGTCAAGCGCCTCCCGATTGCGCCCGGCAACAGCCACCGCCGCACCGGCGCCGGCGAACGTCAACGCAATCGCCCGGCCAATCCCGCGCCCGCCACCGGTAATGAATGCTGTCTTCTCATTCAACGTACTCATCAGCGAACCTCACTGCCTCATCGTTCACACACAACCTTCGAGCCGTTCAGGAGTTCGATGGCATCTGTAGTCTACCGCAGCGTTCGTATGCGGTCAAACTGCATAACAGCGCAGGGCATTGTACCATTTCTTTCCGCACATTTTCTGCACAGCAAACTGCATCACATTGCACCACATTAAGGGCTTGTAAAATCGTCGGGCATGGAGTATACTACTTCTACCGCCCTGACAGAGTAACTCAGCAAAGGGCATGCACTCGAACAACCCGATGTACCTGCACCCGGCAAGCGATAGTACTGCAAAAGGCTGTCGTAAGCTGAGGGAAACGAGAGATTTTGGATCTACTCGGGGAGACCAGCAAATACGCGCGGTATGAGAAAACCGTTGCGCTAGGAGCCAGGTGCAGCGCTTCGAGATGGTTACGGTAAGGCGAGAGCGTACCATATCATCTCAAAGATCAGCGATGTCGTGATGTCTCACCAAAGAGCATGCGAAGCAGCTGGTTGAAGCAGTCGGGTTCAGTAAAGGCAAACCGTGCTGAGTGAAAAAGTCAGGGCGTTCTCGCTTAATTGACAACCTCTCATCCGCCATCCGCCGACTGCCGCGTACAACTTCAATCCCCCCCACCTGCAACGCACCACGTGCGACGCGCAACGTTCGCACAGACGCGCGCCGGGGCACGTCGGCGGCGCCCCCCGACAGACACCGGGCTTTCTCACGTTCAACGTGTGGAACCTTCAATCTCCAACGTACCACCTATCCTCGCACAGCACCCGCGCACCACCGGCGCGCCATGCTAGAATGATGGCGATGACGACGCTGAAGACGACAATAACGACGGATTTCGGACCACCCCAAACCGTCTCCCGTCCGCTCCCCGGCGGTATCTGGGCTGCGGTCCGGCACGGCGTTGCTGCGTCGCCCACCCCAACAGTCCAGGTATATGCGCTCATTCGGAAACGGATTACTCACCGGTCAGTATCAGACCCTCTGTGGACCATCCTGCGCGACCGCACCGATCCGGCAAAGTACCGCCCCCATGCCATTCCCGACGTTGCCGCCGATCCGGTGAGCGAAGGCGATCAGACGCTCTATATCGTGCGCAGTCCGCGTGGCAATTATATTCGCCTGACCGAAGCGCAACACGAGGTCTGGCGTGCAATGGATGGCACGCGCACCGTCTCCGAACTTGGGCTTGCCGCCTTCCGTCAGCATGGGCTGATCCTGCCGATTGGCGAACTGGTCGCCGGTCTCAAGGCGGAAGGTTTGTTGTTCGACCAGCCAACTGGCATCTATCGCGCCATCAACGACGCGATTACCAGAGGGACGACCGGCGCCTGGAGGCGTCGCTTGCGATGCATCCTGACCGGCGCAACGCTGGCGCTGCCCGGCATCGACGCTTTCTACGATAGGGTGTATCGTTGGGGCGGCAGATTGCTCTTTACTCGCGTTTTTGCGCTCCTCGCCGGAATGATCGCGCTCATTGGCATCATCACGTTTGGGCTGGCAATGAGCAGCGGTTCGGAAACATATGAGGTCATTCGGCTGAACGACTCGGTGACGCTGGGGCTGGCGGCGCTCTGGGCAGTCACCCTGCTATCCTTCGTGGTGCATGAGAGCGCGCACGCACTGGCGGTCAAGCATTTTGGACGCACTCTGACTCGCGGCGGCGTGATGCTGTACTATGGCTTGCCTGCCGCTTTCGTCGATACCAGTGACATCTGGCGCTCGCCGCGCCGTGCGCGCGTCATGGTATCGGCAGTCGGTCCTGCGGCAGACCTGCTGGTCGGCAGTCTGGCAGCAATTGCCGCTTACCTGTTGCCGGATACTCCTGTTGGCGCAATTGCTTACAAACTGGCGTTCACCAGTTTTGTATCGAGTGTGTTCAACCTGAATCCGCTCCTCGAACTCGACGGCTACTATATCCTCGTCGATCTGCTGCGGATGCCGGACCTTCGGCGTTCGGCGCTGGCATATGTGCGTGGTCCGCTGTGGGAAAAACTTGGCGCCCACCTGCGCATGCGCTCGACACACTGGATGCAACGCATGGGCAAACGTCCCCCGGCAACGACGCTCAACCTCGATGAGCGCACATTGCCGCTTAGCCGCAAAGAACGCATCTACGCGATCTATGGTGCAGCCACGACGCTCTATACCTTTCTGGCGATCATCGGTGCGGTATGGTTCTGGCAGCAACAGATTCTCGAGCCAGCCCTGGAGTTGTTGCGCGGCATCTGGTGGCAACGACTGATTGGCATGGCACTGATCCTGACGGTCGTTCTCCCGGCAGTCATAGCCATTCTGCTTGCGTTCTGGGAAGCGGGGCAGACCATGGTCGGCTGGTTGGTTCGACGCGGATATGGGCGTCAGCCTGGGCTGCTCGCTGCTGTTGGGGTCTTGCTGGCATTGATCGCATCACTGGCGGTCATTGGAACCAGAGACGGTCCGTGGGGATGGGTCGCCCTGGCGCTCGGACCGGCGCTCTGGATTGTAGCGCTCAATGCGCTGCTGGCTATTCGGACATACTATCGCGGCGCGACTATCTATCCGGCAGTACTGGCGCTGGTTGTGACCACGACGCTTGCCGGGATGGCCGGTATTGCGCGAGCGCTGCCGTTGCCGCCCGGCATCTGGGTCATCCTCGATGGTCTGGCGTTCGTTGGATTGCTGGTCGCGGGGTTTACCGTGCTGCTCGATGCGGACCTGCGCACGACACCGTTGCACGAGTTGCTGGGAACAGCCATTTTGTTGATGATAGCCTTTGCCATCGGCGGGGTAGCGCTCTTCAGCGTCCAGACCGTCTATCCGACGACAGGCGCATTAGCGTGGCTGGCAATGGCGGCGCCAGCCTACTTTGGCGCGCTGGCGCTGGCGCTGCTGCTTCAGCACCTGTTTGGGCTGGCAGACTCGCGGTTAATCTGGTCATGGGCGCTGCTCTGGGCAAGCACCCTGGTGAAAACCGCCGGTTACATCGCCGACTTGCGCGGAGACGGGCTGGCGCTCGATGTGCTAGGAGCGGGATTGTGGACGACGGCATGGCTGGTGCATGGGGCAATCCTCCGTCACCTGACACTGCGTGAGTTCCACTGGGAGCACATTCCGAGCATGAACGAAAGCGACCGTCTGGTGCGCGCATTCCAGTTGACCTACTGCGGTTGTTATCGGTTGCTGCACTCGGTGTACGGCGAACGACGCGCGCGCGCCCTCGATGATCGAATGGACATTCTGGCAGCCACGGCAAACTGGGAAATCACCCTGGATCATGAGCAGGCGCGAATTGGGCAACAGGTCACGACGTTGCCCATTGCTGTGCAGGGCGCACGGTTTGCCGAAGTATTGCGTTACACAGTCGCCGAGATTGAGCAGATCGCAGGCGCTGCATTTGCGCGGCGCTGTATTCAGGCGGCATACGATGCGCTGCCCTGGCCCGAACGTGAAACAGCCAGCCGGCTCTGTTTTCCCGACACGCCATGGGCGCGTGAGTTGTCGAGTTCGTTCGGCGATATGCGTGCTGCACGCCTGCGATTGCTCCGACAGGTTGATATTTTTCTGCATTGCGACGACGACGAACTGGAAGCGCTGGTTGCCAGCGTCATCGAGCAAACGCTTGCCGGCGGCGCGACCGTGCTGCGCGCCGGCGCTGCGGCGCCGGGAATCTGGATCATCGAAGCCGGTGAGGTTGTTGCGCGGCGCGGGGAGCGTATTGTTGCGGAACTCCATCGCGGTGATGCGATCGGCGCGGCAGAGGTGATGGGCAACACACCATGCGCATACACCTACCGCACGACCATGACATCAAGCCTGCTCTTTTTGCCAGCCGAGGAGTTCTTTCATCTCACTGCCGGCCGCGTACCGCATGCCACAGCCGGTCTGGAATTGACTGAGGTGCTCCGCCTGCTGGAACAGGTGCCATTGTTCGCCGACCTCCCACGCAACACGCTGCGCGGTCTGGCAGCGATTGCAGAACAGCACACCTACCCTGCGCGCACGGTCATTGTGCGCCAGGGCAGACCCAGCGGCACTTTTTTCATTATTCGCAAAGGAACAGCAGCAGTCGTCCGGCATGATTCATCCGCCGCCAACGAAGGGCAATCGCGCGCACGCCTGATCGCGCGCCTGGGACCACAGGAGTTCTTCGGCGAACTCGAACTGCTACGCAACGCTCCACCGGTAGCAAGCGTCATCGCCCTTACGTCGCTCACCACGCTAACGCTGCCGCACGCTGCAATCCAGGCATTGGTGCACAACGACGGCAGCGTATCACGACAACTGGAACGGATCGGTACCGGAAGGCTCAAGGCGCTAGAGAGCAGGTGAAGGACCACATCAAAGCGAATGCTCACACGAGCCTGATCAGGTGATAATGTCTGCGCCCTTTGCGCAACACGATACACTGTCCATCGATGCTATCGTGGAGCGTCAGCCGACGCCCCACATCGGCGCTCTGGACATTGTTGATATAGATGCCGCCACCTTCGATAGCGCGTCGCGCGTCGCTCTTCGAGGTAGCGATGCCACAGCGCACCAGCGCATCGATCAGGCTCATCCCGTCACCTTCGAGGTCCTGGCGCGGAAGCGTAATCGAAGGCACATCCTCGAAGATATCCGCCACATCATCGGCGCTGAGGCTTGCCAGCGACCCGCCGAAGAGCGCCTGCGACGCCTCCTCGGCGCGCGCCAGCGCTGCTTCGCCATGCACCATGCGCGTCACCTCGCGCGCCAGGCGCTGCTGTGCAGTGCGGCGCTCCGGTTGCCTCGCCGTGATCTGTTCCAGTTCTTCGATCTCGGCAGCGCTCAACCAGGTAAAGTAGCGCAGATACTTCCCGACATCCGCATCATCGACGTTGTACCAGAACTGGTAGAACCGGTAAGGCGACGTGCGCTTCGGGTCGAGCCACACCGCACCCGACTCGGTCTTGCCGAACTTTGTACCGTCCGCCTTCGTCACCAGCGGGTAGACCAGCCCATACGCCTTCTGCCCTGACGTGCGACGGATCAGTTCAATGCCGGCCGTGATGTTCCCCCACTGATCGCTGCCGCCTGCCTGGAGTTTACAGCCATAGTGTTCGAAGAGATAGGCAAAATCGTATGCCTGGAGGAGCATGTAGCTGAACTCGGTAAATGAAATGCCGGTTTCACTCATCATCCGTGAGCGCACCGAGTCCTTGGCCAGCATGTAGTTGACCGTCAGATGCTTGCCGACATCGCGCAAAAAGTCCATGAGCGACAGGCGCGTCAGCCATTCGGCGTTGTTGAGCAGCATCGCCGAATGGTCGCCAGCGTTGAAGTCGAGAAACTGAGCAAGTTGGCGTTTGATCGCCTCGACATTTGCCGCGACCTGCTCTTTGCTCAGTAAGGGACGTTCCTGCGTTTTGCCGCTCGGATCGCCTATCAGACCGGTGCCGCCGCCAGCCAGTGCAATCGGCGTATGCCCCCAGCGCTGGAAACGCGCCAGGGTGAGCAGTGGCAACAAATGTCCGATGTGCAGACTATCGGCGCTGGGGTCGAAGCCGATGTAGAGCGTCACCCGTTCGCGCTCCAACAGATCGTCCAGACCGTCGCTGCTCTCGTAGAGCAGCCCGCGCCAGCGGAGTTCGTCAAGAATTGTTGTCATAGCACTGAGAACCAGGGATTAGGGGTTAAACACTTTGCCCCTCGTGACTCTTGCCTCACGCCTCACGCCTCGCGCCTCTCCACAAATGCGAGATAAATCTCGCGCTACGCCACTGTCGGGACCCTCTTACCTCTTGCCTCTTGCCTCGCGCCTCTTGCCTCGCGCCTCGCGCCTCTCCACCAATGCGAGATAAATCTCGCGCTACGCCATTGTCGGGCCCCTCGTGCCTCGTGCCTCTTGCCTCGCGCCTCGCGCCTCGCGCCTCGCGCCTCTCCACAAATGCGAGATAAATCTCGCGCTACGCCACTGTCGGGACCCTCTTACCTCTTGCCTCTTGCCTCGCGCCTCGCGCCTCGCGCCTCTCCACAAATGCGAGATAAATCTCGCGCTACGCCACTGTCGGGACCCTCTTACCTCTTGCCTCTTGCCTCGCGCCTCGCGCCTCTTGCCTCGCGCCTCTCCACAAATGCGAGATAAATCTCGCGCTACGCCACGGTCGGGACCCTCTTACCTCTTGCCTCTTGCCTCTTGCCTCGCGCCTCGCGCCTCTCCACAAATGCGAGATAAATCTCGCGCTACGCCACGGTCGGGACCCTCTTACCTCTTGCCTCTTGCCTCGCGCCTCGCGCCTCTTGCCTCGCGCCTCTCCACAAATGCGAGATAAATCTCGCGCTACGCCACTGTCGGGACCCTCTTGCCTCGTGCCTCTTGCCTCGCGCCTCTTGCCTCTTGCCTCGCGCCTCTCCACAAATGCGAGATAAATCTCGCGCTACGCCACTGTCGGGACCCTCTTGCCTCGCGCCTCTTGCCTCTTGCCTCTTGCCTCGTGCCTCGCGCCTCGCGCCTCGCGCCTCGCGCCTCGCGCCTCTCCACAAATGCGAGATAAATCTCGCGCTACGCCACGGTCGGGACCCTCTTGCCTCCTGCCTCTTGCCTCTTGCCTCGCGCCTCTTGCCTCGCGCCTCGCGCATCTCCACAAATGCGAGATAAATCTCGCGCTACGCCACGGTCGGGACCCTCTTGCCTCGCGCCTCTTGCCTCGCGCCTCGCGCCTCGCGCCTCTTGCCTCGCGCCTCGCGCATCTCCACAAATGCGAGATAAATCTCGCGCTACGCCACGGTCGGGACCCTCTTGCCTCGCGCCTCTTGCCTCTTGCCTCTTGCCTCTTGCCTCGCGCCTCTTGCCTCGCGCCTCGCGCCTCGCGCCTCTTGCCTCTTGCCTCTTGCCTCACGCCTCTTGCCTCTTGCCTCTTGCCTCGCGCCTCTTGCCTCGCGCCTCTATGCTAGCATACCAGCAATGCCGCAGGTCGTCAAAAAGTGAACAAATATTTCCTGTGAGTCGTCACTTCTGACCGGAACGGCGCCGAATCGTCATGTATACTGGGAGATCAACAGGCACAAGGAGGTGCTCCCATGACGTGTCTCGAACGCCTGAGCGCGTATTTGCGCGATAACCGCGTTTCGTACACGATCCATCATCATCCCACCGCGTACACTGCTTCCGACGTTGCCGCTTACGAACACGTTCCGCCTCACACCTTCGCCAAGGTTGTGATGGTCTTCATCGACGGAAGACTGGCGATGCTCGTTGTGCCCGCCGATACACGCGCCGATCTGGCGCGGCTCGCCGAGATTATTGGGGCGCGTGAGATTTGTCTGGCAGACGAGCGCGAGTTCGCGTCGGTCTTTCCCGACTGCGAACCTGGCGCTATGCCGCCTTTTGGCAACCTGTACAACCTGCCGGTGTATCTGGATCGCGATCTCGCCGAATGCGCAATGATCACCTTGCAGGCAGGCACACACCAGGACGCCATCACGATGCGAAGTGAAGACTTCATCCGTCTTGTCCATCCGTTCATTGCCTCATTCGAGCGCGACACACAGATTCTGGCCGGTCATTTTTGATTGTATCGTCAGTCAGAACGATACGCGGTTGCAACATACATTCCACCCAATCAAGGTCATTTTCGATCGTATCGTCAGTTCGGAAGGAGGAAAGCCATGTCCGAAAGCGTGTACAAGATCATCGAACTGGTCGGCACAAGCGCCGAGTCGTGGGAAAAAGCTGCGGTAAACGCCATCGAGACCGCATCGCGCCACCTGAAGGATCTGCGGGTCGGCGAGGTGGCTGAGATGGACATTCACCTGGAAGACGGTAAGATCATGTATCGCACGAAACTGAAGGTGTCGTTCAAGTACCACGAAGATATTTGAAGAAGGCGCGGCGATGCCTATCGAGAGATGTAGTCGGCTTTGACGTATGAGCCGCTCTCCCCTGTATATCTCACTTTCCCGTGCGCAAGAAACGAGGTGTACAGGGGGGATGTTTGTCCCCCGCAAAGTTTTGCGAAAAAGGCGAACACCACGACCTATGGATGAGGGGTCCGACTGACTGAAGCGCTTTGCCTCGCAATGACTCCGTTTATCGCCAACTGGACTCTCCCGGGGTTTGTGCTACAATATGACCGTATTCTGATAGACATCTGACAAAAAGTTAAAGCCGCTCACTCAAGGGAGATACGCGGATGTCTACTGCTGAACTAGACGCGCTCATCGACCGCCTTCTGCCGCGTGTGCTTGCCGATCGTGACCTTGGCGACGGTCGTGTGTTCACCCGTTTACACCTGCAACACCTCTGGGCGCTGAGTTGTCTCTATGCCGGGCAGTGCTACGACGAAACGCTGCTGATTGATCGTCTCACGACCCGCCTACCCCGGCACGTCATCCTGAGCCAGGACATCAACACGGTACCGGCTCCACCTCGTTCTTACTACTCATGACTGACGAAACGTCCTCATCGCGCGCGTCGACCGGTGCATCGCTGCGGCGGGCAGTGGGTTTTGTGGCGCTGGCAAACTTCGCCTATTTTGGAGTGGAGTTTGCTATTGCTCTTGCTATTGGCTCGGTCGCACTTTTTGCCGATAGCATCGACTTTCTCGAAGACACGGCTTTAAACGTGTTGATCCTGGTTGGGCTGGGATGGTCCCCTATCTGGCGTGGACGCCTGGGGATGATCCTCGCCGCCATTCTCCTGATCCCCGGTCTGGCGACGCTCTGGAAGGCGTGGGAGAAATTTCTGCACCCCACCCCGCCCGATCCGGCATGGCTTGCTGTGGCAGGGGTGGGGGCGCTGGTTGTGAACCTGACCTGCGCACTGGCGCTTGCCCGCCACCGGAAGCATCACGGGAGTCTGGCAAAAGCCGCCTTTCTCTCCGCGCGCAATGACGCACTGGCAAATGTCGCTATTGTGGCGGCTGGACTCCTGACCGCCGTGATCCTCTCCGGTTGGCCCGATCTGATTGTAGGATTGGGAATCCTGGCGATCAATGCCGACGCTGCGCGGCAGGTCTGGATCGCAGCGCGGCGTGAAGTGCGCGCTGAGAACTGAGCACCGAGCGCCGGGAACGACGGCGCGCCCCATCCGCGCCTATCCGTTGCGATCCGTGCCAATCCGTGTGCCCGCCCCCACCGTGCGCCGGAGCGGAAGCGGGAACGACAGCGCGCCCCATCCGCGCCTATCCGTCGCGATCCGTGCCAATCCGTGTGCCCGCCCCCACCGTGCGCCGGAGCGAAACCGCTGCCCTCGCCCAGACCCTATCCTGACAATGATCGTCCCACCTCGTTATACGACAGTTCCACAGCAGGGAGAGCAACGCACATGACCGACCCATCGCTGCCGGTGCGTTCAAGCCAGATCTGCCCTCTGAGCGCTTCGATGTCACGACGCGCCAGGCTCAACCCCAATCCAACGCCTGGCTGCTCCGCCAGGGCGCGCGTGCGGCGACCCCGGTAAAATGCGTTAAACAATAAATCACGCTCATCAGGCGGGATGCCAGGTCCCTGGTCTTCAACTGTGATGACCGCAAGACCATCGCGCACAGACGCAGTGATGGTCACTGTTCCTGTATCGCTATACCGGATGGCATTATCAATCACCTCGTGCAGCGCGCGGCGCAGCAGCGTGACGTCGCCCCAGGCAGCCAACCCTTCTGGCGCCTGCACACGTAGATCAAGCCCTTTTGCGCACACAGCGGGCATGAACGACTCGGCAACCTCTTCGAGCAATGGCAACAGTTCGATTGATGATGAGTGCCGGTGCATATGGGCAGTGGCATTCTCGAACGAATGATCCAGCAGCAACACGCGATTAACCAGCGCCTCAAGTTGCAGAATGCTGTTGCGCACAACATGGCTGAGATCGCGCATCAATTCGGGTTGGTGCGTGAGCAGTTGCAACGCGAGCGACAGGCTCGTAAGCGGTGTGCGCAGTTCGTGCCCGACATGCTCAATAAACTGATCCTTCAATTTATCGAGGCGACGCAGTTGATTATTGAGCCGTGCAATTTCGGTATATGCGCGCGTATTCTCGAGAGCGCTAGCAATGGCAGGCGCCAGGGTCACGAGCAGGCTGATCGTCTGACGTGAATACCCCCGACGGCTCATCGACCATCCGCATCCATAGATGCCCACCAGACGACTGCCGATCCGCAGTGGAAAGAGCAGTCCGATCCCCTGCGCAACGAATGGTCGCGCCCATTCATCGTCGGCGTGGACGGGAACACGAAGGTAATCGGGACAGCGACGCACTTTGCCGATGCTTGCCCCCTGCGCCAGGATCGTGGCGCCCGGCAGGTGCGCTTCCTGACCAATCGCAACAAACATCTGGTCTTCCGGCGGTTCGAGCATCCAGAGGGTCGCACTGTATAACCGCAACCGCTGCGGTAGATCGGCGATCAAAAGGGCGCGCAGGGCATCGGGTTCGATGGTATGACTGAGAGCCGCACTGAATTCGCGCAGAATTTCCTCACTATTCTGCCAACGCAGACGCAGAAGCCAGTTGCTGAACCGAACCAACCGTTGCCGCACCGGAATAACTGCGACTGCCATTCCAACCGACGCCAGCATATGCGCGATCATCTGATCTTGGATTCCGATCCAGAGCAGAATCGTCAGCAGTCCAATGTACAGGACGATCAGGAGCAGCGCCAGACTGACATTGACCAGCGCCATGCCGAGCAATCGTGCCCGCAAATATGTATCCACCAGGGTGGGACTTCGCTCCACAGTCATCCCCCACGGATAGTTTCCCGCATGAAAGAAAACGCTACTATGGAGTATCGCAGGTACGATGAATGCCTCAACGCTGCTTCGCGGCGAAACCATAGCGACACAGAGGACGGAGGGGGAAAGCGACGGTCAATCAGGATACCGGGGGGCCCTTCTGTAGACACCCCGGTATGAACATTGCAGGTGCAATAGAAGGCGATCTCAGTAGGCAGCGCGCAGGATCGCCAGCGCATCTTCATACTCCACCGGGCGTGGATTGCTCATAATCGCGCCATCCATCAAGGTCCCTTCGGCGAGCGCAGGCAAGGCATCCTCCGGCACACCGACATCACGCAGGCGCGCAGGCAACCCGCAATCGGCGGCGAGTTTGGCGACAGCGGCGATCCCGTCGGCAATGACATCCTCTTCGGGGCGTCCACCGGCGTTAACGCCCATAGCGCGCGCGATCCGAACCATACGGTTGGGAACGACCGCAGCGTTGAAGCGCATGCCGTGCGGCAGGAGGATCGAATTAGCCGTGCCGTGATGAACGTGATACGCCGCACCGACGGTGTGCGAGGCGGCATGGATGATGCCGGTATTCACACCGATGCCCGTGGTGGAAAACGCAATCCCCGCAATGGCAGCCGCGATCAGCATATTGCCGCGCGCTTCGAGATCATCGCCATTGTGCGTGGCGGCACGCAGATAGTTCGAGATCATGTCAATCGCCTGAAGCGCCAGGCTGTCGGTGATCGGATTCGCGCCAACGCCAACGAAAGTCTCGATGGCGTGGCTGAGCGCGTCCATACCGGTAGCGGCCGTCAGACGCGGCGGCAGCGTGCGCGTCATCTCCGGGTCGAGGATCGCCAGTTCCGGTCCCAGATAGGGACTGAGGAAGAACAGTTTCTGTTCCGCCTGCTCATCACGAATAACCGCAACCGGGGTGACTTCGCTGCCGGTGCCGGCGGTTGTCGGGATGGCAATCATCGGGAAGAGCGGGCGGGTGAGGAGATTGGCGCCCTGATAGTCGTACAGCGTCCCGCCTTCGGTCAGCAGGATGCGCATGGCCTTGGCGGTATCAATGGCAGAACCACCGCCGACTGCAATCAACACATCAGCGCCGGTATCGCGCGCCACAGCGGCGCCCTGCTCGACCGTCGCCACTGATGAGTCGGACGGAACATCGGTAAAGGCGCCCACGACATCGATAGATCCTTCCAAACCTCCACGCACCCGGTCGAGCAATCCTGCCTGCACCACGCCGGGATCCGCGACGAGCAGCGCGCGTTGCACGCCAAGTTGCGCGACTTCATTGGCAAATTCACGCGCCAGGCCGATCTTGTACATCAATCGGGTGCGCATGTGGTACTCGAAAAAGTCGATCATGTCACTCCTCCTGAAGCCCCTCTCGAACACGACGAAGTAAAGCGCGGCACTCAACCGCATACTCTGCCAGCGCGTGATCGCCGCGAGCGCGGGCGCCAGCAGCCAGTTCGAACAGCGCAGTGTGCGCCGCATCGGTCAGCAGTGCAGGATACTCGCCAACGACTGCCGCGAGCGCATCAGGCTCGTGACCAGCGCGCAATAGCGCATCGATCGCCTGATGCAACCCTTCAGCGCCGGTCATTTCTACGCGCAGGCGCGTAAGCGCATCACGGCGCAGTTCAATCGCCTGCGCCAGATGTTCGTTCCCCTCGTCCAGCGCGGCATCGACACGCGCTGCCAGGTCCTCGTCCGCCCACGGTTCGAGCAGAACCGGATAATCGGCGACGGCTTCACGCAACGCAGGGAGGCTTTCGGTGCGCAGAAACGCTTGATACGCCACGTCCGCGAGGCGTATTCCTTCGACATCAGCGAGAGCAGGAGCAGCGCGCGTATCCTGCCGATCGCCGGGCGCCACACCAGCGCGCAGATCGTGGAGCAACACCCGCGCCTCGGTCAGTGCGCGCGCGATGTCGTGTTCCCCGTGCGCGCGCGCAGCGCTGATGAGTTGTTCGATGACCACATCGGCATCCGGTGTCGCAAGGACGGGATGCCGATTGACCACCGCAGCCGCCTCTGTAGCGGTATCGGCGGCAATCAGTTCCTCAATGGCTACGACAACCGCATCGGGCGCGGCAGCGATATCCAATCGTTCAACCGGAGGAGAAGACGTGTGAACATTGCGGGAAGGTTTGGGAGCAATCGACGGAGGTGGAGCGAAGCGCCTGCCGCGACGCAGCAGCGCCTTGCGCACGCCGCCGGACTCGACTTCCACCTGCACATCGCCGAGATAAGGAAGACGCGCTTCTTCGGGAAGGCTGCCGACCAGCACATACAGCAATTCCCGCGCCCGTTCGCGCCACACATGTTCGGGAGCATCGGCAGGCGCTGCAAAATAGACACGCCGCCCGTCCGGATCGTGGACGAGCAGCGGGCCGCCCGCATCCGCCTGATGACCGCACTGTGGGCAGGTCACCATGTTCAGTTCGCCCGACAGCAACATACCCGCCAGATCGGGACGTTCCCGCGCATCGACAATCGTCCAAATCTCCGCCTCGAACGACGTGCGGCAGACGGGACATGTCAGCGAAGCAAGTTCGGCATACGAGATCGACATACCAGAAACAGGCGACAGATGCCAGGCGAGGCGCACTTCTCAACGTGCGACCAACCGCCCGAACATCTGTCACCTCCGTTGCACCTGTTACCGATACGGCGCGGCGTTATCCTCTGGCAGACGACGCACCTGCGGTTTCCATCGCTGGCGCGCCCGCGAGTTTTGCCTTTTCTTCTTCGATCAACACGCGCCGCAACACTTTGCCGACCATCGTCTTGGGCAGTTCGGCGCGGAACTCGACCTCACGCGGCACCTTATACGGCGCGAGGTGCTGCTTGCAGAACTCACGAATTTCGTCGGGCGTTGCACTCTCACCTGGTTTGAGCACGATGAACGCCTTAATCGTGTCATCACCGCGCGTTGGATGCGGAATGCCGACAACCACGGCTTCGAGCACCTTGGGATGGGTGAAGAGCACTTCCTCGACATCGCGCGGCAACACCTTGTACCCCGACGCGATCATCATATCCTTCTTGCGGTCCACGATGTAGAAGTATCCCTCTTCATCGACCTTGCAAATATCCCCGGTGCGCAGCCAACCATCGGGAGTGAACGTCGCTTCGGTCTCCTCGGGACGATTCCAGTACCCCTTCATCACCATCGGACCCTTGACGACCAGTTCGCCTTCCTTGTCCGACCCGAACGGAATATCCTCACCCGTTTCCAGATCGATGATCTTCGCATCGACATCCGGCAGCGGAATGCCAATCGATCCCTTCTTCCGTTTACCGAACACCGGGTTGCAGTGCGAGACCGGCGAGAGTTCCGTCATCCCGAAGCCTTCAACCAGGCGTCCGCCGGTGATCTGACCGAACTTCTCCTGGACTTCGATGGGCAGCGGCGCCGAACCGCTGATACAGGCTTTGATCGACTTCAAATCATACTCATTGATGCGCGGATGGTTGACAATCCGAATATACATCGCCGGCACACCGGGGAAGAGGGTCGAACGCTCGCGCTGCATCACATCCATCACATGATCGAGTTCGCGCGGGTTGGGAACAATCGTCAACTCGCCACCCAGGTAAAGACCGTAGATCATTGCGACCGTCATGCCATAGACATGGAAGAACGGAATAGCGCACATCATCTTCTCGGCGCCATAGTCGGTCTTTGTGAGCCACGACGCCACCTGGACGGTATTTGCCACCAGATTGCGATGGGTGAGCATCGCCGCCTTCGGCAAACCGGTCGTCCCGCCGGTATACTGGAACAGCGCAACGTCCTCGGGTTGCACATCGACCGTTGGCGGATTGGGTCCATAGCGTTCGAGCAAATGCTGGAACAGATAGACGCTCGAGTCGTGCGAGACATCGACCCAATCGGGCTGTTTGCTCTGTTTGGCATGCACCAGGAAGCGCGACAGCGGACCAAGCGTATCGTAGATATGCGCCACAATCACGCGCTTGAGCGGCGTTTCAGCACGGATTTCCTGCAACCGCGGATAGAACAGGTTCAGCAGCACAATCGTCTCAGAGCCGCTATCGACCAGTTGATGCTTCAGTTCACGCGCAGTGTACGTTGGATTGTTATTGACGACAATCGCGCCAATGCGCATTGACGCAAAGAACGCAATCACATAGTGTGGCGAATTGGGCAGCATCAACGCGACGCGATCGCCCTTGCGCACCCCCAGTTGATAGAGCGCATTGGCAAAGCGATCGACCATTTCGTTGAGCTTCTGGTAGGTCATCTTGCCACCGACGGTGTACAGACCGCGCGCCAGGTAGCTCAACACAAAATTGGTCGCTGTGTTGTACGGGTACTTTCGCGTACTCTCCGCCAAAAAGTAGTTCAGCGTGACGTTGGGGATTTCGACAGAACGCGGCACATTCGGCTCATAACTCGCAAACCAGGGTCGATCCACACTGTTGTTCATGGTTCATGCTCCTTTGCATGGCGTCAGGCGGCGCACCAGACCCCATTGACACTCACACTCCGACCAGACGGATCAGCGCCGTCGAACGAACCTTCCTCTGCTGCGCTGCCAGGCGACTCGCACCTGGCAGCTGCGTTCCCTTCGAGTCGCAACACTAGACGTCGTCGCGCAACCAACCGCGCTCACGCGCAATAAATTTGATAGTGGCATCATCGGGCGGGTAGAGACCGGCCGCCTGATAGGCGTATGCCAGCAGCGCCGCTCCGCCGATCATACCAATACCCAGTCCGATAAGAAATGCTAGTGCGCCCACAACGTTGCGCATGGCCGAAACTCCTCTCGCAATATCCTAAGCCTCACTGTGCACGGCCGAAAACAGGTGCATCGGTATGATACCGCATAGCGCGCCATGGCGTCAACTGCTTTTGAACGCGGCGCGTTATCTATGGAACGTATAGGCGCTGTCAGTCGATGTGAGCGGGGCAGCAGCGCGCGGAGCGACAGATGCGACGCTGTGGTTCCCGACCCCATGAGACCGTTCATCGGGTTCGGCTCGTAGCCGCGCTGAGAACACTGTTGTGCTATAATACATACTGGTCGATCCCGACTCACTGGAGAGTCGACGACACTCTCAACAGGCGCCATCACAATGACCAACCGTTCCTGTCAGGCGCATCTTCTCCACGAGGACGGGTTTCGTCCAGGCACAGAGAAAGGCGGAGGTGCGTCATGCTTGCCAGAGCCTATGTCCTGATCGAAGCCGAAGCTGGCCAGGTGAGCTCCGTGCTCGCCACGTTGCGCGCCATCAAGGGCATCACGCTTGCCGATCCGGTGACCGGTCCATACGACATTATCGTGACAATCGAAGTGCCCGACCAGCGCGATATCGGTCGTCTGGTGATGAATGAACTGCATGGCATTCCGGGGATCAAGCGCACGGTAACATGCCTGGCGATCTGAATGCGGGAACGCAGCAGCCCGGATGCGCGCGACCAGGCATGGTACAATTTTGAGACTGTTCGACGCCATGTGAGCAGGGTAAGACTGTGCCGCGCCTCAACGGAAAACCCGAGTTTGCCGTGATCGGTCTTGGGCGATTCGGCAGCAGTCTGGCATTGACGCTTGCCGAACGCGGGTTCAGCGTTCTGGGGATCGACCGCGACCGCGCAATCGTCCAATCACTTGCCGATCGTTTGACCCAAACCGTTGCGCTTGACTCGACCGATGAGCATGCGTTGCGCGCCGTTGATATTCCTTCCTTCGATACCGTTGTCATCGCTATCGGATCGAACTTCGAGGCGAACCTGCTGACGACCGTGGCGGTCAAATCTCTGGGTGTGCCCCACGTCATCTGCAAAGCGACGACCGATCGCCAACGCACCATCCTGCTGCGGGTCGGCGCCGACCGCGTCATTCTGCCGGAGCACGAAGCTGGCTGCCGTCTGGCGCAGGAACTCGCCGCGCCGGGCATGGTCGACCAGATTGCGCTGGGTGTCGAACACAGCATTACCGAATTGCGCGTCCCGTCGTCGTTCGTCGGCCACACATTGCGCGAATGTGATCTACGTCGCCGGTACGGGGTAACGGTTCTGGCAGTCAAACGCGGCGAGCATCTGACGGTCTTTCCGGCGCCGGATTTTACCTTTGCGCATGGCGACCTGCTAGCGGTCATCGGTGAAAATCAGAGCGTTGCACGGATTGCCGAGCTGAAATGAGATTGTCGCCGCGATCATCGGTGCGCTCCTCTTATCGGCCGCGTCCTATGCCGGCTGCGTTGCGCCTGGTGATCGGGCTGGCGATCCTGGTGACGGTCGGCACGCTGACCCTGATGCTGCCATGGATGGGCGCTCAACGTCCACTCACATGGAATGAGGCGCTCTTTACTGCGGTTTCAGCACTCAGTGTCACCGGTCTGTCTATCATCACTCCGGTCTCCGATCTCAGTCTTGCCGGTCAGATCGTGCTGCTGCTGCTGATCCAGATCGGCGGCGTCGGGTTTATGGTCATGGCGGTCATTGTCTTTCAGTTGCTGGGAAGACGAATCACCCTCACCGATCGCCTGGCGCTGACCGACTCGATGGGATTGCTGGTGCCCGGCGCGATTGTGCAACTGGTGCGGCGCGTGCTGCTGACGGTCTTGTTGATCGAGACGATTGGCGCTGCCTTGCTCTGGATTCACTGGCGCGACATGCTGGGACCGGAACGCGCTCTGTTGTATGCGATCTTTCACTCGGTCTCCGCCTTTTGCAACGCCGGTTTCGACCTGTTCAGCGGGTTGCCGCAGCACCCCTACGGCATTCCCAACGATAGCACCTCACTGGCGATCCTGGGGACGCTCATTTTCCTCGGCGGGTTGGGCATCCCGGTGCTGGCGGAATTGCTCACGTTCTGGCGGATACGCTTCTCTCTGCATACGCGCATCACGCTGACCGTCGTTCTCACGCTGGTCTCGATTGGCGCCGGCGGGCTTTTTCTGACCGAACAACAACCCGGTCATCCGCTGGCAAACGAGTCGCTGGAGCGCCAGATTGCGCTGGCGCTCTTTCAGTCAATTTCGACGCGCACTGCCGGATTCAGCGCCTTTCAGCCGCTCGATGAGTTATCCCCCGCCGGTCGATTACTGACGATTGTGCTGATGTTCATCGGGTGTGCGCCGGCATCGATGGGAGGCGGCATTACGACAGGGACGTTTGCAGTGTTGATGCTGGCAGTGGGCGCCTATGCGCGCGGCCTGGCATCACCACAGATTGGCGGGCGCACCCTGGCGCCGCAGACGGTGCGTAAGGCAGCCGCCATTCTGACGGTGTCGCTCCTGGTGGTGCTGACGGCAACCTGGTTGATCCTGATCACGCACGAGGCCTCGCTCGATGATGCTCTGTTCGAGGTGGTATCGGCGTTTGCGACCTGCGGCTTGTCACTACAATTGACCGGCGAGTTAAACCTCTTTGGTCAACTGGTGATCTGTGTGATGATGTTTTGGGGCCGGTTGGGCGCTCTGACGCTGGTTGTGGCGCTGGCGCACCAGCGCCCGCAACTGGTGACATACCCGGAGGAGCAAGTGCTCATCGGGTGACGCTGGCTGCCATTTCAGGCGTTGAAGACAAACGTGTTGAGCAGCAAGGTCAACCCGATCAGGACCGCAGCGGTGATCAGCACCGCAATCACTTGCGCCACTTGTAAGGGCAGCGAGCGAGCGATCGGGAGCGATGTCACGTGAACGTCGGGCGAAGACTGTGCCATACTCATATCCCTCCTTTTTCTTTGAGCATACTGGCAGGCGCGTCAGGAAGGAAGGGCAGAGCATCCCGGAAGACGTTGGGAAAGATTTCCCGTCTCGACAAAGAGTATCGTCGATACTCCATCTCTGGAAGATCGTCGCCCAATCGCAAAACGGTCCCATCAGGCGCGTGGAAGGCAGCGCGAGCTGCGCGATGCTATGGGGAAGCGTTATCGACCGCACGCATGGAAGCCTCCGTCCGAGCCATCAACGCACGCCTGATAGATGTGCAACCCTTATCGTTTCACCTTATCCCCACACGCCGACGTACATAAACCGACGGCGGCTCGCCAAAGTGCTGCCGGAAGACGCGACTGAAGCGCGACAGATCGTGAAAGCCCCAACGTGTGGCAATGTCGCGGATGCTGCCGTGGTCGCCGCCGCAACGGAGCAATTCGCTCCGAATGACCTCCAGACGGCGAATGGTGATCCAGCGGGTGACGGTGATACCGGTCGCCGCGAAGAGCATGTGCAGATAGCGAACGGAGACACCGAATCGGTCGGCAATAACGCGCGGGCACAGTTGATAATCCTCAAGACGATGATCAATGTAGGAGTAGATTGCGTTGAGCAACTCACGGCGGCGTGTTGACAGGTGATCGTCTGTGGTCTGCTCACCGCGCAGCCATACGATGATTGCATCGAGAGCGCCGTCTCCCAGGATCAGGCGCTGTCCGGCGCTGAGCAGTGGCGCCTGCAGAACAAGGGCTGACAGCAACTGAACGCAGACAGCGCCGCATCCCTGCACAACCGACAGAATCCTCCCCGTCAGCGCATCCACGTTGCCAAGCCGCGCCATTAGTGTCGTGGCCGGAAGCACTGCCAGCAGCGCGCCTCCGGGAGGGTGCGGCATAATCGTCAGCGGCGCGCGCCCGCTCCACAACCATCCGGCGCCTGGTTCGAGTTCGAGACCATCGTAACAAGGCGCAGCGATTCCTCTGCGATCTCGGTCAGAGGCTGTGCTCCCCTGGTATGTCTTCGTCCCCGCCAGGGGATCAGAACCGTTGATGCGTTCCACCGCTGCGCCCCTGATGCGTACCACCCCTCCCTGAGCAAACAGTGCCGCAACGCGCATTGCGGACGGCGACGCAGGCGCCAAGTGCATAGCCTGTTCCAGCCATGCCACCTCAACTGCCCCGTAGCTCCACAGGGCCAGCTCCACATCGTTGTGTCGCTCCACGTTCTCTCCATTGCGCATGAATTCGGACGCGGAAATTGCGCACGCACAGACAAAAAACGTTCACTCTGAGTCATGCATCCAGGGGGATTTCCTGTCATAATACCAGAGATCCCACGATCCTCAAAGTTCATATCACTCGCAGTGAGCAAAGGAGCGCACCGCATGAGCAACGGCATGGGGTCTCGTCCACGCATTCTGGCCATTGATGCTGGAGGCACGATGACCGACACGTTCATCATCAATGAACGTGGAGAATTTGTCGTCGGCAAAGCCCAGACCACCCCGCACGACGAGTCGATTGGCTTTCTCAACTCGGCGCGCGACGCGCTGCACTATTGGGGCATGAGCGTCGAAGAAGCCTTCGGCGCCATGGTCAGCGGCATCTACTCCGGTACCGCAATGCTCAACCGCCTGCTCGAGCGCAAAGGGCGCAAGGTCGGAGTCATCGTCACCGCCGGGATGGAAGACTATTTGCGCATGGAGCGCGCGATTCAAACCTATCTGGGATACTCCTATTCGGATCGTCTCCACATTGTCACTCATCGCCACAACCCGCCGTTGGTCCCGCGTCAACGCATCTTTGGCGTGCGCGAGCGGATTGATGTCTTTGGCAAAGTCGCCATCCCACTCTATGAGCACGAAGCGCGAGCAGCCGTGGAACAGTTGCTGACGATGGGCGTGGACTCAATCGTCGTTAATCTGATTTATTCTTTCAAGAATCCAGCGCACGAGCAGCGGGTGCGAGAGATCGCCGAAGAAGTGATGGCAGCGGAAGGTCGTCGTATACCGATCTACCTGTCGTCCGAACTCTATCCATTGCGCGCCGATTTTCCTCGCCTGAACGCGACGCTCCTCGAAGCCTATGCCGCTGAACCGTCACGGGAACAATTACAGAAGGTGCGCGACGTGACCCGCGCCCATGGAGCAACGTTCGACCTGCGGGTCATGGCCAGCCATGGCGGCACCATCTCGATAGATGCGCGCGAACTGGCGCGCACCTTGATCTCCGGTCCGATCGGGGGCGTCATCGGGGCAAAGTATCTGGCTGAACGGATAGGGGTGCACAACGTCGCCTGCACCGATATTGGCGGCACATCCTTCGATATTGCGCTGATCACCGATGGCGAATTTCAGATCAAGAATGTGCCGGATGTGGCGCGCTTTTTGCTCAATATTCCGCTGGTGCAGATCGACTCGGTTGGTGCAGGCACCGGCTCATTCGTGCGTGTCAACCCAGGCAACCGTCGCATCGAGATCGGCCCCGACAGCGCCGGCGCACGAGTTGGCGTCTGTTACCCGGAAGGGGGTGTAGATACGGTCACCATCAGCGATTGCAATGTCGTGCTCGGCTATCTTAACCCCGACAACTTCTTGGGTGGCGAAGTCCGGCTCGACCGGCAGCGCGCAATCGCGGCAGTTCAGCAACAGATCGCCGAACCACTCGGGCTTGATGTGTATGCTGCGGCAGCGGGCGTGATCGAGTTGTTTGAGGATAATCTGAAGAACAATCTGCTGGGGCGGATCATTGGCAAGGGATACGGTCCTGAAAACTATACATTACTCTCCTACGGCGGCGGCGGGCCGCTGCACGTGGGCGGATATTCGGCAGGACTCAACTTCGAAGATGTGCTCATCCCCACCTGGGCGCCGGGCTTCTCGGCGTTCGGATGTGCATGCGGCGATTTTGAGTATCGCTATGATCGCTCGATTGACCTGCCGATTTTCCCCGGCATCGACGATACCGCCAGAATGCAACTCGGCGCGGTGATCAATGCCGCATGGGACGCTCTCGCCGATCAAGTGGCCGCCGAGTTCGCCAAGAGCGGCATTTCCCGCGAGCAGATCGACTTCAAACCGGCCATCCGCATGCAGTACTACGGGCAACTCAACGATCTGGAGTTTCGTTCGCCGGTACGACGGATCGAGGAACCGGGCGATATTCTTCAGTTGCTCCGCGCTTTCGATGACCTCTATGCCAAAATCTACTACAACGCAGCGCGCACGCCCGATTTCGGCTATCTGGCGACCCGGGCGATCATGACCGGCTCGGTGGACGTGGAAAAACCTGCGCTGCCGCACCGTGCCGAGACAGGAATCGTTCCCGATCCAGAAGCGCAGATCAGCATCCGCGAGGTCTACTGGAAGGGCGCCTGGGTCCCCACGCCGATTTTTGCGATGGATCGCCTGCACGCTGGCAACCGGATCGTCGGACCGGCAATTATCGAAGCGCCGGCGTGTACGCTGGTCGTCCCGCCCGATCGACAGGTGTGGCTGGACCGGAATGACATTTTTCATATGCGGCCGGCATAAGGCGTAGAACCCATGATCGCACATTGCTAAAGGAGACGTTACTATGACCATCATGACCGATACGACTGCCAGTGCCGGCATTGGCTGGAACGGGCGAACGCTTCGATCAATGCTGGAAGAGAGTGAGCGCCTCTTTGCCGAAACCGGGCGCTACTACGGCATTGAACGCCTGACGCTCAAGGAAGAAGACCCGATCCGCTACGAGAAACTCTTCTCGCGTTTACGCGGCGGCATGGTTAATGCCCGCGAGACGGCGCTGAACATCTCGGCATCGCCTATCGTGCGCGAGATCGGCGAACTCTGCTTCGCCCTCTACACCCCCGAAGGTGACAGTATCACCCTCTCGACCGGGATCATGGTCCACGTGCATACTATGTCCGACGCGATCAAGTGGATGATCCGCAACAACTACGAAGAGAATCCCGGCATCGAAGATGGCGACATTTTCTGCAACAACGATGCCTTCATTGGTGATGTGCATAACGCCGATGTCCAGGATATTCTGCCGATCTTCTGGGAGGGCGAACTGATTGGTTGGGCGGCTGGTGTGACTCATGTGATCGATGTCGGCGCACCATTGCCCTCCGGCATGCCGATGGGTCCAATCCATCGCTACGAAGACGGCTTCATGCTTTCAGCGCAAAAAGTCGGCTCGAAGAACCGATTGCACCGCGACTATGTGCTGCGCTGTCAGACCGCCGTGCGATTACCGTTCTACTGGATGCTCGACCAGCAGACACGGATCGCCGGTTGCCAGATGATCAAAGAAGCCGTCCATCGAGTCATCCGTGAAGAAGGCATCGAGACCTACAAGCGGTTTATTCGTGAAGTGATCGAAGATGGGCGCCGGTCGTTTGTCCAGCGCGTCAGGGAGTTGACCATCCCCGGCACGTACAGTGTGCCGAGTTTTATGGATGTGACGTTCGGCGGCGAAGCAGGGCGGTTGTCGCCAGAGGCGGCGAAAGACACGTTGATGCACGCACCGCTGACCGTGGAGATCGGGTCCAAAGGCGAATTCAAGGTCAGTTTCGAGGGGGCGAGCAAATGGGGCTACCATTCATTCAACGCTCCGCCGAGCGCGATGCAGGGCGGGTTGTGGGTGTTGCTGACCCAGACGCTCGTGCCCAACGATAAAGTCAATGATGGCGCCTACTTCGCCATCCAGAATAACCTGCCTTACGGTTCGTGGGCGAATCCCGATAATAAGTTCTGCTCGGTCAGCATTGCCTGGGTCTATCTCATCCCCGGCTATTCCGGCATCTTCCGCGCCTTGAGCATGGCGTATGTCGGTCGAGGATACCTGGAAGAGGTCATTGCAGGGTACCCGGGCACCTGGAATATGACGCAGGGCGGGGGACCCAATCATTACGGTCAACCCGGCGCCTGGACCAACTTCGAGATGAGTTCGTGCGGCACATCGGCGCGGTACGTCATGGATGGCGAGGATACCTGCGCCGCCATGTGGAACCCGGAAGGCGATATGGGCGATGTCGAAGCCTGGGAAATCCTCGAACCACTGCTTTACCTTAGTCGACGCATCCGTCCCAATTCGTTCGGACCGGGCAAGTTCCGTGGCGGCAGCGGCTTCGAGTCCATTCGAATGGTCTACAACACCCCCACTCAGGTGCTCTACAATCTCGGCGAAGGGAATGTCTTCCTCGGCACAGGTCTCTTCGGCGGCTATCCGGCGTTCGCCGGCTATCGCCAGAGTGTCAAGCATACCGACATGGCGCGCCGCATCGCCCACCAACTGCCGTATCCGATCAGCGACGAGGACCCTGAGAACAGCCAGATGGTCGCGCACGTCGAAGGCGTGCTCGAACGCGATAAGCGCACCATTCACCTGCCCGATCCGCACGCAGAGTACGACCTCTATCTGAGCGTTCTGCGCGGCGGCAACGGCCTGGGTGATGTGCTGGAACGCGATCCGGCGGCAGTGGTGCGCGATTTGAACGAGGGGTATCTGCTGCCGCGCTTTGCCGCGAGCACCTATGGCGTGGTTGCGTTCCAGAACGCTGCGGGTGAATGGGAACTGGACGCCGAGGCGACCGAAGAACGCCGGGCTGCCATGCGGCGCGAGCGCATCGAGCAGAGCATACCGGTGGACGAGTGGATGGCGCAGCAGCGAACCAGGGTTGTGCAGAAGAATTTTATCGAGCCGGTGCGGCAAATGTACCAGGAGAGCATGAGTCTCAGCCCAACATGGGCGGCACACTTCCGCTCGTTCTGGGGACTGGACGATGACTGGTCACTGTAAATTGTGGAGCAACGCAATGACACACTACGACATCTCGACCATCGCCGATCTGGTTGACGGCAGGCTGGAATGGCCGCAACTCAAGGCGATGATGAGCAACTTCAAAGACCCCGACCGCTTCGACAAATACATCGCCGTGTTACAGGAACGGGTTCCATGGGATGACCAGATCCTTCTGCCGCTGGGACCACACCTGTTTATCGTGCGCAAGGCGGATGGGAGCATTGTTACGAAAAGTCGCAGCGGCTATGAGTTCGGCGACTACCGTCAGAACTGGAAGCTGAAAGCGCGCATCCGGGTGCGCGATACCGAGGCAAGCCTGCAAGAACTCTACCCGGCAATGATGCACTGCACGCCGGGCTGGATGGAGCTGCGCGAGTACATTGACCCCCTTGATGGGACCCTGCTCGAAGTAGAAGCAGTTCCTCCGGGTTATCCCATCGTTCATAGTTTCCAGCCTGATCTGGAAACATTTTATCGGGAGTGGCTGGGGCGCGAGTTGTAGACAGCCGAACCTGCGGGGAGCACGTCTTCCCGCAGGTTCAGTTCGGATAAGGAACTATGGACACGTCACTCTACGCTCTACTGGAACGACAGGCGGCTGCCCGAAACGATCAGGTCTATCTCTACTGGCGCGACGAGGAGATCAGTTACGCGGAGTTTACCCGAAAGGTGCGTCAGGCGGCTCATGGACTTCGTGCGCTTGGTGTGGAGCATAGCGACAAAGTCGCTCTATTACTCGGCAACTGCCCCGAGTTTCTGACCATCTTCTTCGCCTGTGCAGCGCTCGGCGCCGTCGCCGTGCCGATCAACCCGCGCCTGAAAGCCGAAGAAGTGGGGTACATCTTGCAAAACTCCGACAGCGTGGTGCTGGTCGTTGCTGACACCCTGCTGCCGATCATCGCTCCGGCGCTCGACGGATGCCCGCAGTTGCGCCATATCGTGATTGTCGGCGCCGTCCCGGAAACATCGATCACACGGACGCTGCATCCTTTCACCAGTCTCTCCGCTGCCGGCGATCATCCGGTCAGCGCAGCCGTGGGACCAGAGGACATCGCCAGCATTATCTATACCTCTGGAACGACAGGACGACCGAAAGGAGTCTTACTCTCGCATGGCAACTACCTGTTCGATGTCTGGTCGTATGCGACAGCCTGCCAGATCAGCGAGGCAGATCGGTTGCTGTGTATGTTGCCCCTTTTCCATGTCAATGCGCAGGTCGCCAGCGTTCTTTCAGCATTGCACCAGGGCGGCGCCTTGATTCTCCTGGAAGGATTCTCACCGCGTGAGTTCCTGCCAGCGCTAGCGCGCTACCGCGCCACCAGTTTCAGCGCCGTGCCGACGATTTACGCCATTCTCAACAATCTGCCCGATGCCGGGCAGTACGATCTGAGCAGCCTGCGGGTATGCATCTGCGGCGCCGCCCCGATGCCGGTTGAGGTATTCGAGCGTTTCGAGCAGATATATCGGGCGTTCATTCTGGAGGGGTATGGGTTGAGCGAGGGCACATGCGTCAGTACGCTCAACCCACTGGACGGTCGCCCTCGCAAGATCGGCTCGATTGGTGTGGCGCTTCCCGGTCAGGAGGTTCGTATTGTGGATGACCAGGGACAGCCTGTGCCGCCGGGGACCGTAGGCGAGATTGTCATCCGCGGTCCGAACGTGATGCAGGGATACTACAAAAATCCCGAAGCGACTGCCGCTGCCATTCGGGATGGATGGCTCTTCACTGGCGATCTCGGCTCGCGCGACGCCGAGGGCTACTTCTTCATCGTCGGGCGCAAGAAGGAGATGATCATCCGGGGCGGTGAGAATATCTACCCCAAGGAAATCGAGGAAGTGCTCTACCGACACCCGGCAGTGGCGGAAGCGGCCGTGGTCGGATTACCCGATCCAATCTGGGGCGAGCAGGTTGCTGCGTTCATCGTTGCTCATCCTGGCATCTCTGTGAGCGCCGAAACGATTATTGAGCACTGCCGGGCGCACCTGGCGGATTTCAAATGTCCGCAGGTCGTGGAGTTCGTGGAGTCTTTCCCTAAAACAGCAACCGGAAAGATACAGAAGAACCGGCTGGTCGAACGGTATGCCGGTCTCTCTGCGCACCGTTCGCCTGATGCTGAGGCGGGACCGAAGTCATGACGCACTCTTCAGGATCGAATATCGCGCGACGAGATGCCAGTGCTGTCTCCTCCCTTCGCGCCCTTCGTGGCCTTCGTGGATGCACTTCTTTTCTTCCACCAAGAGCACGAAAGGGCACGAAGCATGAAGCACGACGCTCTCTCTTTTTGTAATCCTTCGTGGTCTGAGTGGATTCCCATGTTCCGATCTACACATTATTCTCCACAAAGATCACGAGAGAGCGTGAAGCATGACGCTCAACACTCTGCCATCCGTAGAGGCGCTTAATCCAAAAACCCTTTGCACCTCCGCGTCCTTGAATAAGACTTTATCACAGTTCCCGCGCTTCGTGCTCCTTTGTGACCTTCGTGGATGCACTTCTTTTCTTCCACCAAGAGCACGAAAAAGCACGAAGCACTGCACTCTCTCTTTTTGTAATCCTTCGTGGTCTGAGTGGATTCCCATGTTCCGATCTACAAACTACAAATACTCGTCACTCATCACTGGCATCACCTGCCCGCGTCCCGCACATCCCCCAACGGGCCAGTGCCGCGTTGCGGACGCGGAGAGGCGTCATCGACACCGCGCAGCGTGTGGCGGCGCGTATCATAGTGCCCTTTGAGTTCATCGACGAGCGTCCCTTTCCAGAGCGGAACGCCGATCATATACGCTGCGCGCCCAATCATGTGCGAGGCCACCGGCGCAGTGAGGAACAGGAAGAGCACCCCCGCGACCGCGCGCACCGTGATCGCAATATCAGCCGCCGACACCGCGACCGCCAGCAACACGCATCCGGCGCCAAGCGACGACGCCTTCGACGCCGCCGACATACGCAGGAAAATATCGGGCATGCGCACGATACCAATGCCCGCCAGCAGCAGCAGGAGCGTTCCGATCACGAGAAGCACAGCGCTGACGATCTCTTGAATCAGGCCGATCATATCCGCCGCTCCGTATAGTACGCAAACGCGATTGTCCCGATAAAGCCGATCAACCCGACCACCAGCGCCGCATCGAGAAAAGCAGGCTTGCTATTGGTCAGCGCATACGCTGCGAAAATCGCAATGGCAATCGTTCCCATCACATCGAGCGCCACCACGCGATCCGGCAGGCTTGGTCCCCGCACCAGGCGAATGACCGGCAACGCAACCGCGATGCTCAGCAGCGGCAGCACAACCCAGAGCGCAATTATCTGCACCATCAGTTGAACACCTCGTACACTAAACGCTCAAATCCTTCTTTAATCCCGCGCCGGAACTGTTCCGGGTCGCCAACATCAATGGCATGCACATACAGGCAACTGCGGTCGTCAGCCACATCAAGGCTCAACGTGCCCGGCGTCAGCGTGATCAGATTGGCAAGCATGGTGATTTCCGCATCGGAGCGAATGTCGAGCGGAATAGCGACGATGCCGGGTTTGATCCGCTCTTTTGGCGTCAGCAGCACAACGCGCGCCACATTAAGGTTCGCCAGAATGATTTCCCACAGTACGTAGACCACAAAACGGACCATCTGCGGCGCCTTGACGAAGTAGCGCTCACCGCGCAGTTGCCGGCGCAGTATCCAGAGAATGCCGTATCCAAGCACAAAGCCAAACGCCAGATCAAGCGGCGTGAACTGACCGGTCAACGCACTCCAGGCAATCGCCAGCAAAATGTTCAACAAAAACATGATGGCACCTCACCGGAGCGCCAGCGACGCACTCTGCACCGCTGCAATGTACTCCGCCGGGTTGAGCAGTTGATCGGCGGCGCGCTGCGCCAGATCGTAGAACGGTTGCACCGATAACCCAATCACGACGGTCACCAGCGCCAACCCGACGACCGGAACGACCATGAATGCCAGACTCTGCGTATTCGATTGGGTCGGCGCCGGCGCTTTCTTCCAGAACGCCTCCGCCCAAATTTTGGTCATCGAGAAGACCGTCAACAAACTGACGACGAGCGATACGGCAACAATGACATACTGTTCGACCTGCAATCCAGCCTGCACCAGCATCAATTTCGCCCAGAATCCAGAGAGTGGCGGAAAGCCTGCCAGCGAAAACGCCGGGATCAGGAACAGGATCGCCAGCCAGGGATACACCTTGTAGACATCACCAAGGTCTTTCAGTTCATACGACCCGCGCAGGCGATGAACGACGCCGCTCACCAGAAACAGGTTCATCTTCACAATAATATGGTGCATGATGTAAAAAACTGCTCCCGCCAGCGCCAGCGACGTGAACAGCCCCAACCCCATGATCATGTAGCCGATCTGGCTGATGATATGGAACGACAACACCCTGCGGAACTCATTTTGCGCCACCGCGCCAAGCACCCCGGTCACCATCGTCAAACCCGCCAGCGCCAGGATCAATCCGTGGGTGAGCGCAATGTTCTGCACAAACAACAGCGAGAATACCCGGATCAATGCATAGACGCCAACCTTGGTCAACAGACCGGCGAAGATCGCCGAAACCGCAATGGGTGGCGTGTGATACGATGCCGGCAGCCAGGCAAAAAGCGGAAAGATCGCGGCTTTGATGCCGAACGCCGTCAGAAACAGCATCGCCAGCGTCGTCACCAGCCCAGGCTGATTGAGAAGCGACAACTGCTGCGACAGGTCGGCCATATTGAGCGTGCCAACCGCGCCATACAGGATTCCGACGGCGCTGAGGAAGAGTGCTGAAGAGAGCAGGTTGAGCGTCACATACTTGATCGACCCCTCAAGTTGCGCCCGTTCGCCCCCCAGCGCCATCAGCACGAACGACGACATCAGCAGCACTTCGAACCAGACATACAGATTGAAAATATCACCCGTCAGGAACGCGCCACAGATGCCCATGAACATGATGTGCAACAACGGATAGTAGCCAAACCGCTCGCGCGCTTCATCCATGCTGCCCAATGAATACACAGCGACTGCAAGCGCCGTCAATCCGGTGATGACCACCATGATGGCGCTGAGAAGATCGGCGACGAACGAAATACCGAACGGCGCGGGCCAGTTGCCCAACTGCGTCGCCTGAATGCCATTGCGCGACACACCATCCAACAACGCAATGCCGGCAACCAGCAGCAGCGCCGCGCCAACGACGTTCAAGGCGCGGTGAATGTCGCGTCGCCCCCAGAATACGAGCATGACAATACCGGTGATGAACGGAATAAGCACCGGCAGCACTAACAGAACATCCATACCCATCTCTCAGAACAATGCACAGCTCACCATCCACCCTGCTTCATTGCTCGGTCGTCCTCAACTCATCAATATCATCCGCGCCACAACTCCGATAGGCGCGCCGGAAAAGCACAATAGTAAACGCCTGGACCCCAAAGCCAATCACGATAGCCGTCAGAATCAGCGCCTGCGGCAACGGATCGGCATAGGGCGCGATCGGCGCTTCCGCGCCGACGGGAACCAGCGGCGGATTGCCGCGCGTCACATGCGAGACGATGAAAATCAGCAGGTTCGCCGCATAGCCAAGCAGCGCCAGCCCAAGCACAATTTTCACAACGCTGCGTCGCATAATCATATAAAGCCCCGCAGCATATAACACACCAATGACAATCGCCCAGATGAACTCCATAGCGCTACTCCCCCTCCACCTCGAAGAGCGTAAACATGATCGTGACGGTAATACCAACCACTACCAGGTACACGCCAACATCGAACAGCAACGGGGTGCCGACTTTACCGATGACCGGCAACGCTTCTTTGTACCAGAGCCCGGTCATGAATGGCAGCCCTAGAAACAGCGAGAACAGCGCACTCAACGCCGCCACCAGCAACCCCGCACCGATCAAGCGCTTGGGGTCGATCCGTAGCGTGTTCTGCGCCTGCGCAACGCCATACACCGCCGCGTACAACGTGAAACCTGCGCCTGCAACCAACCCGCCGACGAATCCGCCACCCGGCTCATTGTGGCCCCGAATGAGCAGAAAGATTGAGAAAATGAGCATCAACGGCAACAACAGGCGGGTTGCGGTCGCCAGAATTAATGAGTGCATCGGCAACTCCATCAGACATCGATCGTCTCGGTGCGCTCACGCGGAACGCCATTGCCCGTCTGCGCATCAGCGCCCTTCTGCTCATCATGCTCAGACGCCGGCACAAGCCTGAGCAGGGCGTAGATTCCAATGGCTGCCGCGCCGAGCACCGTAATTTCGCCCATTGTATCGAACCCACGAAAATCGACCAGAATGACATTGACCACATTCCGACCAAATGCCTGTGGCACACTATTCTCTGCCAGAAATCCGCTCACACGCGACTCGGTCGGTGATGCGAGCGCCATCAGGGTCAGCACGGTCATCAGCGCGCCGCCGGCAATCGCAAGCCCTGCGGAACGCACTCGCGCGCCTGCGGTTGAAAGATTGCTGAAGCGCGGCAAACGATAGACGACCAGCACAAACAGGATGGCTACCAGCGTCTCGACGGCAAACTGCGTGATTGCCAGATCGGGTCCGCTGAACAGCAGGAAAACCAGTGCCGTGCCATAGCCGACGAATCCCAGACCAACAACGGCGGCCATGCGCGACGTCGCACGGATGACGAACGTTGTGGCAGCAATGATGATCAGCGCCACCATCAGTTCATACACACGCACATCAGCCCAATCCGCCGGAATAGTAATCACGACCCGCCCAACCACGAGCGTGAATGTAGTCAGCGCCAGCACCGTGGCGATGATCAGTCCGATATAAAACCGCAGATAGCCATTTTGCAGCAACCGGGTCTGCCAGGCTGCCAGCGCGAGCATGCCATCGACGGCGCGCTGATACCATCCTTCGGCGCCCCATGACGCCAGCGGCGCAGTAGCGGCGGCAAAGCGCGCGAAGATACCCCGCGCCCGATACAACCCTGCACCAACAACCAGGGTGACCACGCTCAACACCAGCGCCTGACCGGCTGCGCCTTCAATACCGGCCCACAGGAGCAGTTCGATCTCCTTTGTCTTCCCGATCACCGAACCGGTTGCAGGTCCAATCAGGGCATTGCCGATCTGAACCGAGAACAATCCCGTGCCAAGCCCCGCGAGCGCCAGCGCGACCGGACCCATCCGCATACTCAACGGCGCTTCGTGCGCGTGCTTCGGCGTCTGCGTCGGTGGACCAAAGAACACGCGCAACGATACCAAACCGGCGGCGACAACGGTCAGCATATTCGTCAAGAGCGCGACCGTAATCAGGATCGGCTCTTCCAGGTTTGCCTTGTACTGAACTTCCTTGGCAATGAACCCAAACAACGGCGGCAAACCGGCCATCGAAACCGCAGCCAGCATGCCGGCTGCCGCCGTGATCGGCATCACAGCGCGCAACCCACCAAGGTTCGTGATGTCGCGCGTGCCGGTCTCGTGATCGACCGACCCGGCAACCTGGAACAACGCGCCTTTGTACAGCGCATGGCTCAGCGTAAAGACCATCGCCGCCTTGAGCGCATCGTCCGTGCCGACGCCAATGAGCGCCACCAGCGTGCCCAGCGCCGAAACGGTGGTGTACGCCAGAATACGCTTCAGATCGGTCTGCTGCACTGCCAGCAACGCACCGACGATCATGGTGGCGCTCCCGAAGCCGGTGAGCAACCATTGCCAGGCTTCCGTGCCGCCGAGCACCGGGTTGAGCCGCGCCAGCAGAAAGACGCCGGCCTTTACCATCGTCGCCGAGTGGAGATACGAACTGACCGGCGTCGGCGCTTCCATCGCGCCGGGAAGCCAGAAGTGGAACGGGAACTGCGCCGATTTGGTGAATGCGCCGAACAAAACCAGCGCCAGGATGCCGCCGTACAATGGGTGCGCGCGCACCGCAGCGCCCTGCGTCAGCAAATCGCTGATCTCCAGCGTCCCGGCGACCTGCCCCAGCAGCACAAACCCCGCCAGCAGCGCCAGCCCGCCAATGCCGGTCACCAGCAGGCTTTGCAACGCCGCCTTGCGCGCTTTCTCGTACTCGTGCTTGTAACCAATCAACAGATAGGAACTGATCGTCGTCAGTTCCCAGAAGACGAACAGACCGATCAGATTGTCGGACGTGACGATGCCGAGCATGGCCGCCATAAAGATCAGCAGCAGCGTTAGCATCCGTCCCAGCATCGGATCATTCGCCAGATAGCCGCCGGCATAGATCATCACCAGCGTGCCGATGCCGGTAATCAGCAGCGCAAAAAGCAGACTCAACCCGTCGATACGAAACGACAGATTAATCCCCAGGCTCGGAACCCATGCATAACTGAAACGCAACGTCTCTCCGCCTGCCACTGTCGGAACCAGGCTGATGAAGTAGATCATCAACGCAAACGGCAGCAGCGCCATAATCCATCCGGCAGAGCGCGGCGCAACCCGGTGCAGCCACGGCGCCGCAATGGCGCCGCCAAATCCTGAAAGAACCGCAGTCAGCATCGGCATTACTCAGAAACAGCACGGGGTCCGAAGCGTTCTACCCACTCCGGCCCCCGCAATCCCTTACACTCTCCAGTATATCATGCTTCAGCGACGCACCGACAGGGTACTCTTTCCTCTTACAGCGACAAACTTTGCCCGAAGACCCGATGTTTTCATTTTTCCCGGCAGCAGTCGCGCACCCGTGTGCGTGCTGTCCCGGGTCGGCGACACTTCATATTTTCCTCGCTGCGCTCGGAATCCCGGCGGTGATGCCATATCGCAACCCGTCACTCCGGCGACGACTCCGCTCAGAGTGACAGGCGCACTGCGTTGTGCTGCGGCAAAAATCGATACGCATACGACCAACGTTTGGATGGTCAACTGCCAACCTGCAACGCGGTCATTACCGTTCTGTTCACGATGGTTGCGAAATCTTCACTGATCGATCAATCAATTTCTGATAGACTATGTTTGATTGTTCGATCAATCAAATAAGGAATGGCAATGGCAGGAGCGGACGACAGCAACACGCGCGACCGGCGGCGCCAGATTATGGATGCGGCGTTGCAGGTCTTCAGCACCAAAGGGTTTCAAAAGGCGACGAACCGCGACATCGCCGAAGCAGCGGGAGGCATTTCGCCGGGGCTGATCTATCACTACTTCAAAGACAAGCAGGACCTCTTTCTCTCTATGCTGCGCGAGCGCGCCACGATTTTGGCGCTCGTCGATCATCCGCAACAGTTGATGGACCTGCCGCCGCGTCAAGGGTTGACCCTCGTTGGACGTTCCTACCTGACGATGATGAGCATCCCCGAAAATGTTGCGGTGTTTCGCATCATTCTGGCAGAGGCGCTGCACTTTCCCGAAGTGGCCGCCATGATACGACAGCACTTCGTGGATCGGGTCTTCGGCGTGTTGCGCGCCTACCTGCAACGGCAAATTGATAATGGCCGTCTCCGCCCGCACGACACGTCGATCAGTGTGCGCACATTTCTGGGCAGCATCGTTGTCCACGTGATTGCGCGCGAGGTGCTACGCCAGCCCGAAGCCCTCCAACTCGCCGATGATCAGGCGGTCGCCATGGCGGTCGATGTTTTCCTCCATGGTTTGAGCCTCGAAGGGGAGGATGCGTGATGTTCAGCCGCCTCTGGCCCGTGATGCGCAAAGAGTTCATCCACATTCGGCGCGATCCGCGCACGCTGGTGGTGATGTTCATCGCGCCGCTGATGCAGTTGATCCTGCTCGGCTATGCTGCAACCACCGACGTGCGCG
Organism: Roseiflexus castenholzii DSM 13941; assembly: GCF_000017805.1. Classification (GTDB taxonomy): domain Bacteria; phylum Chloroflexota; class Chloroflexia; order Chloroflexales; family Roseiflexaceae; genus Roseiflexus; species Roseiflexus castenholzii. The sequence goes on along the minus strand of NC_009767.1, from coordinate 2,270,645 downwards.
ACGTGCCGCTGGCAGTGTTCGACCAGGATCGCACCTCTGCCAGCCGTGATCTGGTTGAGGCATTTGTCGCCTCCGGGCAGTTTGCTGTGGCACACTACACCGGCAGCGACCGCGAACTCGCCGCGTTGATCGATGGCGGCCGGGCGCGCGCCGGTCTGATCATTCCGCCAGGGTATGCTGCCGACGTGCAGGGACGCCGGGGGGCGCAGGTGGTGTTCGTTCTCGATGGATCGGACCCATCGATCGCCGGTTCGTCACTATCGGCGGCGCGTCTGATCGGGCAGGCGAAGTCGGTCAGCATCCAGACCGAGCGACGTGGCGCAACCGCGCCGCTGCTCGAGGTGCGCACCCGCGTCTGGTACAACCCGGATATGGCAAGCGCCGTCTTTATGATTCCCGGTCTCATTGGGCTGGTGCTCCAATTGCAGGCGACGCTGCTCACATCGTCGGCAATTGTGCGGGAACGCGAACGGGGAACGATCGAGCAGTTGATCATCACCCCCATCAGGTCCTTTGAGCTGATTCTGGGCAAGATTCTGCCGTATGCGCTGGTGGCGCTGCTGATCACGCTCGAAGTGTTGATCCTGGGAACCTTCTGGTTTGGCGTGCCGATCAAGGGCGATGTCGGGTTGCTGCTGGCGATCTCCTGTCTGTTCCTGCTTTCGACGCTGTCGATTGGATTGCTGATTTCGACCGTAGCGAACACGCAGCAGGAAGCGTTTCTGCTGACCTTCCTGACCCTTCTGCCATCGGTCTTTCTTTCCGGTTTCATCTATCCGGTAGCTGCGATGCCTGCGGCGTTGCAATTCATCAGCGGCATCATTCCGCTGACCTACTATCTGATTGTGGTGCGTGGCATCGTCATCAAAGGCGTCGATGCTTCGACGTTGCTGCCGCAGATCGGCGCACTGGCACTGTTTGGCGCCATCCTGATCGTTGCCGCCACGGCGCGCTTCCGCAAACGGCTTGACTGATGAACGTTGGGAGGCGATCATGCATCCACGCACACGAATAGTTGTCCCGCTGCTCCTGATAACCGGGTTGATCGGCGGCGGGTACTGGTGGTTCCAGCAATCGGCGCAGGCGCGGAATGGCGCCCTCACCGGATCGGGCACGATCGAAGCCGAAGAGGTGTTGGTGACCGCAGAAATCGCCGGACGCGCGCAGCGGCTGTTTGCCGATGAAGGATCGGAGGTGCGCGTCGGGCAGGAGCTGGCGCAGATCGATACGGCACTGCTCGAAGCGCAACTGGATCAGGCGAAGGCGGCAGTGGCGGCAGCCGAGGCGAACCTGGCGCAGATCCGCGCCGGAACGCGGAGCGAGGAGATCGCCATTGCCGAGGCGCAGGTGAAGCAAGCGGAAGCGGCGGCGGCTGGCGCTGCCCGGGCGTATGAGCACGCGCTCGCCATCCTGAACAATCCACGAGAACTGGACCTGCAACTGGCGCAGGCGCGCGCCAACCGCGATTCGGCGCTGCGCGCGCTGGAACAACTGCGCGCTGGCACGCGCCAGGAGGATATCGACGCGGCGCGCGCAGCGCTCGCACTGGCACAGGAGAACCTGCATGCCGCGCGCGATAAACTCTCCGCCGCCAAGACACTGGCGGAAGCGCAGGTCGAACAGGCGGCAGCGGCGCTCACGCAGGCGCAGGCGCGTTACGCTCAGGCGAAGAGCAACTGGGAGTATGTGCGCGATACCGGGCAGGATGCACTTATGCCTCTGGTGCTGGTCACGACGCCGGCCGGCGTGCAACGCCTGCCGAATACCGTGAGCGATGGGGCGCGCGAGCATTACTATGCACAGTTCGTTCAGGCGGAAGCGGCGCTGCGTCAGGCGGAGACGGCGCTGGAACAGGCGCTGGTGCAGGCGGAACAGGCGCGCCAGGCAGAGGTAGTTGGCGTGCGTCAGGCAGAATTGCAGGTTGATAGCGCACAGGCGGCGCTGGCAAAAGCTGAAGCAGGACCAACGCCCCAAGATATGGCTGCTGCCGAAACGGCGCTCGCAAACGCGCAACGTCTTTTCGATGTGGTCGAGGCGATGCGCGCCGATCCGCAGCAGTTGCGCGCGGCGGTCGATGCGGCGCGCGCGCAGCAGGCAATCGCCGAGGCGCAACTGGCGCAGGCGCGCGCGCGCCTGGAGATGGCGCGGAACGGCGCCCGCCCGGAGCAGATTCAGGCGGCGGAGGCGCAACTGGCGCAGGCGCGCGCAGCACAACGGCAGATCGAGGTGATGATTGAGAAGGCGACATTGCGCGCGCCGCGTTCCGGCATCATTCTGAGTCGCCCCATCCACGAAGGAGAACAGGTGACCCCCGGTATGCCGCTCATGACCATTGGCTCGCTCGACACAGTACGCTTGACCGTGTACATCAGCGAAGCCGACATCGGGCGCGTGCGCCTTGGACAGACGGCGGAGGTCACGGTCGATAGTTTTCCGGGTCGCGTCTTTCGTGGGACCGTCACATTCATCGCCCAAAACGCCGAGTTTACGCCGCGCAACGTTCAGACACGCGACGAGCGCGCCACAACGGTTTTTGCCGTGCGCATCGAGTTGCCCAATGCCGACCACGCGCTCAAGCCCGGTATGCCAGCGGATGTCACGCTTCTTGAGAGGGGTTAGGGGGGATGATGATACACCCACGTGAGTACACGCTTGCCGGTCCTGAGCATGCGCCGGCAATCGTCCTGATCCATGGCGCACGCATGACGCGTGCGCTCTGGCAACCGCAGATCGACGCGCTCGGCGCTTCCCTGCGCGTGATCGCTCCCGATCTGCCGGGGCATGGCGCGCTGGCGCACGTGCCGTTTTCCCTCGATGCCGCCGTATCGCAGATCGCAACCGTCATCGACACGGTAGCAGACGGGCGGGCGATTGTCTGCGGTCTGTCGCTGGGGGGATATGTGGCGCTGGCGTTCGGCGCCCGACACCCACAGCGCACAACGGCGCTGGTGTTGTCCGGTTGTACGTTCGCGTTCCACGGGCTGCCCGGTCGTCTCATAGGAGCGCCCTACGTCGCCGTCACCCGCTTTGCGACGCGCACCTTCTCGCCGTTGCTGGCGCGCGCCGAGGAACGCACGCTGCGCAAGACCTACCCCGCAGCACTGGCGGAACCGATCATCGCGCGCGGCTTCTTCTACCGCTTTTACGCCGATATTTCCGCCGCACTGCTCGACTTCGATCCGCTGCCCGCATTGCGCGCCTGTGATATGCCGGTGCTGTTGCTCAACGGCGCCAATGATCGCTTCTTTCGACGCGATGAGCACTCCTACCTGCGCGCCCTGCGTCAGGGTCGGCTGCGCCTGATCGAAAACGCATCCCACCTGGCGAACCTTGATCAACCGGAAGCGTACACCACGGCGTTGCGCGATTTTGTATCCGAGGTTGTAGCCGTGCAATGAACGACTTGCCCGCCATCGAAACCATTGACCTGAGCCGCTCGTTCGGTCCGGTGCATGCGGTCTATCGCCTGAACCTGATGGTGGCAGCGGGGCGGATCCACGGTTTGCTCGGACCGGATGGCGCCGGCAAGACGACCACCCTGCGCCTGCTCTGCGGTGCATTGCGCCCCGACAGCGGACGCGCAATCGTCGCCGGGATCGATGTGGCGCGCGATCCAGAGGGCGTGCGGCAACGCATCGGCTACATGCCGCAACGCTTTAGTCTGTACGGCGACCTGACCGTGCTCGAAAATCTGCGCTTTTACGCCGACGCCTATAGCGTCCCACACGCGGAACGCGCCACGTTGCTGAACCGACTGCTCGGATTCAGCCGCCTGGAGCCGTTTCGCAACCGACGCGCCGATGAACTCTCCGGCGGAATGCGCCAGAAACTGGCGCTGGCATGCGCGCTCATCCATCATCCACAGATACTGCTGCTCGACGAACCCACCACCGGCGTCGATCCGGTATCGCGGCGTGAATTCTGGGATCTTCTCCACGAAGCGGTTCACGACCGCGGCATGACGGTGTTGCTCACCACGCCATATATGGATGAAGCCGAGCGCTGCCACGAGGTGAGTTTCATGCGCGCCGGCGATCTGCTGGCGCACGGGACGCCGCGCGAACTCCAGCGCCTCGTGCCCGGCGCCGTGCTGGAGATCCGCGCCGAGCCGCGCCACGCAGCAGAAACCGTCATCCGGGCGCTTCCCGAAGTGCGCGATGTTCACGTCTTCGGTGATCGTCTTCACGTGATTGCCGCACCAGGGTTCGATGACGCAATGCTGCACCAGACCCTCACAGACGCAGGCGTGACGCTGCACGCCATTCGCCCGGTATCACCCGGCATGGAGGATATCTTCCTGTATCTGCAACGAGAGAGGAGATCGCAATGACGCGGCACATCCTTCTTCCGCTCGATGGGTCCACGACTGCCGAAGCCGTGATTCCTTACGCCGTATCGCTGGCACGTGCAACCGGCGCCTCGCTCCTGTTGCTGAGGATCGTGACACCCGGCGAGATCAGCCAGTCCCTCTTCTGGAAGACGACCATTCCGGCAGAATTGCGCCGGGAATGGACCGAAGAAGTGCTGGCGCGCACCAACATGTACCTGGCGAGTGTGGCAGAACGGCTGCACTCGATGAGTCTGCGCGTATCGTTCGACGTGCAGCCGGCCGATGACGCTGCTGCCGCCATCATTGCGCGTGCAGAACACGAACCTGGAGTGGGATTGATCGCAATGACAACTCACGGCTACGGCGGCGCGCTGCGCTGGGCATTCGGCAGCGTCGCCGCGAAGGTGCTGCACGCTGCGCCGACGCCACTGCTCGTCGTGCGCTCAAACGGCGGCGCGCGCCCGCCGGTCGCCGAAGTCGCCTACCGCACCATCTGCGTCCCGCTCGACGGTTCACTGCTCGCGGAACAGGCGCTTGCCGAAGCCCAACTGATCGCCGCACGCACTGGCGCTGCACTCGTGCTCATCAGCGTCGTCGCACATACCGACGATGGCGCCATCGAAGCGCGCGAGTACCTGGAACGAATCGCCGATCAGTTGCGCGCCCGCCAGATAGACGCGCGCGCGCGAGTCGCCGAAGGCGCGCCTGCCGAACAAATCATCCGCGCGGCAGAAGCAGAGGAGGCCGATCTGATTGTCATGGCGACCCATGGACGCACCGGTTTGCAACATCTATGGCTGGGCAGCATTGCAACAAAGGTGGTGCACGACTCGGCGCTGCCGGTGTTGCTGGTGCGCGCACAAGATGAGGAAGCCTTATACCAATCACCTGTGACCATCCGGCATGGTCACCCCGAGCAGAGCGAGGGGTCGTGCGCGACCCGCTCAGATTCCTCGCTGAGTTTACCCTGAGCGAAGCGAAGGGCTCGGAATGACAAGAATGCGGCATCTTCAATTGGTATTAAAGCGTTGAACGTGGACCGTTGGACGTTCGTCGCTGATGTATTCGCACGCGCTCACGCCATTCACTCTAAACTCTTGAGCATGACCGATTACGCTGTCATAACCGATCATCTGACGCGCCGTTTCGGTTCGTTCGTAGCGGTGCATGAAGTCTCGTTGCACGTATCCTATGGCGAAGTCTTCGGTTTTCTGGGACCGAACGGCTCCGGCAAAACCACCACGATCCGCATGCTCTGCGGGCTGCTGACACCGAGCAGCGGCAGGGGGCGCGTTCTAGGACTCGACATTGCGCGCGACCAGGAAGCCATTCGCCGACGGATCGGCTACATGTCGCAAAAGTTTAGTCTCTACGGCGATCTGACGGCGCGTGAAAACCTGACATTCTATGCCGACGTGTACGGTCTTCCGCGTGCCGAACGCGCCACACGCATCGACGCATTGATCGACCTTGCCGGACTGCGCGGGCACGACCGGGTGCTGACCGCAGACCTGCCGGGCGGCTGGCGGCAACGCCTGGCGCTGGCATGCGCCATCGTTCATCGTCCGCAGGTCCTCTTTCTGGACGAGCCGACGAGCGGCGTCGACCCGGAGGCGCGCCGCGAGTTCTGGGACCTGATCTACGACCTGGCAGGCGAAGGGGTGACTGTCTTTGTCACCACTCACTTCATGGACGAAGCCGAGCACTGCAACCGCATTGGACTGATGTACGGCGGCAGACTGGTCGCCCTCGACGCACCAATGGCGCTCAAGCGCACGACGTTCGACGGCGCCGTACTGGAAGTTGAGGGCACGCCGCAGGAACGAGCGCGCACCACCCTGCTGGCGCAACCCGGCGTGCGCAGCGTGGCCCCGCATGGCGCCCGGCTCCACGTCATCGTCGACGACGCAGCGCTTCGGTTGCCGCATCTTGCCGCAGCCCTGGAGTCGGCGCAGGTGTCCGACGTTCACATCGAACCAATTGATCCGTCGCTCGAAGATGTGTTTGTGGCGATTGTAGATCGGTATCTGGGGAAGCAGCCAGATTCTCCAGACGAGTCAGCCACTCGTTGAGCATCGCGGCGAATTCGGATAAGAGTGTCGTCCCACACCGCCTCTTCCTGATCGATGTCGCACTGTGTCGATGCAACACACATCGACACGAATGGTTCGCTCCGCCAGATATGGCGCCGGAAGAGAACGCACAAACATCTCCTCAGTCTGCTCTTCAGCGCTCCCATATCACAACGTATGTGCCAGTATATCGGATACGCTCATGACTCACAAGCGTCGCCGTGTGTAGTGGTCACCTTCTATGGTACAATAGCGCTTGCCTTCTCCACAATCGGCAAAAAGAGGTGATTGTCCTCATCTATTTACGATAGTTTTCGCTATAAAAATATGGTATACTGAGAGGAGCGAAAAGCGACTCGGGGAAGCGAGGGATCATGGGTCTCTTTTCACGCCATAACGACAGGCCGAGCGAGCAGGCGGTGTTGCAGGCGCTGGCGACGGTGCAGGAGCCGGAACTCGGCGGCGATCTGGTATCGCGCAAGATGATCAAGAATCTGGTCATCGATGGCGATACCGTGCGCTTTGCCGTGGAATTGACCACCCCCGCCTGTCCGCTCAAGGATCAGATTCAGCGCGAATGCGAAGAAGCGCTCGAAACAATCGCCGGCATTCCGCGTAATCGGGTAAGCATCGAGTTTACCGCGCAGGTGCGTCCACGCGGCGGCATCCCCGAACAGGTCGCCATCCCCGGCGTCAACCACGTCGTCGCCGTCTCCGCCGGCAAAGGCGGCGTCGGCAAATCGACGGTCGCAGTCAACCTGGCGGTGGCGCTCGCGCGCGAAGGGGCGCAGGTTGGGCTGCTCGACGCCGATGTGTACGGTCCGTCGGTGCCGCTGATGATGGGGGTGCGCTCGCAACAACCCGAGGCGGTGAGCGGTCCCGACGGTGAGCCGCGTATGCTGCCCATTGA